>DUBL01000134.1 GCA_012960345.1 Gammaproteobacteria bacterium | reverse complement strand
CGTTGGAATACTCGCCGCGTTCAGTGACCACGCTTCAATGTCTCCTGTTGCCTTTCCATCATCAAACTTTGCAACATACAGTGTCTTGCCATCATTGCTCACCGTCACCGGTACCGATGATCCTGCCATCGGCGGTGGACTGAACTGATCCATGATGAACTTCAACGTCGGCCCATACACCCCCTTGCCGTCGTTCCAGTATTTTCTGACCGACTCTGCATTGCCCTGATGATCACCCTCAAAGAGATGCTGATAGACGCCACCCGTGGCATCAATGATGCGCGTCGCCTGACCATCACCATCGACAACACCACCGAAAGGGCACGTTTTTACGAGCTTCGACGATGCTCTTGTTAAGGTGGGATCCGGGCAATCGATGCCGACCCCTCTTTTCGAGAAATAGTCGTTGTTCATTCCCGGGCCATACCAGTGACCAAAATTTTTCTCCAGTGTCCAATTGGTGTTTATTTTTTGCCCAATAAACAAGTTGACCACAGCAACGGTGATGTCGTTTTCTTTCAGTGCCGCAATCGCCTGGTCGACGTTGACCGAAACGGTATGTGATGCCTGCGAGCCATACCAGACAATCACGCGGGCTATGTCCTTTGACTCGCGCCAACCGATTGCGGAGGGACACGCTTTGGCCCGTTCTTCACTCGTACCGGGCGGCGTTGCCGATGCCCAGCAACTGAAATAGCCCTTACCCGGCGCCGGAATGCCGTCCGTGGCCAGCTGATGCAGTGCAAAAAGACCGCCATTATCGTCTCCACTTCTGAACTGATGTTGTCGAACCGTCGTCTCCAAGGCTGTCGTAGCGATGTCCTCATCTCGAAGCCCATGGCGCCGCTCAGGCGGCATGAACTGTTTGGCAACGCGATAGGCCGAACGCGCGTACTCTAATTTTCGCAGGGGATCGAGGGCCATCTTGGAGGGGGCTGTACCCCGATTGCGCCACATCGCGATACCGGACAGGGACGGAATGGAGCGACCGCTCTTCAGGACCAAGCCCATGTATTCACCGCTCGCTGAGAACTGCTTGATGCTCATGGTCGTGGACAACGCACTGTCTGCGTACGGTGCATCGACCACGAAAATCTCATCATTATTGCCGATGGCAATGGCGCCGGGACCGACCCACTTCGAGGCCGGGTACTCCGGTTGTGCGGATTTCGTCCACTTTGGCAGCCTACCAGGTATGGGTCCAGAGAAATTTACGTGCGTTTCATATTGCTTGTAGTCAACTTCATTAGCTCTCAAGGTGTTACACACATCGACTGGGGCAGTCGGCTTGCCCACGCCACCCCCACCTGCTGGCCGCGCCGCGCCATAGAGCTCAGCCATGACGGCATTCGGAAGCCAATCTTTATGTTTGTCAAAATCACGTTGCCAATAGTTATCGGCGTACCATTTTCTATCGTTAACAAGTATCGTCATCACCTCTTTGATGGCCGCGTCAGTGAAAATCGCATCGCCCGTTAACGTTCCCCCCATCTCCTTATATTTGCTGAGCCAGTACTTGATGTAATACCTCCGGGCACCCAGGCTCCCAGTTGTGGCGTTCTTAACAACCCTTTCAACAGTTCCTTCTTTATACGATTTTGCCTTTTTGACTACTTTGGATATCAGGTATTCTTTGTCTCGCTTACGTTTAGCTAAAACTTTCGCGGGGGTGTAATGAGCAGCAGGAATCTGGTGCTGAAAAACGCCGCCAGAATCAAACACCTGTACGCGGCAGTTACCCGAATCCGATACATGGATCAGGTCTTTGCTGTTGACGGCAATGCCGTTGGGCCCATAGCCATCGGCCTTGGCATAAAAAAGCCCCTGCTCATGGGCTACGGTCTCTTTACCACCAAAGGTCAAAGCCCATTCATAGCCCGATGCACTCGACACAAATTTCTGCACATCACGTCGCTCCCAGTCCGTGACATACACGTGACCCTTACTATCAACCGTCACATGGGTGGGTTTTAAAAACTGGCCGTTGCCTGTGCCGTTAGTACCGAACGCGCTGACGTACTTCCCATCTTGAGTAAACACCTGCACGCGGAAATTTCCCTGGTCGGTGACAAAGACCCTGTTACCGGCAATGGCAATACCCATGGGCCCACCGTGGTCCTTGCCGTAGTAAAACTCCCCAGGCCCACTGCCTTTTCCACCCCACTGGGTGATAAAGAGCCCGAAAGAGGAGAACTTCTGCACGCGACTGCCGCCGGCATCCAGCGCATAGAAGTTTCTCTGTGAGTCGATGGCAATGCCGTTGGGGCCTGCACGGCCGAACTCGTTCTCCCCGAACCAACCACCCGCCTTAGATGGTTCGCTCTCAGAAGCCTCACCCGTACCCCCCCAGGACCGGCCACGGCCAAAGCTTTCTGGAGTCGTGTTGTCCGGAGAGTTCGGACCGCTTGAAACACGCCGCGAATGGTCAGTACGTGACAGGCCTCGCGGGTTTCGAAACCGCTGCACCTGAAAAGTCTCGGTATTGGCAACAAAAAGGCGTTGCTCCAATGAATCAGTACTGGTCTTTTTCGGGTCGTCCAACAGTTTCGGTCTGCCGATCAGCTCTCCGTAATGGCCAGCTTCATGATGTTGTGCCGGGTCCCCGGTGTAATCCGCGATGGCAAAACGAATGTCCGCACCCTCGCCCGACAGGGCATCGATGATCGCTTTCGCATTGCCGCGGGTTGCAACGGCCAAACTGTGCCCGGCATTCTCGTGCGTCATCCAAGCGTACCCGGGTAGTTTACGCAGTCGATGAGCTTCCTCGATTCGCCCGAAGCCCCCTACGGCAGAGCCTCCGGTGTCGATCAAAAAAACCACATCGACTCCACAGGTGGTGGCTGACTCGTCATCGGCAAAGGCCGGCGGCGCCAGCACCAGCGTCAGTGACAAAAGCGAAGCCAAAAGGCTCTGTGTCAAGCACACAGAGACGCGTGACGGCGCCCGCTTCAGCATCGACCCATCCTTGGGCGGCATCATGGGTAAGCGACTCTCTTCACAAGACGCTCTTTACAACGACCTAACGATGGGAGACAAACCGATTGTGGTTCATGAAACCATTTCACCGGGCTTCGAGTGCCTCGGTCACACTCACACCCCGGGCGAGCGCGCTTGGTCACCACGACGGGTTTCCCACGCAAGTCCACCCAACGATTGGTTGGCCAAAGCGAAGCCGTTGATCTAAACGCATGAAACATCCTCCTGATCAGCACCGCCACCGCACTAACAGGCAGTATCGGTAGCGTGTCCCATTCTCTCAAAGATCGGTGCCAACCGCATGTGACCCTCGTCACACCGCCAGGTCATACGCTGATACCGTGGATTAGAACCCCAACGCAGTCAGCCCAACAGATCAGCGCGTTCCCGTGAAAACGGGTTTTCGTTTGTTGATGAACGCATCCATGCCCTCCTGACCATCGTGTCCAGACATGTTGGCCGCAATTTCCGCGGTCTCAAGATCGGTCTGGGCAATAAAGTCATTGGTAAACGTCGCCAACAGCAGTTTTCTACTCGACGCATAAGCCATGGTCGGGCCATCGGCCAATCGCGCCGCCAACGCTTGCGCTTCTGCCAGCGCAGTACCCGCCGCTACGACTCGAGTGCCCACCCCCCAGGCAACGGCTTCTGCCGCAGAGAAGTCCTGGTTGGTGATAATCAGGTCCTGCGCTTTACGCAGCCCCACCACGCGCGGCAGTAACCAGGTTGATCCGCCATCCGGGCTGAGACCAGCGGCGGTATACGCCACACGAAACCCCGCGTTTTCATCAATCAGCACAATGTCACCGATCAGGGCCATGGATAACCCGCCGCCCGCGGCGATGCCATTGACCGCCACGATGAGCGGCTTGGCTAAACTGAGCAACGTGTGCTGCGCTGCATGAAATTCATCAGCAATCTTAGTGATCTCTTTTGGATCGGGCCCGAATTCCACAAATTCCTTGAGATCACCGCCAAAACAAAAGTGTTTGCCGGCACCGGTCATGACCACCGCCCGAATACTGGTATCTTGATCCAACGATTCGGCGACCTGCTTGAGTTCTGAGGCCATCTGATGCGACAACGCATTACCAGCCTCGGGCCGATTGAGCGTAATGGTGGCCACTGCGCCCTCACGAGTGAGTTGAATTTTTTCGAGTTTCAATTAAGTTCTCCTTCGACTCTTCACGACGGGCAACGTTATGAGGCACCAGCTGGCCACGGCCCAGTTAAACTCAGTACAGTTTACTGCACCCGCACTCGCAGCCGACAACGAAGCCGGCGCGTGTTCCTGCGTCATCTTTGAACTCCATGCCGAGACTGAAAGAAGGTTACTCACAAGACCATGCCCCACGGTGAAACTTGATGTCGCGTCGTAACTTGCTAGGCTTTATGTTGGCAGGCGCCATCGGTACGCTCGGCGGCTGGGTTTTCTTCATCCTGGCGCTGCCATTGCCCTGGATGCTCGGCAGCATGCTGTTCACCGCCGTGGCCGCGATCGGCGGTGCCCCGGTGGCGTTGGTGCTACCCATTAGAAATGGCTTTGTCACGATTCTTGGACTGATGCTTGGCAGTTCGTTCACTGCCGACCTGCTGACACAGCTCGATCAATGGGCCAGCGGCATGGTCCTGATGATCGTGTCCGTCACGTTGATGACCATTTTTTCAGTACAACTCTTTCGTCGCTTTGGTCATTTCGACCACATCACCGCCTATTTCTCGAGCACCCCGGGCGGACTCGGCCTGATGACCCTGATTGGAGAACAAGAAGGAGGAGAGGCGCGCACCATCGCCATGGTGCACTCGGCGCGTATCTTTTTTACTGTCTTCGCCATTCCCGCGTACCTGCTGCTCATCGAAGGCATCGAAGTGCCACGAGGATCTGCCCTCTTAAACGGACAACCCACCGCCAACTTCAACGAGCTGATGATCCTGACAGGCTGCGCGATCGTCGGTTACAGTGTGGGCCGTCTGATTCGCCTGCCGGGCTACCAGATTATTGGTCCCATGGCGGCGGCCGCAGCCGTGTACATCGCCGGTTTTGTCACCGCCCCTTTGCCCGCGCCCCTTATCTGGATGGCACAGGTGGTACTCGGGGCCTCCATCGGAGTACGGTTTCGGGGCATCGTCTTCTCACGCATGGCGTGGCCCCTGCTTTTTGCTTTTATCTCAGGTGCCATGATGCTCACCGCGGCCATTATCTTGGCCAACCTGGCCGCACCGTGGATCGGCGTCAGTAAGCATGCCCTGCTGCTCGCACTGGCCCCTGGTGGGCTCGCTGAAATGTGCCTGATCGGCTACACGCTGGGCGTCGACCCGGCGTTTACCGCCACGATGCACATCATCCGTATTTTGCTGGTGGCAACACTCGCACCAGCCGCTTTTCGTTTACTACACCGCTCTCGACGCACACACTAAAGCGCAAAAGAAAAACCGTTTCCATCGCACGAAGACGTCGACAGCGCTTAGCCCGGTGCGCGCTCTTTCGCTAACAGGGCCTCGACGAAATCCAGCCGATCCTGTCCCCACAGCAGGTCATCACACAATGCATAAGCCGGCACTCCGAAGGCGCCCTGCGTGATCGCCTCTTCCGTATTGGCAGCATACTCATCACTCACATCGTCGCTACCTGCCCGCTCAAGCAAATCGCCCGCAGGCAAGGCCTGCGCTTCGAGGAACGAATGAAGCACCGCGGGCTCCGAGACGTTCGCCTCATCTACCCACACCGCGCGCATCAACGCGTAAGTTAATAAGCTAACGTTAACGCCGTGCTGTTTGGCAGCAATAATCACGCGCGCCGCCGGCGTGCTGTCCACCGGGTAATACCGCGGGCTGTCATTAATGGGTAGGTCAAGACGCGTCGACCAGCGCTTCAACTCCCGCATACGGTAGGCCTGTCGTTCTTTTGAGCGATCCTTCAACGCCAACCCACCGGTTCGCGAAAACATCACCGTGGTATCCACCGGCTTATGCACGATGGCAGCCGCGCCACGCGATGCGATGGTGCGGAAGCGTTCATCACCGAGATAACTCCACGGCGACATGACCGAAAAGTAATAGTTAATAGTGGTTGTCATGGCTCACCCGCGGTTACAGAGAAAACTGACTGGCGGCCAACTCGGCAACGTGTTGGCCAATGACCAGTGAAGATGTGGCGCCCGGGGACGGCGCGTTGAGAACGTGAATCGACCGACCCGCCTGCTCTATGCGAAAATCATCGAGCAAGTTCCCCGCACGATCGACCGCCTGCGCGCGGACCCCTGAGCCCGCACCGGCAAGGTCTTGGGCCGTCAGTTCCGGCACCAGCGCCTGCAGACTGGCGAGGAACACACTTTTTCTCAGCGAGCGGTTGATTTCCCACAGACCCGTTCGCCAGTCACGCGCCAGCATTTTCCAGAAACCGGGATAGGCCAGCGTTTCAGAAAAGTCCCGCGGACTGAAATTCCAACGGCTATAACCCTCACGCTGTGTGGCAAGCACCGCGTTGGGGCCCGCCTCCACCCAACCCTTCATCGTCTGCGTCAGATGCACACCAAGAAACGGAAAGGTCGGGTCAGGCACTGGGTAAATCAACCCTTTAACCAGATGTTCTCGCTCCTTTTTCAAGGTGAAGTATTCGCCGCGAAAAGGGATGATCTGCAAGCCAGGGTCAGTGCCCATGGTGAGTGCGACACGGTCACTATGCAGGCCAGCGCAATTAATGACATGACGCGTTTCAATCGCACCCGATGTGGTTTCGAGAACCGTGTGGCTCGATCGATCGATCGCGCGAAGCAGCGCACAGTGAAAACGTATTTCACCACCGGCCAGCCGTACTTTGTCTGCAAAGGCCGCCGCTACCTTGCGAAAATCAACGATGCCCGTATTGGGCGCCCACAGGGCCTCGCGCGCACGCACATGCGGCTCGATCTCGTTGATGCGATCAGGACCGACTCGCTCGAGACCCTCGACCTGGTTGGCCAGTCCCCGTTCGTGCAGTGCCTCAAGGCGCGCAATCTCCGCTTCTGAGTTGGCCACAATGAGTTTGCCGCAGCGCCAGGTCGGAATGCCGTTATCCTCACAGAAAGCCGCCATGGTGCGACGCCCCTCAACACAGAACTTCGACTTGAAGGAACCGGGTTTGTAATAAATACCGGAGTGAATGACACCGCTGTTGTGACCGGACTGCTGGGTCGCACTCGTTGCGTCTTTTTCCAGCACCACTAATCGCGCTTTAGGGTAGCGATCCAACAATGCCATGGCCGTGGATAGCCCGATGATGCCCGCCCCCACTACCACCACATCGTAGATCGGCTCAGTCATCTAAGCGCTTTTGGGTCACAGTGCTCAAGCCGAATAGGCCAGGGCCAAGCCTTCGCGCGGCCAGGGCATGCGCAGCAATTGCCCGCTTTGCGACTGTGTGATGTAGGCCGTGGTCAGATTCGGGCCGCCAAAACACAGATTGGTCGTATAAGGGTCCGGCAACGCCACATGCGCTGTTGCCCCGTCGGGCGAAATCACGCTGATGCCACCGTTAACCAAGGTCGCCACACAGATATTGCCGTTCGCCTCTACCGCCAAACTGTCAAAACGCTGGTACGTTGCAGAGCCGGCAATGAAACGTCCGCCGTGTGGCGACGGCCACGGGTGACGCGCTATCTTGCCTGGCGAAAGAATGTCGAACGCCCACAGCCGCGCCGTGGGTGTCTCGGCCACATAGAGCGTTTTCCCATCCGGGGAGAGCCCAATGCCGTTGGGCATTTCCAACGGATGGATCAACGCCTCGATACCGCTGCCATCGGCTTGCGCATAAAACACTCGGCCACGATCCTGATCGTAGTAACGCACCTTGCCAAGGTCAGTGAAATAAAAGCCCCCGTGACAATCAAAAACAATGTCATTCGGCCCGCGCAGCGGCACTCCGTCGACTTCGCGATACAACACCTCAACCTCGCCGGTAACGAGATCCACGCGCTCGATGCGCCCCCCGCTGTAGTCCTTGGGCTGTAAGGTCGGTCGCGCGCCCTGTTCATCCACCTGCCAGGTAAAGCCGCCGTTATTGCACAGATAACACGCACCGTCCGGACCGATCGCGGCACCATTGGGCCCGCCACCAGGGGTGGCGACCACCTCCAACTGCCCGTCCATAGCAACACGGGTGAGCGTGCCCCGGCGAATCTCAACCACCAGTATGCTGCCATCTGCCATGGCAACAGGCCCTTCGGGAAACTGCAGTCCCCTCGCCAACACGGTGTAATCATTCATCGTATCGAACCGTGGGCGAACAGCGCACCGCTCACTTGAGTTGATCGGCGTGTTGCGTCAAAACAGGCATCACCTCTTCGGCCATCCGTCGCATCGATGTTGGCCACATGACGGGATCGTCCCAGTCTTGGCCCACCATGACTAAGGTGCCGAAGGGCCCCAATTGATCTACCAGATCAACGAGTCGCTCCTGAACACTTGCCAATGAGCCGGCGATCACCGACTCCTCCAGCGCAACATCGACTTCCAGCAAAGCATTCAGTTCGGGTAACGGCTTGTCCTGGTGCTCACGAAATTCTTCGATCTGCCGGACACCGCGAATATAACGATAGTAGTAAGCGAACGTGCCGTCAGGATCGGCCAGAATGTCTTGCGCCTGCGCATCAGAATCGGTCACCAGCACATTGCGACACACGCGCCAGATAGACGGGTCCGCGATCTTACCGAGACGCTCCCGAGTCTGCGCATAACTCTGCCATTGCGCCACGAGATTGCTCACCGGAACAAAGTTGGCCGAGATGGGAATGAAATCGCGTTCTGCGATGGTTTCGGCCGTCTGGCCGCCCGGCCCCACCATCGCCAGCGCCACCGGCGGATGCGGTTTTTGAAAGGTCTGCGCCATCCGCCCGACGCCATGGCTTAGCCACACACGGCGCTCCAGCGTCATTGGAAAATACTCACCATCGAAACGCAGGGGCGCTTCTGCATTCCACAGCGCGAGGATAATATCGATCGACTCCATCGCCACGCGATAACGCTCGGGCATGTCTTCCATGCCAAAAAGTTCCGCGTCGCTCATTAATCCACCGGGACCAAACCCCAAAATCAATCGGCCACCACTCATCTGGTCAAATTGTGCGGTCTCAGCTGCGACGATCACCGGATGGTGATACGGCAGGTTGATCACGCCGGTGGCAAAACGGATGGTCGAGGTCTGTTCGATCAGACTCGCCAGAAACATCAGCGGTGATGGAATCTGTTCGGCCTTAGTGGAAAAATGCTCGCCAATCCAGACTTCGGAAAAACCCAGCTTTTCGGCCAGAAGAACCGATTCGCGATCCTCAGCCAGTGCCGTCGCCCAGGGCTTTTCAGCCCGGTGCACCGGCTGCGTAAAAAGTCCCAGTTCCATCGCTTAACCCCTTTGGTGTTGAGTTAACTCAATTCAGTGCGTTTGAAGTCAACCGGGTTGATCCATAGTAGGCTCTAATCAATAACAAAGCCGTGCACCTTATCAACCGTGTTAATCAAAGTGTCCCCCCTGGCGTAACGATCCAGATTATCCAGGAACAATTCGGCTACCGTCGTCTGGTGCGTGTCGTAATCTCCCGACATATGCGGAGAAACCACCAGATTCGGAGTCGACCACAGCGGACTGTCCTCCGGCAAGGGCTCCTGCTGAAAAACATCCAGCACAGCACCAGCAATCTGTCCTGTTTCAAGCGCCGCGACGAGTGCGCTCTCGTCAACGACTTCGCCTCGGCTTAAGTTAATAAAACGGGCTGTTTTTTTCATAGACGCAAACTGCTTGGCACCAAAAAGCCCGTGCGTGTCCGGTGTCAATGGCGGAATGGCAACAACGTAATCACTCTGTGCGAGGCATTGATCCAAATCCGATACTGCAGAGATTATTCCAAAATCAGCATCGCCGCTGCGTGCCGAACGCCCCACCCCTTGAACCTTGAGCCCCGCGGCGGATAACAGTCGTGCGATCTCCCGGCCGATACTGCCAACACCGACAATCAGTACTTCTCGACCCATCAACTGTTCTGTCCAGCGGTAATTCCAGCGGCGCTCTGCCTGCGCCCGAAAGGTCTCAGTAAACCCCTTGGCAAAAGACAACATAAACCCGAGTACAGACTCGGCCATGGCCCGATCAAATATGCCCCGCGCATTGGTCAACATCACATGACTCGAAACCAGTTCGGGGAACAACAGCGCATCGACGCCCGCGCCGCTCCATTGAATCCAACGCAAACAGTCTGCCTGTCCCCACGCCGCGCGCAACTCGCTCGCGCGAAAGTCCCAGCCAAGCAACACCTCGGCGCCAGGCAGCATCTCAGACAGATCATCAGCCGTCGGTGCGCAACGCCACTCAACATCACGGCCGGCGGCTTCTAACCCCGGCACCTGATCCACACTTTTGACACCCTGCAACACTACCGCTAAACGTTTCGAAGACAATGAGTGCTCCTAAATAACGACCAAGATTATTTAAAATACAAAGTTTATCAACTCTCTCGACCAACCCAGGCAACGAGATAATCGTTTCGATCTGAGGCGACACTTTACCTCTATTGTCATTCGCACGCTGGCAATCGACAATGACTGTCACCACCGATCACGCACTGGCCAACGACCTGACTCATCCCACATGGCACCAACACCGGATCCCGTTACCAGCGACGAGGCACTGCCCGCCAGCACAGAAGTGGCCATTATCGGCGGCGGCATTATTGGCGTAGCCGCCGCCCTGACACTGGCAGAGCGCAAAATTCCCTGCGCTCTATTTGAAAAAGGCGTGATTGCCGGTGAACAATCGTCTCGTAATTGGGGCTGGTGCCGTCAACAGGGCCGCGATCCGCGCGAACTACCTCTGATCATCGAATCGCTGCGCTTGTGGCGCGATATGAATCACCGAGTCGGTGCAGAAACAGGTTTTGTGACCTGCGGCATCGCCTCGCTGGCAACAAGCGAGCAGCAAATAACGGATTTCGAGGATTGGCAACAGCTCGCCCGGCAACACGACATTGATGCCCAAGTAATTAACTCACCGGAAACCAATGCGTTGCTGCCAGGGGCCACGCGCGCCTGGCGCGGCGCGCTCTATACTCCGCATGACGGTCGCGCAGAACCGACCCGTGCCGCACCGGCCATGGCCCTGGCCGCTCAACAACACGGGGCTAAGTTATTTACGGCGACGGCCGTGCGTTCGATAGAGACCAAGGCGGGCCGTGTCTCGGGCATCATCACGGAAAAAGGCTCAGTTGAGTGCAGTGCTGTGATCTTGGCGGGCGGCGCCTGGTCCAGAACATTTTGTCGCCACCTCGGCATTGATCTGCCACAGCTCAAAGTGCGCTCATCGGTGTTACGCACGGCCCCATTGGCCGACGGACCGACCACGTCAACGTCGGGGCCTGGCTTTGCAGTGCGCCGCCGCGCGGATGGTGGCTACAATATCGCCCACCGCAACGTCGTTCGCCACGATCTGGTTCCGGACAGCTTTCGCTTGCTACGACCCTTCTGGCCACTGACCAGGATGTCATGGCGCGAACTGCATATGACCATCGGTCAGCGTTTTTTGGAAGAAGCGAAACAACCGACTCAGTGGGACAGTGCCGACATTACGCCGTTTGAGCGGTGCCGCATTCTGGACCCCGCGCCCAACCTCGCTGAACTCGATCAAGCCCTTAAGAATCTGTGTCAGGCCTACCCTGTTTTTCGAGGCATTACCGTCTCAGAGCGCTGGGCAGGCATGATCGACGTCATGCCCGACGTGATCCCGGTGATCTCGACGTTGACACAACACCCGGGGCTTGTCATCGCAACGGGATTCTCCGGCCATGGCTTTGGCATCGGTCCGGCAGCAGGGCAACTTTCGGCAGATCTTGCCACCTCAACTGCCCCGATCGTGGACCCAACGGATTTTCGCTACGAACGACTGATCGACGGCTCACCCATGACGCCCATGACAACACCCTAGCGCGAAAGCTTGCCCTCCAAAATGGTTTGCACCTGCGATCGACTCATCGCGTTGCAACCATCAAACAACGCTGATGAGACACGAGGAAAACCATGCGCAGAAAATCCGTGTCGTTGTGATCGAGCTGGCCCAATCAACAACGGATTGATTGGCGGCACAACAAGGCCCGATAGCCACAGCGAAGGATAGGCAACCATCGACCTTAAGGCTTTGACTAGTTACTGATGGGCTTTAATTTAGGCAAGAAAATCATCGAGCGATCTGCCGCATCCAACAATCCTTTCCCAGAATAATCTGCCAGCGCGAAGTACTCAGGCCGGTTCGATATTTTTAACACATAATCATCCGCGCCCTGCAGCAAGCCCAACTCGTAGATTAAGGTTTGACCTGCACTCGTTTCGACCTGCAACACCAGTTTCGGCGTTGATAGTCCGTAATCTGATTGTATTGTGGTCCCGAGCACATCCTTGAAACGTATGTTGGCGATCTTTTGCCCCAACACCAGGATGCCGCTCTGCTCAATCCGCTCGTCCTCACCCAGTGGATCTGCGCTGACCCAACTATCAAGAGCAGCCTTGGGTTGATCAGCGTCACCCACTTCCTTATCCGCCTTCGCATTCGGATCTTTTTCCACTCGAAAAACACCAGGCACACTGATCGCGCGGATGTCGGGGTACGTCACCTGAAGTAAGGCCTTGTCCAACCATTCCTGCGTAGTGGCTGAGGCATGATGTAGCCCCATCTGTGTCTCAAACACCGCCGTGTCCTCACGCTGCCTGACATGGATCATGCGGCTGCGCGGCGCCGTACCCAGAAAAATGTCAGCGACCACCGAAGCATCGACAAATACCTGTATGCGCCTTTCAAACCCATCATCTGCCACGCGGAAACGCTCGCGTGATGCGGCACTGGTACTCACCGGCAAGTTGCGCTTAATGGACTTCAATTTGTTGATCAATTCGGCCACCTTGTCCTGATCGGCCGAAAAGTCGTTGATAGTTGGAATAACCCAATGATCCGATTTCTTTTCTAAGGTCACTTGGCTATCGATACCATCGATGACCAAACGCGTGATGGGCTTGCCATCAAGAACAATCATCGGATTGTCCGACGCGCTCGGCGACAAGTCCGGGCCGGCGCGATCAAGTACCACCGCCAGCCCCACCTGAACAATCAACACCGCGGCAAGTATGTGGATCAATCGCCTCATTGTTTACCCGTTGTTCAACAGCTGCTTGAACCGACCGAGTGCGGCTCGATTGACCTGGCGCCGCCATATCCAGACAAACAACAGCAGCACAATCGCGATCACATAGTTGGCGTATTCCCAGGTTACCTGCGCTTTTGGCGTCATCGGCCGCAACGTGCGCGAGAACTGGGTTCGACCACGAATGCTGAGAAGCCCAGCATCCTCTAAAGACCAGTCGATCATGTTCTGCATGAATTCAAGGGGTTTGGTGTACATCGTCCCCATGCCTTCAGACGTCAGTGTCAGCGCCATATCACTGGCAAAGGTATTCGACCCAATCAGCACAAGACGGGCGCTCGCGGGGGAATGCTCAATCACTGACGTGATCATCGGCTTTTTGTTTTCGGCAACTGCGTTGGTTTGGGTCGATGCCTGCTCGTCACCACTCGACTTATTCTCATTCGCCGATTGGATCAACGGAGATTCTTTATCCTTGAAGAAAGACGCAAAAACACCCTGGACCGCCACGCCAAGCACCTGCGCGCCGCGCGGTTCATTGATCGGAAAACCCGCTTCGGGAAAGCGTTTATAGTCTGGAACAATGCCAATGTTGTCAGCAACCCAACTGTTCTCAGAACTTTGCAGCAATACCGTGGTCTCGCGGGACGACGCGTCCGTCTCTTTCATCGTCACAGCCGAAGCCCAGTTCATGGTCAGCTGCTTGAGGCCCGCCGTGATGATACTGTCTTGACTTAACTGCTCATCTCGCAAGTCCGGGAAATGAGGATACGGCAAACGACGAATCTCCTGTACCGGCACAGTACCGATATAGCGCTGTACGGGTACCGGGAACGCCGTGTTGATCGGATCAAGCACCATTCCCTCATCCACGGACAATCCCTGATACGCTAACCATTCCTCAAGCCCAGAACGATGCGGCTGTACCTGCAGGTCCGCCCCAATCTGGACCATGTTGTTTGAAGTGGCAACAAACACCGTGCCCCCCTGCATCAGAAACTGGTCTATTGCAAAGACCTGCTTGGCATTGAGATTGCCCGGCGCCACAACCATCAACAGATCGACGTCTTCGGGCACACGCCCGGTTGCCAGATCCGTGTTGGTCATGCGGTTGTTTTCCATCAACGCATTGCCAAGGTACTGGTAAGGATCAGCACGCGCACCCGCTGGCGGGGTCACCAAGGCAATCGTCTTGAGAAATCCGGGCACCAGACGTTTTAAGCTGCCCACCAGGCTTCGCTTAATCGATTCGCGTCCCAGATCCTCCGGCAAAGGTACTTGAATCGCTTCGCCGCCACGCTCCATCAGCATCGAAAACCAGAAACGTTGCTGATCTGACAGCCCCGACAGTTGCGGGCGTAACCCATAGCGCTCGGTGAGTTTTTTCGCCAACGCCCCCCCGTTACTATCGGGGTCAACAATCGATACGCTGAAACGTCCGCCGGATTCTTTTTCCAGCTCGCCCAGCACCGCTTCAAGGTCACCCCGCAGGGAGGCCAGTTCAGGCGGCAGACGATCGGCCGCTGACAGGTAGCCCTTGAATTGAATATCTCCCGTTAACGTATCGAACGGATTACCCCCGGCACGGTAACTCGTCAGCACTTTCTTGATCGCACTGGTGATAGCGTATTCCGGGTCCTTCAGTACCACGTCTAACTCTCCGTTACTGCCCCCTTTAACATCGATGAGGTTGCGAAAACTGAGTGTTTCGCTCTGATCACCGTAGGCGACGACAACGTGGAAATACGAATTGACGACTCCCGATTGGTAACGACTTGCCATCTGGAACGGCACGGGTCGAATGTCGTACTTGCTGGCAGCCTCCTCTTCCAACGCCTGGTTTTCGTGCGGGTCAATAAACTCTACGTGCACATTGCGCCCGCCGATCTGTGCGTATTCTTCGAGTAAATCACGTATCGCCGGAACCATGGGCGCCAGTAATGGATGCGTCTTGGCGGAGAAATAACCACGAATCAATAGTGGCTCCTCCAGTTGTCCAAGATAACGATCGGTGGCTTCTGACAGTGAATACATCTGGTCTCGCGTGATATCCAGCCTGACCGAACTAATCGATTGCAGCCAGAAATTAGCCGCAATGAAGTTCGCCACGACTAACCCGACGACCAACCACCAGTGCGCGTGGCGACGACTTAATGGGTTCCCCGCCCAGGCAACGCGCTCAAGCGAAAACAGATTCAACGTTAAAAACATTCCAATGATGGCGCAATAAAAATACAGGTCACGTAGATCGAGCACGCCCCGCGTTACTGACTCGAAACGGGCACCCGAACCGATCAGCATCAGCCACCCACCAATCTCGTGGCCGAAAAATGCCGTAATCGTTGGACTGCCTAACAGGTAGAAAACAGAACAGACCATGGTGGTCAGAATCCACGCCACAATCGGATTATCCGTTCGCCCACTCATATAGACGCCGATCGCGATATAGGCCGCCGCGAGAAAAAGCGCCGCGACATAGCCGCCTATCACAGGGCCCCAGTCAAGGGGGCCTAACAGTGCCACGGTCACCGGCAGGGGGAACGTCAGCACCAAAGCCAATGCCACCAAAGCGACACCGGCCAGGAATTTACCCAGTACGAGCTGCACTCGCGGGACTGGGCTGGTCAGTAAAGTCTCGATCGTTCCGGCACGCCGCTCTTCCGACCAGGTTCGCATGGTCAACGTAGCGGCAAGAAATATCAGCAGAACCGGCAACCACTTAAAAAGCGCTCTCGCGTCAGCGATGTTTCTCGCAAAAAATGTCTCAACCCAGAAAAACAGAAACAGTGCGATAACCAGAAAGGCCCCCAAAAATAATAACGCGGCGGGGGATGCAAAGAATTCCGCGAATTCTTTGCGTACGATTCTCGCAGTGTGACCCATCTTAACTGTCCACCCCGATACGGCCTTCGTTAACATCGGCGAACACGGTTTCAAGGTTACGCGCTTCCGGCTGCAGACGGTACAGTCGCAGGCCGGCGGCATGGACAGCGTGCGCCACTTGATACGCAACATCAGCCGTGCTCTCTATAGCGTAGGTCACCTGACCGGTCTCAACTGATTGCTCCTCTACACTCACGATACCCTGGATTCGGGCCAACACGTTCCTGGCATCGGCGTTGACCGACAGCAGCAATCGTCCACCCTTGTCGAGTTCGCTGATCAACGAATCTAACGCCAATTGTCCATTGCGCAGAATCAATACCCGTTCGCACACTGCCTGGACCTCCTGCAGGACATGGGTAGAAATCAGTACGGTTGACTGCGTAGCCAGATCACGGATCAGCTCACGCATCTGGAGAATCTGTGTTGGATCAAGTCCGTTGGTGGGTTCATCCAGAATCACGATCTTCGGCTGATGGAGAATCGCCTGCGCCACACCCACCCGCTGGCGGTAACCCCGGGACAGCGCGCGGATCGAATCCGTGGCACGATCCGTCAATCCAGTGCGCTCGATCGCCCGTAAAATTGCTGCTCCGCGCTCTACCTCGCTCACTCCATGTAAACAGCCCTGGTAATCGAGGTAATCGGCCACCGTCATGTCCGGCCATATCGGGCAGTTTTCTGGCAGGTAACCAATACCCGCTTGAATCGCTCGTGTATCCCGATTCATCACCAGGCCATCTATCTCGATATGACCTTCGGTGGGCTCTAGGAAGCCTGTCAACATCTTCATGATAGTGGTCTTGCCTGAGCCGTTATGGCCCAAAAGGCCAACCACCTGGCCCGAGTCGATAGAAAAGCTAACGCCATCAACTGCCGTCACATTGCCGTAACGACGAACCAAGTTGTCTGCCAAGATCACGTCTATGTCCCGTATTTCAGAATCAACTCAGTAAATGCCCAATGTCTTAAATGAGTGGCTAATCTTGGCGAACTGGAAAGACGCGAGGTGAACCTTCCAATGAGCACTCGCCTAAAAAACCCCCTGAGGCCCAGTCGGTTCCGTGCAGATTCGCTTTCGCGGCGGCGCACGATACCAAGCAGTCCCGATTTGATCAAGTTTTTATCCCCACCCTGGGGCCTACCTGAACCGATACAGCAGACATCCAGCCTAATGACCTGCGAAATCCATCAGGGTATGTACCGGGTAATCACCCTGATTCAGTGCCTTGGCACCACCAAGATCGGGCAAATCAATAATGAAACTGCAGCCCACAATGACCGCGCCGGCTCTCTCCAGTAAGCGAATCGCCGCTTGCGCTGTCCCGCCGGTGGCGATCAGGTCATCCACCAGCAAAACCCGCTCCCCGGGGGTAACCATGTCGGTGTGAATTTCAACCCGATCCGTTCCATACTCAAGCTCATAGTCCTCACCGATCGTCTGCCAAGGTAACTTGCCGTGCTTACGAACTGGCACAAAACCAACGGACAACTGATAAGCCACCGCTCCCCCCACGATAAAACCCCGCGCTTCAATACCGGCTACCTTGTCTACGCGTTTTTCGGCAAAAGGCGCAACCAGTTGGTCGACAGCCACTCTAAACCCTTCAGCATCCTGCAACAGGGTAGTAATGTCACGAAAGATAATGCCAGGCTTCGGGTAGTCCGGCAGGCTGCGTATCAGGTGGTGAAGATCCACGTCGGTCCCTTCTCATTGGTAACACCAAGGCCCTATGTTGGCACGATTGGTGTATCTTCCCAAGTCCACCTTGGTGCCGATAGCTGAATACATCACCACCGTCTCTGATGGAGCCAACCCCTATATTTGTCGAGACTGAGTATGTCTTGGCCCGGCTACAGCAGAAAAACCCTCTGCTGGTCGATCTCAGTAACCGCGAACACTTCGACCGCGCTCATATTCCTGGTGCCATTCATCTTGACTATGCGCTGCTGATCGATGGGCGCAAACCAGCACCAGGTCAAGTCCCTGATCGGACACAACTCGAGCGACTGGCCGGCACGCTCGGGCTTCGACCGAACCTGCACGTCATCTCGTGTGACGACGAAGGCGGAGGACGCGCTGCACGTCTGCTCTGGACTTTACACCTGATCGGACATCGTCATGCATCAGTTATTAACGGCGGCATGACGGCATGGCATGGACTGGGCTTACCGACCACTGCCGACCCAACCGCCCTTCCGATCACCGTTACCACGAGTATTTCAGAACATGACCCGAGCGTGTTGGCAGACCGCACCTATATCCTGACTCACCTTGATGATGGTGATGTTGTCCTGCTCGATGCACGCTCTCCAGCAGAGTTTGCCGGTGACGACGTCCGCGCCGAACGCGGCGGTCACATCCCGGGTGCACGCAACATGAATTGGTTAGATGCCATCGATGCCAAAAATTACCGCCGTCTCCACTCCCTGAATCAGCTGCGCACTTTGCTCGAAAACACGGGCATTTCCCCTGCCAAAGAGATCATCGTCTACTGCCAGACTCACCACCGATCCGCCCACACTTATGCCATGCTTAAACACGTGGGTTATCAGCGAGTTCGAGGATATGCTGGATCATGGGCAGAGTGGGGCAACGACCCGACCACACCAATGGGTTAATTCTTTAGACTATCTGTCCATGAAATCATTCTGCCTCACCCCTTGTGACACCCGAGTTAAGAGTTTGCTATGACCCATTCCAGGAACAAAACATGAGCAACGAAGAAAAGAAAATTAGTCTTAGTGAAGCCGAGTGGGAAAAACGTCTAACCACAGAACAGTTTCAGATCTGCCGATTAAAAGCCACCGAAGCCCCCTTCACCGGCGAGTACAATCAGTCCAAGGAGCCCGGCATCTATTGCTGCGTCTGTTGCGGTGCGGCCCTATTTGATGCTCAAACGAAATACGAATCCAACTCAGGTTGGCCAAGTTTTTACCAACCCATCGCGGACGAGGCCACCACTCAAGAAAGCGACTCCAGTCTCGGCATGGTTCGAGTCGAAGTGATGTGCGGCCGCTGCGATGCGCATCTTGGACACGTGTTCGACGACGGTCCACAACCTACCGGCCAACGTTACTGCATCAATTCCATCTCATTAACGCTTGACCCGAAAGACTAGGAGACACTCAATCAACTGCCCCGACGCTGAATGCTGGGCATTTTCAGCACCTGCGACACCACGGGAGCGGCGCTGCGCAACAGTGGGTTGTAGCGCATGATCAACCAGGTCGGTATTCCCTGCGTACGGGCCAACCGCCACACACTATCTCCTTTTTTCGTAACGTAGTTCAGGACCTCAATGATGTCGTAGTGCTCTTTGAATTCTTCAACCAGCACACGATGATAATCGTGGCGTTCGCGGTCAAACGCGCTGCGTTGCCCGTCATTTTCCACTGGCAATAACAGCACCTCTCCCAGGCGCAACTGACGTCCCTTGGAAAAATCATTCAGCCGACGGATCGATGTCGTTCCACCTGACTTGAGCCAATCTGAGTAATGACCCAATGTCTCCTCGGCTTCAACATTAATGCGGTAGATCACCGCTCCATTGCGACTTGCCGTCTGGATCGTTAAATCGATTTCCTGGTCTAACGGTTCAACCTCCGGCAGTAGCTGACGCTGACCGCTCGGTACACCAAGTGACGTTCCTGTGACCTCTTTATCCGATTCCAAAATCAGCGATTCTGCAAGATCACTCGGTACACCCGGCACGCTCAACACCTGCCCTGGTCGAATGACAGCGCGTTTATCCAACTGGTTAGAAGCCAGTAACTGCTTGCAGTCTGTCTCTAGCCGGAGCGCAATTTCACAAACAGAATCACCCTTACGCACCACATACTCCACCGTCGTACCCGCAGTCGGGATCTCAGCCTTCCGGACAACTGGCACCGGTGCAGCGGCTGTTGACTCCTTTTGGTTGGCGTCAAATTTCTGGATACTGGTAGAACGCGCAACCGAACCGGGAATACGTCTGGGGATACGCAGGGCCTGCCCTGGAAAAATCAGAGTACGCATGTTCATCTCATTCGCCGCCAGAAAGACTTCACACGAAATACCGAGCCGCGCGGCAACCGCACAAACCGAGTCTCCATGACGGACGGTATAACTCGTCTTGACTCCCTGATTGGTCAGCACACCAGGAATGATCAGCGCTTGACCGACTTGGAGCACCGAGTTCATGGCAAGGCCATTTGTAGACAACAGGTCATTACACGCGACGGCGAACCGTTTCGCCACCGCGCATCCGGTATCACCCGAACGCACCATGTAACTGCCGGGGTTTGCCGGGACAGTAGCGCGGCGACTCGAACCGCCTCGCCCGGGCACGAGAATCGTCTGCCCTACTCGAATGAACCCTTTCTTCCCGATGCGATTAATCGACAGTAATTCGCTACAGCGTACGTCAAACGCACTGGCAATCGCACAAATAGTGTCACCTCGCGCCACTCGATAGTTAATCACCCCTTTGGACCCGTGCTCCGTTGTCATGGCCTGGAGTCGCTTCACTTGTGAGCCCCACCCCCCCTGCCTGAGTGGCAACCTCAGGCGATAGTTCTTTGGAACGGGTCGCCACCCTTTCCACACATGCCGGGTCAACGCGGGATTGAGCCTCTTTAACTGTTTGGAAGAAATGCCAAATACCGCGCTTAGTCGCTGTACGGACTGTGACTTTTTCAACTTCAGCGTGCGGTATTGCAGCGGCGCATTGGCCGACACATTTCCAAAGTACCGCTTTGCGTTCTGTGCCACATAACGCGCGGCTAGAAAACTTGCGTAGAAATTCTTTACGGCAACTCGAAATTTCCTCGAACGATAGCGTTCCAGCACCCGCACAAAGTTCGGTCCAAGCTTGCGGATAGCCCGCTCCATACCGTTGACACCATAGTTGTAGGAGGTGATGACAAAAGGACTGAGTTCACCAGTACGGATGCCGGAGCGTTTTTTCTTGGCCACCTTACCAAGGCGCGTGCGACTGTCATTGAGATAACGTGCCGCAGCCCAGGTTGCCGCTTCTGGATCCAGGCGCTCGTCGACCGTTGCATTGAGGCGTAACCCCAGGGATCGCGCTGTGCTGGGCATGATTTGCCACAGCCCCGCCGCGCCTAGATGTGAGTAAGCCGCTGGATTGTAGAGCGACTCCACAAAGGGCAAATACTGAATATCACTCTGCAATCCGGACTGGCGTAATACCCGCCGCACCATAGGTCGATAGGTTCCATAGCGCTTCAGCGCTTTCCTAAATCGGTCACGGTTACCCCCTTGGCAACGAATGTTTGACGCCGCGCGGCGAATCTCCGCTGGATCGCGCCGTGGAAACATACTCAAAAAGTGCTGGGCCTGTGTACCCCAGACCTTCTTGCGCTGGCTGACCTTAGTGGCCAACGAACGAAGCTCGCCGGCAATGACTGCCTTTTGTCGTGTCACCAACTTCGATCCCTTGCGACTGCGACACGCCTGACCTCGGACCACATCGTAAACCCGATCCGGCTTGTTGGCATCGTGAAGCACAGCATCCTTGCTGCTCCAACGACTGTAAACATCGATCCAGAAATCAACTCTCGGGCGCATCGCCCGAGGACAGGGAAACGCGGCATTACAAGTCATTTTGTGCCGGTTAACCAAGTGATGACCATGGGCATCAATAAGGCCCATGCCAGGAATGACCGACCCGAGAGAGACCAACACAACCAGTAGCCACCTTAATCGATGAAAAGAGAAGAACAATAAGTGCACGTAATTAGCCAGGAGCGCTACCGTTTCGAGGTATCAGGCCAGAACGTCGCTTCGCGACGATCGCCCGTACCGATTGCATTGGTGGGTGAATGCTACCAATGACCCGGCCAATGGAAAAGGCAAACCGTCAATCTTAGCAAACCAGCAACCGGCGCTTGGTTTGCTAAGATTGACGGGTATTGAATCACCGGGTGGTCTATCCTCACGCAGGATAAGAACCCCCAGGTTCACTACCGCGGCCACACCAGTGACGCGCGCAAGGAGAAGCAACATGGCCATCGTTACCCAAGACCACCTGATTCAAAGTATCGCTGACGCATTCCAGTACATCTCCTGCTATCACCCTCCTGACTTCATTCAGGCCATGTCAAGGGCATATGAAAAGGAAGAATCTGGGGCGGCGCGCAATGCGATCGCACAAATTCTCATCAACTCCCGGATGGCAGCCGAAGGGCGCCGACCCGTGTGCCAGGATACGGGAATTGCTGTCGTTTTTGTCAAGATGGGCATGTCCGTCCAGCTCGAGGGCACCCTATCGTTGCAGGAAATGGTCGATGAGGGCGTGCGCCGCGCTTATACCGATCCCAGCAACCCGTTACGTGCATCCGTTGTTTCTCCTTCAATCGGTCAGCGGCGCAATACCGGCGACAATACGCCAGCGGTTGTGCATGTCGAAATGGTACCAGGCGCGCGCATCGACGTTACCGTCGCCGCCAAGGGCGGTGGTTCCGAAAACAAGGCGCGTTTTGCAAATCTTAACCCCAGCGATGATCTCGTCGAGTGGGTGAGCGAAACCGTACCAACAATGGGCGCCGGCTGGTGCCCTCCGGGAATACTCGGGCTGGGCGTCGGCGGCACGCCAGAAAAAGCCATGCTTTTGGCAAAAGAATCACTGATGGCTCCAATCGATATGCCCGAGATCATTTCTCGCGGCCCGGCCAACGACATTGAAGCGCTGCGAGTGAACATTTTCAACGCAGTCAACGCCCTGGGTATTGGTGCCCAGGGACTCGGCGGTTTGACAACCGTGCTTGACGTCAAACTGAGCGGCTACCCAACTCACGCTGCCTCACTACCAGTTGGCCTGATCCCGAATTGTGCAGCAACCCGCCACACGCATTTTGTTCTGGATGGCACGGGCACTGCTCATTTTGAACCCCCGGCACTGTCCGACTGGCCCGACATTACCTGGGATCCTGCGAGAGAGGGACGTCGAGTCTATCTCGATCATATTACACCGAGTGACGTTCACGCCTGGCGTGCAGGTGAAACTCTATTGCTCAATGGCAAAATCCTCACAGGGCGTGATGCTGCGCATAAACGCATTGCCGATCTCGTTGCACGCGGCGAGGCACTACCTGAGGGTGTTGATTTCACTAACCGATTTATTTATTACGTAGGTCCAGTCGACCCCATTAAGGGTGAAATCGTCGGCCCGGCAGGCCCTACCACCGCCAACCGCATGGACAAATTTTCAGACCTGATGCTGGGCAAGATGGGATTACTCGGAATGATCGGTAAGGCGGAACGCGGTCAAGCAACGGTGGATGTGATCAAACAGAATAAGGCCATTTACCTCATCGCGGTGGGTGGCGCTGCTTTTCTTGTGTCAAAAGCCATCCGGTCTGCTCGCACCGTGGCCTTTGAAGACCTTGGCATGGAAGCGATTTATGAGTTTGAGGTCGAGGACATGCCAGTCACCGTGGCGGTGGATAGCGAAGGCGATTCGGTTCACAAGAGTGGTCCCAAGCTCTGGCGTCAACGGATTGCCGACATACCCGTTGCAGTCAGCTGAGTGATGCTGGATCAATCAGGTAAGCTGTGTCGAGTAACCATCCCCCACAGGATTACATAATGGATATCCCGGAGACATTGCAACAAGATTTTTCAGACGCACCTTTGCGTCGTGACTCGCTTGACCCCGATCCGTTGAGACAGTTTGAATCATGGTTCGAATACGCCGTCAAATCGGACTACCCTGCACCGAATGCCGTCAGCCTGGCTACGTCATCGTCGAGCGGCGAGCCGTCGGT
>DUBL01000133.1:8189-23899 GCA_012960345.1 Gammaproteobacteria bacterium | reverse complement strand
GTCACGAATCGTACTGAAGACGACACTTGCCAGATACTCGATATTGACCTGGTGAACAATGCCCGTGGACGGAGGAACCACACGGAAGTCGTTAAACGCCTGTTGCCCCCAGCGGAGAAACTCGTACCGTTCGCCGTTACGAGCATACTCTCGTTGGGTATTCTTCTCTAACGCATTCGAAGATCCGAAGAAATCGACCATCACTGAATGGTCAATAACAAGATCAGCGGGGGACAGCGGATTAATTCTGTCTGCATCCCCACCCAATGACTCCATCGCCTCACGCATCACTGCCAAATCGACTACAGCTGGTACTCCGGTGAAGTCCTGCAACAAGACCCGTGCTGGTGAGAACAAAACCTCTCCGCTGGATTGCTCTGGTACCCATGCCGCTAAACTCTCAATCTCATCGGCCTGTATGTTGACTCCGTCTTCTGTGCGAAGCTGGTTTTCCAAAAGGATTTTTAGCGAGTACGGTAGACTTTCAACATCAAAACCCGCGCCCAAACGCGTAAGATCGTGAAAGTGGTAGGTTTCATTACCCACTTCCAATATTGACGCTGTGCCAAAAGAATTCGTCATACCGACATCACCTGTTCATTAATTTTTGGGTTACTACAATTCGGATTCATGCCTAACTAACCTGTCTTCTACCAGTGTAGCACTGTGATAGACGCTCCAGAGCAATGGCCTATTCCTATAAATCATTCAATCCATCAACTTGATAAATTCTTCCTCATCGATAACTTGGACACCTAACGCTGAAGCTTTGTCGAGCTTCGCTCCAGGATTCGTACCGGCAAGCAGGTAAGTGGTGTTTGTCGAGACACTGGAAGTCACCCGGACACCCAGGTCCTGCAATCGTTGTCGGGCTTCGCTCCGGGACATCGACTTCAGCGCTCCGGTAATCACCACCGTTTTCCCGGCTAACACACTTTTTCTCGCTACTTGTGCTGACGGAAGCGCCCATTCCACCCCGCCATCACGTAATCTTTGAATGACTTCGCGGTGTCGATTCTGCGCAAAAAAGGTTGCAATAGATGCGCTAATGGCTGGTCCGACGTCCGGCACGCGCTCAACTTCCGTCGCATCAGCTGTCGACAGCGCATCCATAGAACCAAAATGCAATGCCAGTCGGTCTGCTGTTGATTCGCCAACGTGGGGAATACCCAAACCGAAAAGAAATCGCGCCAACGTTGTCTGTCGACTGCGATCAATCGATGCGATCAGGTTTGTAGCCGACTTATTACCCATGCGATCAAGTTCTTCCAATGCGTTCACATCAAGTTGATACAAATCAGCAACATCATTGATCACATTGTTATCGACCAGCTGCTTAACCAATTTACTACCAAGTCCCTCGATATCCATCGCTTTGCGAGATGCAAAATGTTTAATCGACTCACTCAACTGAGCCTTACATATTAATCCGGCACTACATCGAATGATGGCACCACCCTCATCTGCTATCACATCGGCACCGCAAGCTGGGCAGTGCTGAGGGAATTCAAAGGTCACAGCATTATCCGGTCTTTCACGGGTTACTACTGAGACTAGTTCGGGGATTACATCGCCCGCTCGCCGAATCACCACTTGATCACCCACGCAAACATCCAGGCGGCGTATCTCGTCACGATTATGCAACGTGGCGTTTGAGACCGTAACTCCTCCGACAAAGACTGGCTCCAACCGAGCAACGGGCGTCAACGCGCCAGTTCGACCGACCTGAATATCAATGCCCCGAACAAACGTCACCGCTTCCTCAGCGGGAAATTTGTGCGCCAGCGCCCACCGTGGCGCGCGTGCAATTGAACCCAAGCGGGTTTGTTCTCCCAAGTCATCCACTTTGTAGACCACACCATCGATTTCATAAGGAAGTTTGTCACGTGCGTCCAACAACCTCAGGTAGGCGAACAGGCACGATTCGATACCTTGTACTACCTGGTTTTGTGGATTCGTCCGCAGGCCCCATGACTGAAGTTGCGCCAGCGTTTCGGAATGCCCTGCCCGTGAGCTTCCACCCTCTCTCATCCCCAAACTATGGCAAAAGAACTCTAGGGGTCGTTGCGCGGTAATTGCCGCGTCAAGTTGGCGCAAACTACCAGCCGCCGCATTACGCGGGTTGACGTACGGTTTTTCGTTGCGCAATCTCTGACGGTCGTTCAAACGATTGAATCCTTCACGAGGCAAATAGACTTCTCCTCGGACCTCCAGTACACGCGGGTAACGCTTACCCATTAGCCGCAACGGAATCGATCGTATCGTTCGGACATTCTGTGTTACATCTTCCCCCCGACTGCCATCACCCCGGGTCGCAGCCCGAACCAAAACACCTGACTCATAGCGTAGGCTGACCGCCAAACCATCCAATTTCGGTTCAACCAGGTAAGTGATCGACGTCACCTCCAACGCCTCCTGACACCGTCGGTCAAATGCCCTGACTTGTTCATCAGTGAATGCATTACTCAAAGAGAGCATCGGCACTGCGTGAACCACTTCGTCAAAACCGCTGAGCGGATGCCCACCGACCCGTTGGGTCGGTGAATCACTTGTCTGAAGGTGTGGATGATCCCGCTCGAGCGAGATCAGTTGAGTCATTAATTGATCAAACACTAAGTCCGCAATTTTCGGCTCATCCAACACGTGATAATGGTAGTTATGATCTTCGATCTCCCTACGCAACGTGCGAATTCGAGTGATTTTGTTGCCCGCAGCCTTCATTGACGCACGAGAATGCACACAAAGAAAATTCAGTTAGCCGCCATCTCGACCGCATGGTCAACATCAACCGATACGATTGCCGACACACCTGGTTCACCCATGGTCACTCCCAGAAGCACATCGGCAGCTTCCATTGTGATCTTGTTGTGCGTGATCACGACGAGTTGTGTGCGATCTGAGAGCGTGCGTAATGTCGCACAATAGCGCTCGACATTGGTGTCATCAAGCGGCGCATCGACCTCATCAAGAATGCATAACGGTGATGGATTTAATCGAAACAACGAAAACAGGAGGGCGACAGCGGTCAACGCTTTTTCTCCACCAGAGAGAAGATGAATAGTGCTATTTCGTTTCCCAGGCGGTCGAGCCATAACAGTGACTCCAGCCGACAGGAGATCGTCACCAGTCAACTGGAGAGTCGCGCTACCGCCCCCAAAGAGTTTCGGGAAAAATTCCTCGAAACTCGCATTAAGGGATTCGAATGTGTCTTTGAAGCGTTGTCTCGTTTCACGGTCAATTTTTCGAATAACATTTTCCAATGTGCTTAACGCCTCGCTAAGATCGTCGTGCTGTCGATCAAGGTATTCCTTTCGCTCGCTCTGCTCGTCAAACTCTTCTATGGCTACCAGATTAACTGGCCCAATTTTAGAAATCTTGTCGGCCAATTGAGCTGATTTTCCCTGCCACGTTTGTTCCTCCGCGCCTTCCGGCATCTCCCGCACCAAAGTGTCTAACTCGTAACCACCGGCGGTGATCTGCTCGAGTAGCGTCTCTGAACGTACAGATAACTCCTGCATTCTCATGCGTTGCTCTTCTAGCGAATCACGGGCCGCCGCCACATCCTGCTCATATTCAGAAAGTCGCGTGTACTGATCGCGAAATTCCACTTCAAGTTCCGAATGGCCGCTTCTCGCACTTGAAAGCCGCTGTTCTGTTTCTTGGCGACGTTGCAATAATTGCTGTAGCTGCTGATTCAACTCCGTGATGGGTTCTTCTTCATGGCCAAGCGTTTCGGCCAGTTCAGATTTCCGCCTCTGGTTGCTCTCAATCTGAATCAACAACCGACCGACAGAGGCATTTAGTGCGTCGCGAGAGGCCTCGGCTCGCTGCAATTCCAGTTCGAAAGTGTGCAATTCATTACGTTGGTGTTGAACCCTCTGACGAGTCATTGACACCACCTCTGTGAGACGTCCACGCTCCTCGACAAGCTCACTTCGTTCCATTTCCAGCATTCCAGTCTCGTCCTCGGCCAACGCGAAATGCCGATTCGCTTCGAGTAGTTGGCCTTCAGCATCGAGTAACTCCTGGCCGATCTCGTCAATATCGGCCTGTAACTGAACACGTCGTTTGTCGATTTGGGCCCGCTGCGTTTCCTTCTCAGCAAATTGTTGACGAAGATCCGATTGTTCTTGTTGCCTCTTCGCCACCTCCCCCCGTAAGAGTTGCTGCGATTCTTCTAATCGGCCAATTTCGTGAACTCGATTTTCCTGCTGCTGCTGAAGCTGATCGACCTCGTCGCCAGTAAGTTCAACCTGATTGACCAATTCATGAATTTCCTCTTCGCGTGCCAACATGCCTGTCTGTGCACCAGGTGCTCTGGCTGACTGCAACCAGTTCGTCCCAACCACACTGCCATCACGCGTGACAATACATTCCCCCATAGCCAAATTGGGACGTCGTTCCATCGCGTCTCCAAGTGAATCCGCGACATACACACCGTTCAGCAAAGAACCCAAGTCATAGCGTTCACAACTCAATTTTGACAGTAGCGTATCCGCACTTGCCGCGACGTCACCGTCGTTGCCATGCCCCGCCTCAATCAAGAAGACATTCCTCGTATCTGGCAAGCTGGCCTCATCGTTGATGACCGTCTGTAGGTTACCTATACCCAAACCTACCAGGCGATCGCCCAGAACCGCATCCGCAGCCCGCTCCCAGCCGGGAGCAACATGGATTTCTCCCGCCAACCGTGGCGCATGAGTCAGACCTCGCCTTTCCAACCACTCACGATAGTGATCATCCTCGTCTCCCAGCGCCGCCGCCTGTAATTCTTGCAGAGACTCCAGGCGAGTACTTTCCGTATGTAATCGCTGCCGTGCTGCATCCAGATAGACGCGCTGTTGTTCTCCTTCCGCTCTCTTCGTTGTAATCCGTTCCAGGGTTTCAGTCAGCCCGGCCTGCTCAGAATCAACTGCAACAGAGCTTCTATCAACCGCCACACGTAGGCGCTCTAAATCGAGTGATTCCTCATCATCCAACAGTGACTGATATTCCTCATCGAGTCGGGCCAAACGTTCCTGTGCCCGCCCATCGACATTTTCGATTTGCGAGATCCGCTCGCGCTGTACCTCCTGCGCTCGAACGGGCTCTGCCGCCCGCTGAGTAAACGCCTGCCAACGAATTTGCCAGTCTTCCAGAGCATGCTCATTTAAACTGAGCTCTTCTTCTGACATGGTGACCGATTCGACGGTTAAAGATCTCGATTCCCGCGCCACACTGATCTGAAGCTCCAGAACCTCCTTTCGTGCCCGCTCCACCTCACTTTCTAAGAGCAATTCGTCGATCGAAACTTCCAGGCGCTGAAGTTCACTTCGCTGTTGCTGTTCAGTCTGACGGGCATGTTCGATGCGCTGTTCAATTGACGCGATGTCTGCACCCACAGCATAGACATCACCTTGTATCGCACTCAGCCCCTCCTGCGATGAGAGTTGCTTGGCTCGTATCTCCTCAATCGTTCGTTCCAATTCCCGTTGATCAGCAAGTTTTGAGTCAGCATTTGCTTCGGCCACAGTCGTTTGTTGACGCTCACCTTCGATAGCCCGTGTCATTTCTATATGACGCAGGGCCAACAGTTCACCGTTAACCGTGTGTTCTTCATCTTTTAGTTTCTGATAACGCCGCGCAGCTTGGGATTGCCTCTGGAGTCGACGTAACTGCGTTTCCAACTCACTCCGAATATCGTTTACCCGTGAAAGGTTTTCTCGCGTGTGCCTTATCCGCGTCTCTGTTTCGCGTCGACGATCTTTGTATTTCGAGATTCCAGCGGCTTCTTCGACAAATGTGCGTAAGGCTTCGGGTTTTGCCTCAACGATCCGACTGACCATTCCCTGCTCGATGATTGAATAAGAGCGATGGCCTAGCCCCGTTCCTCGAAATATGTCGGTGATATCCCGGCGCCGACACCGGGTTCGGTTTAACAGGTACTCCGAATTGCCATCGCGTGACAGTGTCCTCTTAACCGAAATCTCGGAAAACTGCCCGTAACCTTCCGGCGCGTGGTTACCGTCGCTATTGTCAAATACCAACTCAACAGAAGCCTTTCCCACTGGCTTACGGTTATCCGTGCCATTGAAGATCACATCAAGCATGCTGTCGCCACGCAGATTACGAGCAGACGTTTCGCCCATAACCCATCGCACCGCATCGATTACATTTGATTTGCCGCAGCCATTTGGCCCGACGATGCCAACAAGGTCACCCGGCAAGGTGATCGTTGTTGGTTCTACAAAGGATTTGAATCCGGCGAGTAGGAGTTTCTTAAGACGCATAAGGCAGTTCAGGTGATTGGCTGATACGAAAACGCACAATCTACGGCCCTTGCTTTCAGTGCACAGAATCCATTTAGGCCTGGAACGTCGGGGGGGAAATAAAGAGGCGCGAATCTGCTCAAAACGGGGTCAATTATACCGGAACCGTGTCTTCGGTACGGGCAATTTAATCAAAACCCGCAACCATGCCCGTCTTTAATGAGGCCAGCTAACCCCTAACTTTGCCTACCCATTGCACCGGTCAAATGGGTCTGTTATAAACCCCCGCCGCCTATCTCACTGAATAACTGAACTTACCAGACTCAAACTCAAATTATGGCTACTCCAACACAGACCGCAAAGAAGGCGAAAACTCGATCGAGCACGGCCGCCCCCCGCTCCGCCAGTCCGAAAAAGGCCATTGGCAAACCCAGAGCCGCTAAAAAGGTCGCCTCGAAAAAGGTCACGCCCGAGAAAAAACCGAAGGGTGGAAAAACCTCAGTCGCCCGCAAACAGGCCAGCGGAAAAACCAGAAAACCTAGGGTAACGACATCATCGCCTCGGCCAACCCCCGCCTCTCTCGAGTTGGTCCACGGCATCGTGCCTTATCGAGAAAAACGAAACGAGCGCTATATGAATGAGCAGCAAATCGCTCATTTCGATGGCATTCTTAAGTCCTGGCGCCACGAACTTGTGGATGACCTCGAACGTACCGTATCGGCTATGCAGGATGAACTACTGAATCTACCTGACCCAAATGATCGCGCCAGCCAGGAAACAGATCGATCACTTGAACTTCGAACACGAGATCGTGAACGCAAATTGATTCGTAAGATTGATGAATCACGCGCCGCAATCGCAAGCAGTGATTATGGTTATTGTGGGAATTGTGGTATAGAAATTGGCGTACAACGACTAGAAGCTCGACCCACGGCAACACAGTGCATCGACTGCAAAAACTTAAACGAATTGCGCGAAAAACAAGGGTACTAAAACGAGTTGGCTCTGCTGCCCACTGACTTGCAATGCTTGGCACCCGCTTAGAATTTTCTCCTTTGCTGATGCGAAGCGTTCAACGTTAACTGATGTACGATCTAATCGTTCGCAATGCCAACATCGCTTGCAACGATGGCAGCACCATGACAGGTGATGTGGGCTGCCGCGATGGCCGCATTCAGAAAATTTCCGCATCCATCAATGGGCGCAGTTCAGAAAGTGTTGATGGCAACGGTCATCTGCTACTTCCCGGTGTAATCGACCCCCAGGTTCACTTCCGCGAGCCTGGGGCGACTCACAAGGAAGACCTTGGTTCAGGCGCATGTGCCGCCGTGCGCGGCGGGGTGACTTCTTTTTTGGAGATGCCTAACTGCAACCCACCCACCATTGATCAAACGCAAATGGATTGGAAACTCAAACGCGCCGCTGAAACCTCCGTTGCTAACTTTGGTTTTTTTGTCGGCGCCACGAAATCCAACCTTGAATCTTTGAATAACGTTCATCCCGCTTGTGGGATAAAGATTTTCATGGGCTCTAGCACGGGCAGCCTACTCGTCGATGACGACAGCTCGCTAGATAAAATATTTTCTGACGGACAACGACTAATTGCCGTACACGCCGAAGATGAGAATCGTATCAAGCAACGGACTAGCGCGTTACTCAGCGATAACAACACGACGTATGACTATTCTATTCACTCACAAGTTCGGGATTCCGAAACTGCGTGTATCGCCACGCGGCGAGCACTAGAGTTGTCCGAGCGCTACGGCCGACGCCTACATATTCTGCATCTCTCCACCGGGGAGGAAGTTGAGTTATTGCGCCAGAACAAACCTTCGCAGGTGACCTGCGAAGTCATTCCCAATCATCTCTTTCTCAGCACTGCAGATTACAAAACTCAAGGCGCACGGGTAGTCATGAATCCCCCTATACGAGAATCCGCCAACGCTGATCAACTTTGGCAAGGACTTCACGATGGCGTGATTGACATCATTGCAACCGATCACGCGCCCCACACCCTGGCCGAGAAATCAGTGAACTACCCAGCAACGCCTAGCGGCATGCCGGGCGTCGAAACCTCGCTGCCATTAATGCTGACGGCAATGACTGAGGGACGGTGCACACTAGCGGATATCCTGAACTGGATGTGTCGTGGTCCCGCGCAGCTTTATGGCATACCCAACAAGGGCCAAATCGCGGAAGGCTTTGATGCCGACCTGACGTTAGTCGACATGCAAACCGCTCAGTTGCTTCAAGATGAAGATGTGGTCAGTCGAGCGGGGTGGAGTGCCTACCGAGGTCGTCGATTAACCGGTTGGCCGTTGGTTACCGTGGTCGGTGGCCGCGTGGTCTATGCCGATGGCGTAATCCGACCAGGTATCTTTGGGCAACCCTTGACGTTCGATTCCACACAAACCCTCTAATCTGGACCACTCGACGCCCCAAACATTGTCCGGCGTCGTGTTAATGAATAGCCCGTCGGTCGGCGAACGCCTGATTCAGGGTGTTTGAATCCATATACTCGAGCTCTCCACCCGCTGGCACGCCCCGAGCCAGACGACTAATCACAATCTCCCTGCTGGAAAACTGATCTGCCAAATAATCTGCCGTCGCCTGTCCCTCGACAGTCAGGTTGGTCGCAAGAATGACTTCGGTCACAGGATATTCATCTAAAATCAGCAGCAGCCGGCTGATGGCCAATTCATCGGGGCCGATGCCATCCAACGGCGACAAATACCCCATGAGAACAAAATAGAGCCCCGTGTAAGCGCCAGCTTGTTCGATAGTTTCGAGATCCGCCGGTGTTTCGACCACACACAATAAGCCCGCTTCGCGCTTGGGAGAGGTGCAAATAGCACACGTCTCAGTTTCACTGAAATTGTTGCAGCGAACACAATGCTTGACCGAATCGGCGGCATCATTAATCGCTTCAGCCAATAGGCGCGCCCCCTCTCTATCCCTTTCAAGCAGATGAAATGCCATTCGCTGAGCCGTCTTCGGCCCAACACCAGGTAACCGTTTCAGGGCTTGCCTTAATCGATCAATTGAGTGACTCTCAGACATGAATCAAAACGGCAGATTAAGACCCGGAATATTGAGTCCAGCAGTCAAGCCCCCCATTTTCTCCTGACTGGTTTTTTCGACCCGGCGAACCGCGTCGTTTACCGCGGCCGCAACAAGATCTTCCAACACCTCCTTGTCATCACCAATAAGACTGTCATCGATACAGACGCGCCGAATATCATGTCGACAGGTCATGATGATCTCAACCAAACCGCCTCCCGCACTGCCTGTCACCTCTACCGTCGCTAATTCTTCCTGCGCCTTTTTCAGGTTGTCCTGCATCTCCTGGGCTTGTTTCATGATGTTGCCCAATGGTCCTTTCATTTTTAACCTCCTTTCTGACCCGTCCGGACAGAATCTGGAACAACAGTCGCATCGAATCGATCAATAATGTCCTGCACGACTGGATCCTGCATTAATTTATTGTAAGCCTGTTGTTTCGCTTCCTCGGTACGCTTTGCTTGGGCTGCGACCGGTGTCGCAGCATCGCTTGTGGTCGATGCCTTCACCACCTGTAAAGCGAAGGTCTCCTCACCCAACAAAGCGCCGATCTTCTTCTCGACCTCCTGACGACGCGTCGATTTGTCCAAATGCTGCAGCGCGCTCGATAATCCAACAGTCAATGTGCCCGATTTGTACGTCTGTGGTGAAAGGTTCATTGCCAACTCTCGTGAAACACCTTCAAGAGCAGCATCACCCACCAACCGAGCCCACACTGATGGCTCCGCAGGATTAAGCGACTTGGGCACTGAGTCACTCTGCGAACGCTTCTTGTTTGGAGCAACTCGCACTGGTGATCGTTTGGCCGGTAAGGTCTCGGACTCCCCAGAGATGTCCTCTTCCCCATCCGGAGTATCGGGCCTGAACAACAGCATACGCAGCAGCGCCATTTCAAAGCCAGTGGCCGGATCAGGCGCCAGCGGCAAATCAGCCTTGCCAAGTAATCCGATCTGGTAAAACAACTGCACATCCTCAGGCGTCATTAACTCGGATAATTCAGCGATGAAACCGGCATCTAGCGCTTTGGCATCGACAGCATCCGGGGCAATCTGATACAGACAGATGTCATGAAGCGACACGAGCAAATCGTCAAGCACTAATCGATAATCCAATGCGCGCTCCCGAAGCGCCTCCACGACGTCCAGCAATGCCGCGACATCTGCCTCTACCAACGCTCGAATCAATTGCTCAACCTGCCGCGTTTCGATCATGCCGAGCATGTCACGTATAGCACCACCCGCCACCGTTCCACTGCCAAAAGCAATCGACTGATCAAGCAGGCTAAGCCCGTCTCTCATACTGCCCGCCGCTGCCCGCGCCAGCGTATTGAGTGCATCTATATCAAATTCCACCGCTTCTGATTGCAGTATCTTCTCCATTTGTGAAACGATTTCAATGACTTGCAATGCGCGCAGATTAAACTGCAAACAACGAGAAAGAATGGTCGGTGGCAACTTCTGTGGATCGGTGGTAGCAAGCAAAAACTTCACATGGGGAGGTGGTTCCTCCAGCGTTTTTAACAACGCATTAAAACTATGCCCGGACAGCATGTGTACTTCATCGATCAGGTACACCTTAAAACGACCCATCGTCGGCGCATACTGAACGTTGTCGAGGAGTTCCCGCGTGTCGTCCACCCGCGTACGAGAAGCCGCGTCGACCTCGATCAAATCAATGTAGCGACCCTCATCAACTGCGATACACGCATCACATTTTGAACACGGCTCTGCCGACACACCGCCATCACAATTCAATGCCTTAGCCAACAAACGGGCCAGGGTAGTCTTGCCAACCCCGCGAGTTCCCGCAAAGAGAAAGGCGTGATGAACGCGATTCTGCGTCAACGCTGCCGTCAATGCCTTGACCGTTGATTCCTGGCCGACGACATCTGCAAACTGTCGTGGGCGCCAGCGTCGGGCAAGGGCCTGATAACTCATATCAAAATTGTCACAATACGACCAGTCCGGGCCATCGGGGTTAGCCTGTCAATATAACAGAGAGGAATTGGAGGCGACGCCGACCAGCCTTATCCTGGCGCTCGAGCTGGTTGCTGCGGCTGCTTCCTTCCGGACCTGACCGGGTTCACGACCTGTCGCCACCAAGGAGACCAGCCGCCGCCGCCATTGTTCAATCCGCGAAGACGCTGACACAAATCCATTTTAGGCCCTGGGAGTGTAGCATCGTGCCATCCAACAACCGGACCTTGGGCGGAACAATATGGCCTATTCTATTGATCACCGCTATCCCACAGGGACCACCATAATCCACGACACCATCGTCTGAGCAAGACTGAATAATGTACTGACCACGGGGACACCCAATATTGACAAACCGATCAGACCCAACAGCAACAGATTGCCGTAACGCTGATTGTAATAACGGTACCGCTGCGCCCAAGATCGGGGCAGGAAATACGGCAATATGTAATGGCCATCTAACGCACCGATTGGTAGCAAATTAAACAACATCAACAACAGGTTCAGCATCGTAAAATATAGACAGAAAACCCAAGGGCCTTCTTGGCTACCCGACAACCACCCGAATTTAATCATCAGAAAATAGCCGTTTATCGCCACCGCAGCCAACAACAGATTCATTCCAGGTCCCGCCACCGACACCAGCAGATCAGCATAACGCGACGTGAATTTTCTGGGATCGATTGGTACGGGCTTGGCATAACCAAAGCCAACAAAAACTACCATCAAGAGACCAACGGGATCAATATGAGCCATTGGGTTAAGCGTTAAGCGCCCCGCTCGCTCAGCCGTATCGTCGCCGAAGCATCGTGCCGTCCAGGCGTGTCCAAATTCATGAAACGACAGCGCAATAACAATGGCAACCAGCAACATAGCGAACAAGGCCCAGTGCCCTTGGGACAACAAGTCAATCATCAAATAAGCTCGCCTGAGACGGGATTGGTAGCCTAGCACAGGGCAACACGGGATCAGTCGATGCGTCCCGCGCTGGCTCAGCATTGCTCTAGAATTCAGTTGGAATGACCATCAACAAACCCAAAACCTATCGCGATCTATTTGTCGCCCCTTATCGTCGCCTAATCCATTGCCTGGGCATCAGCACTCTATTGGCCCTCATTGGCATACCATTGGCGGCTGCCGATACACTGCTACCCTACGACGCCGTCTACGAGGTCAGTCGATCCGGATTGACTGCACAACGACGCATTGAGCTTCGCCTGGACGGAGAAACTTATACATTGGTCGCTACCACCACGCTCACTGGCCTGCTTGCCCTAACCGGACGCGGGCCCATCATTGAGGAATCGCGCTTCGTTCTCGAGAAGGATCGCATTCGACCGCTACGCTACCAACTGGAAGACGGCAGTGACAATCGCGATAAAGACATTCAGATTAATTTTGACTGGCCTTCGGGAAAAAGTCATGGCTACGCTAAAGGAAAACAATGGCAATTTCCTTTAATCTCCGCATTGTTGGATCCGCTGACATTTCAACTGGCAGCAAGACGCGCCTTAATGCGCGGCGAGAGGACACCAGTCCTACACGTGCACGAAGGCGATCGCATTCGGCGTTATGATTTCATCGAAGAGACAACCCAGACCATCCAAATGGGACAGAAACCAATTGATACCATTCGATATTTTGTGGATCGCGAATCGAAGCGCCGTCTGTACTACTGGCTAGCGCCGACTCTTGACTATCTTCCGATCCGACTCGAGCAGCGCCATCATAAAAAGTTGAAGATCTTGAGCATCTTAGTCGACAGCTCTCAAATGTGAGCATCACCGTGTACTGCATTTCATCTAGTCAGTTGACCGCGCAGCTACCCGCAAGAGAATAATTCATGCTCTGGATTCCCGTTACGCTCGCGGCTGCCTTCCTGCAAAACATCCGTTCCGCGCTGCAGAAAATTCTCAAGTCACAGCTGTCGGACATGGGTGCAACCTATGTCCGATTTGTCTACGCATGGCCCTTCGCCATCGCTTTCCTCGCGTTACTGGTTTTTGGCTTTGATATCGCCATGCCGCGTGCCAATCTGGCATTCGTACTGTGGGTCATCGCAGCCTCAGTTTCACAAATCATTAATACGTTCCTTCTGTTGTGGCTTTTTTCATTTTCAAACTTTGCCGTAGGCACCGCCTACTCCAAGACCGAAGTCGTGCAGGTCGCTATGCTGGAGCTGATCTTGCTGGATCAGACCACCAGTTGGATTGCGGCCGGAGCCATCGCGCTTTCGACTATCGGAGTACTCGTGATCTCTGCTGGAAAAGCTAAGTTGAGCCCGGCGAACCTGGCGCGGGGGTTGAGCCAGAAAAGCACTTTGATCGGGCTGACCTGCGGTCTTGTTCTCGGCGCCTCTGCCGTCTTATTCCGCGGCGCTACCCTGGCACTGGAACACGAGTCAGTCCTTGCCAGGGCTGCCTACACAGCGGCAGTCGCCACCGTACTGCAAACAGGCATCATGACCGTGTGGCTGCGGCTGCGAGAACCCGGCCAAATTACATTGGTCATGCGCCAATGGCGCACTGCAGGTGCCGTTGGCTTCGTTGGCTGGTTGGGATCCCTCGGATGGTTCACCGCATTCGCTCTGACGAACGCGGCCTACGTCCGTGCATTGGGTCAGATCGAACTGGTCTTTTCTTACCTCTCTGCGGTCTTCTTTTTTCGAGAGCGTGTCACTCGAATGGAAGTGATCGGTATCGCGATACTGGTATTGGGGATTGTGACTTTGGTGCTTGAACGTGGCCAGAGTTAATCACCACTGAGCCCCTTCATCCGTTAACCCACTAATGACCATTAACCTGGGCGGGCCCCTACACTCCGTCAGGACGGCCCGATCATATCTAGGCGTATGACTGTCACACCAACAGCGCACTGCCTAAGCAATAACCCGTCAATTTGAGGAATATCCATATGAATGTCCATCGTAACCCTGATAGCCCTCAGCACTATCTTGGAAAAGTGAAAGGTCTAGTTCTCGATTGGAGCGGAACAACAGCAGATGCTTACGTCCTCGCGCCCGCCGTGGTTTTCGTTGAGGTCTTCAACCGACAGGGGATCGAAATCAGCATGTCCGAAGCCCGGGGGCCAATGGGCCTGCGCAAGGACCTGCATATTAAAGCATTGACGGAGGAGCCCACCATACGAGAGCGTTGGAGCCGTGTACACGGTAACCAGCCCAATCAAAAGGACGTCGACCGAATGTTCGAGGATTTCGTCCCATTGCAACTGAATTGCCTTCGCAACTACACGACTTTGCTACCACATGTTGCAGCCGTTACACAGCAACTGCAAAGAGAGGGAATCAAGATTGGATCGTCGACTGGCTTCGTGCGTAGCATGGTCGACATACTCGAAGCTGATGCAAAGAAACAGGGCTATACGCCAGATGCCTCCGTCGCCGGCGACGATGTCATCAATGGTGTGCGACCTAAGCCGTTCATGTTGTATCGCAACCTTGATCTGATGGACGTGCATCCCATTCAGTCTGTCGTCAAAATAGACGACACCACCTCGGGTGTGGGCGAAGCCCTACAAGCGGGTTGCTGGGGCGTTGGCATTGCCCGTTATAGCAATTACATGGACATCAATAGCCTGGAGGAGGCCGCAGCACTGTCGAGTCAGGACATCAGCAAACGCCTAGCGATGAGCCAGGACATCCTACGCAAATCGGGGGCACATTACGTCATTGATACTTTTGACCAACTGCCTGCGGTCATCTCCGACATAAACGATCGCCTCGCGCGTGGCGAAAAGCCGTAAGGCACGGCAGCGATCGTTTCGGGAGATGTTACCGTACTCAATCAAACTACGGGCCAGCGACTTCTCCGAGCAAAGCCCAGGCCCTTTTCACCACTGGCACATCAATGACCAGACCATCGAGAGATGTCGATCCTCTGCCGTTGCGCTCTGCCTCTTCAAAAGCGGCAACCACTCTGCGCGCATAATCTATTTCCTCAACACTCGGTGCGAACGCTCCGTTGATGACATCAACCTGCATCGGATGAATGGCAAATTTTCCCTTGAATCCACACTGCTTGGATGCCGCGATATTGACCCGCAGTCCCTCTTCATCTCGAAAAGAGAAGTACGGTGTGTCCAACGCCGGCACCCCGGCTGCACGAGCCGCAATACACATCGACTGTCGGGCAAACCCCACCTCTGATTCATCACCGGCTCGCCGAATACCCATATCATGGGTAAAGTCTTCCGCACCGAAAGCGGCTGCGACAACACGAGGATCTGCACAAAGGATCTCGAACGCGTGGACAATCGCGCTCGCGCTTTCAAGCCACGGAATGATTCTAAGCTGGCCAGCTTCCAATCCATGTTCGCGTTCAACTGTCAGCATCAGCTGGCTGACTTTGATCACATCGTCCGGTCGATCAATCTTTCCTACCGAAATACCAACAATGTCCGGACCCAC
>DUBL01000133.1:0-8179 GCA_012960345.1 Gammaproteobacteria bacterium | reverse complement strand
CGCTCGAAGATCATCCTCGAAGTGTCCACTTTGCATACTATTGAGTCGAGGGATCACGACACGTCCCGTCCCAGAGAATGCCTTGAGATGATCTGCAACCACCTCCCTAGCATTGGCTTTCTCCGAGTCCGGCACAGAGTCCTCCATGTCTGGAATAAAGACATCTGGCTGAAAACTCAACGCCTTGTTGATCATGTTGGGCTTGTTGCCCGGCACGAACAATAGGCTGCGGGTTCGAAACGTCACTTAATCTGCCTGCCAAATACACTGCCCGGGGCAAGTTCAGTCCGCGCGGCAAATTCGCCTGCACCGATCTTGCCAAAGTTGGGGGCGCGTAATCGATCAATCTGGAGACCGCCCGATGCCGTCGCGATAACCAAGCTATCGCTCTGAACCGCTACCACTTCGCCGGGGGCACCGTTGGCATCGGCTTTACGACAATCCAGAATTCCCAGCTCTTGATCGTCATAGGTTGTCCACGCGCCGGGCTGTGGGTTAGCACCGCGAATGAGGTTGTATACCGTGTCGACCGACTGCGTCCAGTCAACCTCGACATCTTCTTTTCGACACCAACCTTCGTAAGTGCCCGCCTCAGACTCCTGTGGAATTTTCTCAGCAGTACCATCGCGAACACGATCGACACCTTCCACCAAGGCTTCTACCCCCATGGGGAACAAGTGATTGAAATACAGACTTCCAAGTGTATCGTCTGGACCTATATCAACCTCCCGCTGCAACAGAATGGGCCCCGTATCCAACCCATTATCTGGCCAGAAAATGCTAAGGCCCGTCTTGTTCTCACCAAAAATAATGGGCCAGTTAATCGAACTCGGCCCCTTGTGCAACGGCAGTAAGGATGGGTGATACTGAATGGATCCCAAGCGTGGCGTATTCAATGCGTCCTCGGGAACAAACAGCGTGACATAAGCCATGACGCATAGATCGGCCTTCAACGCATCCATCTCGGCCCACACGGCCGAATCCTTATAAGAGACTGGCTGATACACCGGCAATCCCTTCTCAACGGCAAACGTCTTCAGAGGATCTTGCCGCTCCCCGCGGTCCGGCGAGCAGTACACCGCCACCACATCCTCTTGTCGTGCCAGTAATGATTCCAACACCGATTGGCCAAACGCCTGTTGCCCATGAACAATCAAACGCATGTCACTCTCCTTACCCAAAATAGCTAAACCGCGCCAACCGAACGCGCCGCCTCGATATCTGCACTGTCCATCCCCAACACCTCACTCAGAATTTGGTCCGTGTGTTCCCCAAGCAAAGGGGATCTTTCCACAGCTGTGATCGAATCAGACAACTTGATCGGATTACCCACAGATACATACTTGCCGCGGGTCGGATGGTCAATTTCGACCACGGTGCCAGATGCACGCAGCGATTCCTCTTCAGCCAATTCCTTCATCGACAACACCGGCCCACACGGGACATTCAGCGGAGTTAGGATCTCCATGACTTCAAATTTAGATTTGGTCATAGTCCATTTTTCGATTTCCTCAAACATTTCTTCCATTTTGGGTAACCGGGCCTTGGGCGTATTCCACTCCGGATCGTCCAACCAATCCTCATGGCCGATCGTACGCGCCAAACCCTCGAAGGCCGCTGCCTGGGCAATAACGTAAGTGTAGGCATCAGGATCAGTTTCCCAACCTCTACACTTCACGACCCACCCGGGCTGGCCACCTCCAGAGGCATTGCCCGCTCTTGGCGCTGCTTCGCCGAAAGTTCCATTCGGATACTGCGGGTACTCGGTCAACGGGCCATGCGCCAAACGCTGCTGGTCGCGCAATTTAACTCGGCAAAGATTTAATACACCATCTTGCATTGCGCACTCGACGCGCTGACCACGACCGCTAGTGACGCGCTGAAATAATGCCGCCGCAATACCGAGGGCCAAGTGCAAACCAGTCCCTGAATCACCAATTTGTGCGCCAGTGACCGTAGGAGGTCCGCCATCGAATCCAGTGGTGCTGGCACCACCACCTGTGCACTGCGCGACATTCTCGTAAACTTTGCAATCTTCGTACGGCCCCGGTCCAAAACCCTTAACCGAGGCGTAAATCATCCGCGGATTAATTTCTTGGATTCTCTCCCAGGAGAAGCCCATTCGGTCGAGCGCCCCAGGCGCGAAGTTTTCCACCATGACATCACATTCTTCTATCAAACGGGTGAAGATGTTTTTCCCTTCAACACTTTTAGTGTTGAGTGTGATGCTTCGTTTGTTGTGATTGAGCATGGTGAAGTACAGGCTGTCCACATCAGGTATGTCGCGTAACTGCCCCCGAGTAGCATCTCCAACACCAGGACGTTCAACCTTAATCACATCAGCACCAAACCAAGCCAGCAATTGGGTGCACGTCGGTCCAGACTGGACGTGGGTCATATCCAGAATACGAACGCCTTCGAGTGCTTTCATCATTAACTCCGGTGTGTAATCGGTCGATGCCTAACGGCTACTTGTACATTGTTTGCGCTTTGGTGCCCGGCGCATATTCCCCGGGATCGACCCAAACATTGATCACAGCCGATTTCCCGCTGCTTCGTACCGCCTCACGTGCCCGCTGCAGTGCCGGAGCAATCTCACGAGCCTCAGTCACTTCCTCTCCATAGCCACCCAGCATCTCAGCAAACTTTGAAAAGGGCACATCACCCAACAAGTTACCAACACCACCGCGTTGCTCACCGTACTTGGTAATCTGCCCAAATCGAATTTGATTCATCGCCGAATTATTGCCAATCACCGCGATGTAAGGCGCATCGAAACGGTTGGCCGTTTCCATATCAAAAGCGGTCATACCGAAAGAGCCATCCCCGTAGTAGCAGAGCACTTCCTTATTGGGGTGCACCAATTTTGTTGCCATAGCAAACCCGGTACCAATGCCCAGCGAACCCAAAGCGCCAGGATCCATCCAATTACCGGGTGCACGGGGTTGCACTGCCTGCGCGCTAATCGTGACAACATCGCCACCATCACCAATATAGACTGTGTCCTCAGTCAGAAATTCGTTTAACTCCCACGCGACTCGATAGGGTGAGATTGGGCTTTTGTCCGAAAGGAACTGGGGCATCAGTTTTTCTGTTTTCTGTGCTTCAAGCGTGCGCAGTTCGTCTAGCCACACCTCGCGCGCACCTGCCCCATTGTCCTTGCGACCCGTTGTTGCCTCCAATACAGCGTGCAAAATGGCGCCCGGGTGTCCAACCAACCCTAACGAAACATCTCGATTCTTGCCCACCGTACGGTAATCCATGTCGATCTGCACCACGGTTGCCTCTGATCGCAACCGTTTCCCATAGCCCATACGAAAATCAAAGGGGGTGCCAACGATAATGATGACATCAGCCTGATTAAATGCATCTCGTCGAGTGCGATGGAAATGATGTGTATCGCCCGGCGGTAAAATGCCGCGCGCGGCACCATTAAAATAAGCAGGAACGTTTAACTGTCGAACCAGATTAACCGCTTCCTCATGGGCACGACCACTCCAAACCTGAGTGCCGAGCAAAATCGCAGGGCGCTTGGCGGCAACCAGAATATCAGCCAGGCGTTCTATGTCACCAGGATCCCCTACTGACCGAGTGGAACCGCGATAGTGCCCCGATTCAGGCAACACAACCTGACTTAACTCAACCTCTCGATCCAGCGTATCGCGGGGAATCTCGAGGTACGCCGGCCCTGGCGCACCAGAAAAACATTCTCTTGCCGCCATAGAGATCATGTCGGCAATCCGCTCCGTCGAACGCACCCCCGCAGCGAATTTTGTAATCGGCGCCATCATGTCAACGTGCGGTAAATCCTGCAGAGAACCCATCTTGTGCTGGTTCAACGCACCCTGTCCGCCAATGTGCAGCACGGGACTCTCAGACCGAAACGCAGTCGCAATACCCGTCATTGCGTTGGTGCAACCCGGCCCAGCCGTCGTTACGACACAACCCAGCCGACCCGTTTGGCGTGCATAAGCATCGGCCGCATGCGCAGCAACCTGCTCATGACGCACATCAATGATGCGAATACCTTCATCAATGCAACCGTCATAAATGTCGATAATATGTCCACCACAAAGGGTAAAGATGGTATCCACGCCCTCAGCTTTCAGCGCCTTAGCAACCAGGCGCCCTCCGGAGATGAGATCTGCCGACTCACTCTTTCTTGCCAAGGTGTCCTGCGCGGTATCAGAAGTTACTTGGTTCTTTGCGCTAGTCATTATTTTCTTCTCCCCTCCCCTGCCCTGCAGGCCTTTCCCGTTTTGGTTCAGTCTAAATAATCAACGTATGTGTCAACGTGGACAGCCAATTTGAGGGCATGATCACGCACCAACTGCTCTGCTACGACAGTCTGCCGCTGTTCGATGGCTTCAATAATCCGCAGGTGATCGATGATCGACTTTTCCATGCGGTTGTGTTCTCTGATGGTGCGAACACGAATAGCACGCATGTGAATAAAGAGACCTTCAGCGATATCGCGAATCAGTTCACAATCCGCGAGATTAACGATGGCCTGATGGAAAGCAATGTTGGTATCGGAATACTCATCGATATTGGCATGCACCGCCTCGGACAGGTCAAATGCGGTGAAAAGATCACGCAGTCGACTGATTGCCACATCGCTCGCACGTTCGGTCGCAAGGCGCGCAGCCATACTTTCCACCGCTGCCCAGACATGAATCATGTCAATAATCTCTTGCTTGCGCTTACGCACCACGAAGGCGCCTTTTCTGGGCACAATCTCTACCAAACCTTCCTGCGCCAGTGATGCCAAGGCTTCCCGAATCGGAGTACGGCTAACCTCGAGTTCTTCGGCCAGGCCTCGTTCATCGAGCCGAGCCGATTCTTCGTTGGCATAGATGTCCATCGACATAATCGCCTTTTTCAATGCCGAATAGACCTTGTCCTTTAAACCCGGTTCGGTCCTGATTGGCTTGAGTTTGATGTTAGCCATTAGTGAAAAATCCTATCATTGGTATATGGTATACCAGAAGATAGCTAATAGCGATTACCGCTCTGAATAGAGTTACCCAGCTTTCCTTCCCACCACCAGCGCGTTCTCAGCGTCGGCGTGGGTCTGCACCTAGTCGCGATGGCCACAACTGTTTCGAAGTGCATTCCATAACGCCATGGCGAAAAGACAGTATATGATAAGGGACACCCAAGGCCTCTTGTCTGCGGGCCTGATAAACAATGTGCCGCAAGAATCAACGCGCAGTAAAGTGGTCAAGCTAGATTAATCAATATCGAGAACGATCTTACCGAAATGACCGCTTGATTCCATCAAACGGTGAGCTTCCGCTGCCTCACCCAGTGAAAAGACACTATGGATCAGTGGAACAATACTGCCCCGTGCAAAGTGCGGTAATACCACAGCAGCAAACGTACTGATAATGCCCGCTTTTTCAGCGATCGGCCGCGGTCGTAATACCGAGCCCAAAATCTGCTGTCGTTTAACCAACATTTGTGCCAAATGAAGTTCAGCTTTAACACCTCCCATCACACCAATCAACACCATTTTCCCGCTGACAGCCAATGCTCGCATATTTCGACTCAAATACTCGCCACCAATGTGATCGAGTATCAGGTCAACACCGCGCGCGCCCGTAATCTCATGAACCGCATCGACAAAATCAGTGGTCTGATAATCAACGACATGCAAGACGCCTTGCGCTCGTACTCGCTCTACTTTCCCTGTAGATGCGGTCACGATGAGTCTCGGCTCGTCGATTAACACCTGAGACAATTGAATCGCCGCAGTCGTTACTCCCCCCCCCCACCGTGTACGAGTGCGAACTGCCCTTCGTTGAATCCTCCGAGCATAAAAAGATTGAGATAAGCTGTAATATAAGTTTCACAGATACAGGCTGCTTGACGGAAATCGAGAACGTCCGGGATACGCATCATGTGTCCCGCATGAGCCAACGCATACTCCGCATAACCGCCCCCACCAATAAGCGCCATCACACGATCACCAACGCGCCAGTTAGTTACCTCTTTACCCACCGTCGCCACAGTCCCGGCAACTTCCAGACCGAGAATATCGGATTCGCCCGGTGGTGGTGGGTAATTGCCCTCACGCTGCATAATGTCTGGCCGATTGACCGATGCCGCCCGAACCTTTATCAGCACTTGCTCTGGGCCGACCTCCGGTAGTGGGCTTGTCCCCAGGACCAATCCCTCGGCAGGCCCATGCGATTTCAGAATCACTGCCCGCATCGTATCAACCATGGTGTAACTCCAAGTGAGTGTGAGGAGATAATTTGCAGTTAAACAGGCATTCGCCGGCCTTAAGAGCGCATAGTGAATGCTTGGACAAGCAATTGGCGGAGAGGGAGGGATTCGAACCCTCGATACGCTATTAACGTATACACACTTTCCAGGCGTGCGCCTTCAACCGCTCGGCCACCTCTCCCAGAGGCCGCCAGAGCCTAAACCAGTTGCCATCCCCACGCAAACCAAATGCCATAGCCGTGTTTCAGGCCGGAATTGCTTGCAACCCTTTGATGAGCCGTCCAATACCCTCAATGACCGACTCGGGTCGAAGCGCACCGTACGAAATACGCAACCAACACCCCTCCTCACAGCCGAAGGCCGAACCGGGGACCACAGCAATCTGATGCGCCTCAATCAACCAACGAACCAGTTCAAGGTCACTCATCTGCGTATCGTTTATTCGAGCAAAAGCATAGAACGCGCCACTGGTCTCGACCACCGATACTCGGTTACCTAGTTCAACCAATTGCGTTAGTACTGTGTCTCGGACGCGCCGAAGATCTGGCATCCACTTTTCCGTGTAGGCATAACCGGCGCCTAGCGCGCCGATCGCAGCATATTGACTCGGCATCGCCGCACAGATCAGGTTAGTGTCCTGCACTTTTCGCATTGACAATAGCAAATGTTCTGGGATCACAACATACCCCACCCGCCACCCGGCGAAACCAAATGATTTACTGAGAGAGAAAAAACTGATGGTGTGTCTATATGCCCCATGAATTGAACCTGGCGAGAAGTGAGGAACATCGGCATAAGTGAAATACTCATACGCTTCATCGCTGAAGTGATAAATTCCTCTGAGCGCACACAGGCGGTTGATCTGCCGTAGCGTTGTTTCCGGATAGACGGCACCGGTTGGGTTGTTCGGTGATACCGTCACGACAACCCGCGTACGAGGCGTGATGGCGCGCTCCAGTGCACCAACATCGGGTTGGTGCTGTGCGTCGGTTGGCACGAACACTGGCACGCAATTCACCATTCGAATCGCCATCTCCTGATTAAAATAATACGGCAGGAAAAGAATGATCTCGTCTCCGGGGTCCGCCACCGTCAACAAGGCCTGTAAAAAGGCCATATTGCTACCTGCTGTGACAACGATTGCACTGCCGTCCAAGTCGAGCGCATTTTCTCGTTGTAGTTTCTGCCGAATCGCAACCTGTAATGGCTCAATTCCCTCTATCGGTCCGTACCAATGGTCGCCCGGATCATCTCCGAATTCCCTTAACCGTTGGATAGCCTCCGTCGGAGGTGGAAAGTGGACCACCCCTTGACCCAGGGGGATCGTTCCCGGGTTGGCTGCCACCAAGTCCTGCACGAATGGAATCACGGGCGTCTGAACCGATCGGATCCGGCCGGATGTCGGTGCATCATTTAGCATGGGAATACCGTGACATGGATCGATTTTGAAAAATAACAGGCCAAGAACTTCAAATGCTATCGTGAGAACGGTATCATACGATGAGCACATCCTGATGTGGTGTTCCACTGGTGATTAACCTAGGACTCGTCCACTGACCTCACACCGCGCCTACTGTCCATTGGCCCAACTCGGCGACACGCCAAGTGGGCAGGCGGGATGCGACTCCCTCTCCATACAACACCGTGAACCGCATACGCTGCTACGACAGACAAGCGTAATCGTTGTCTCGGGCAGCGGCTACGCGACGCGACAGATCTAGCCTATGGCACTCGATCCGAGTCTCGAACCTGCGCAAGGGGAACCGGCAAATAGCGCCGACGAAGTGTTTTACACGGCAGCCCCATTGCCACCCAGAACACGGCTGGACAAGTTCAATGTTGACCATCTTATTCATGAGTCGGCAGCTGGCTATACTTATTCTGCGAACGATGGCCTTCTCATCATCCAGGAATATTTCCCGCAACAGATCGCGGTACGAGATCTGGA
>DUBL01000132.1 GCA_012960345.1 Gammaproteobacteria bacterium | reverse complement strand
GACGAAACCACTGTGCATTGTTATTGGCGTCGGTCCAGGGAATGGAGCGTCTTTCGCAAGGCGTTTCTCAAGCGATGGTCATCACGTCGCCATCTTGGCCCGAAATGCCAATTACCTCAACTCTTTGGCAAAATCGATACCAGAATGCGATGCATTTCCTTGCGACGTACGCGAGCCAGAAGAACTTCGCAAGACACTTACCGAAGTTGCAGACCGTCTTGGATCCGCGTCAGTCATGATCTACAACGCAGGCGAAGGCGAATGGCGCCCTCCCGAAGAGACCACGCTAGAGGGATTCGAGTCATCTTGGCGAACAAACGCCCTCGGGCTGCTCGTTAGTGCCCAAGCAATGTTTCAAGATATGAGCACACAAGGCCGGGGAAATATTGTCGTCATCGGCGCAACCGCCTCGATTCGCGGGGGCGCCACTTCGACCGCTTTCGCTTCAGCCAAAGCGGCCCAGCGCAGCCTTGCACAATCATTAGCCCGGCGATTTTCGCCCAAGGGCATCCATGTGAGTCACATCATCATTGACGGCATCATTGATCTGCCTAGAACTCGCGAAAAACGTCCCGATGCTCCCGACGACTTCTATCTCCAGCCCGATGACATTGCGGATACGGTTGCCAATATCACACAACAGCCACGATCAGCCTGGACCTTTGAAGTGGATCTGAGACCCTATACAGAAAACTGGTGATGCAATAATCAGAAACACTCCCCGGTTATATCAAAATGATCTGCCACAATATTTTGCTCCAGAGCGCGCTTGAACAAGGCGAACTTATTCGTTCGGGCAAGATCAGCGCGAGAGAATTACTCGAACTACATGTTGGACAATATAAAAAACACCACGCCAAGATCAACGCCGTCATCTTTACTCGTCTAGAGGAAGCCCGCGCGACCGCCGACCAACTTGATGAAGAGCTTCGCAAAGGGACATCACGAGGGCCTCTCCACGGCGTCACCATGACGGTTAAGGACAGCTATGATTTACTCGGCACCCCCAGCACCTGGGGCATTCCCGAATTTCGCACCAACTTTCCTGATACAGACTCTTTGGCAGTGACTCGCCTGAAAGCAGCGGGCCTGGTGATCTACGGCAAAACCAACGTTCCTTACCGCATCGCCGATTGGCAGTCTTTCAACGCAATCTACGGAACCACCAACAATCCCTGGAATCTCGAACGTACTCCCGGCGGATCCTCTGGCGGCGCTGCTGCCGCCCTCGCGACCTCGATGTCATCACTCGAAATTGGTAGTGATATTGGTGCTTCCATACGTAATCCCGCCCACTACTGTGGACTGTTCGGGCACAATCCATCGTACGGAATCGTTCCCCTGCATGGGCATCAACCGCCGGGTCACAGCGCGTTTCTTGATTTACTCGTCGGCGGCCCGCTGGCGCGCAGCACCCCTGATCTCAAAGCCGCACTGAATATTCTTTCGGGCGCTGCCGGTCATGAGGAAAAGGGGTGGACACTGACACTGCCGGCGGCTCGCAAAACCACTCTTGGAGAGTTTCGAGTCGCGGCCATGCTGGAAAGTCCAGTCTGCGCCCAAGATGACCCGCTGACCCAACAGCTTCACTCCGCACTCGATCGTTTAAGGGCAGCGGGCGCGAACATATCTGAAGTGGCTCGCCCAAACTTCGATTTCGAACACTACCACCACGTTTATCTTTTGCTGTTACGAGCAGCCACAGGGACCATACTGTCGGAGAGTGAATTCCAAGACCATCTGGAGGGTGCGCGTTTGCGATCGGTCAGTGACCATAGCTACCGCGCTCATATAGACCGCGGCGTCAGCCTTCATTACAAGCAATGGTGGCACCTCCATAACGAGCGGGAACATTTCCGTATTGAATGGAAACGATTCTTTAGTGACTACGATGTCCTGCTATGCCCAGTCGCTGCCTCAACGGCGTTTCCACATGACCACAGCGGCGAGCGCGCCGATCGAACCATACCCATTAACGGACAACCAGAAGCGGTTGTCGATCAGTTGTTTTGGGCAGGCATTACAACCCTGGCACGCCTCCCCTCTAGCGTAATACCGGTGGGTACGGCTGCAGATAACCTTCCGTGCGGATTGCAAATTATCACGGATTATCTTGAAGACTATACTGCATTGGAATTCGCTGGACTTGCCGAACAAACCCTTGGCGGCTTTATGCCTCCAAGCGGCTTTCACTAACACCATTTTCCTTTCTAATTAACACTTACCATCCCCGCATCACTGGTTACTTTGATTTTTTGGGGGGTGCGCTGCAATCGCCGCTTCATCGAGCTCAGTCCCCCACCCCGGGCCATCTGGGACGACCAAACAGCCATTTTCTATCTTAGGCGGAACAGTGACAAGATCATCTTTCCAGGGCACGTCATCGATATCAATTTCCATAATCCGAAAGTTGGGGATGGCTGCACAGAAGTGCGCACTCATCAAAGTCGACAAATGCCCGTAAAAATTATGGGGCGCAACATTCACCTCGAAACTCTCGGCCAAAGCTGCAATTTTGAGGGATTGCCATATTCCATTCCAGGGCACATCAACAATAGAAACATCCATCGCTTGCGCCTCAAAAAATGGCCTGTAGCCGCGCAGCCCAAACAACGACTCACAAGATGCAATTGGCGTCTTCACGCTACGTCTTATCAATGCGAGCGCCTCTGGATCATAGAGATCAATTTCAAACCAACCAAGGCCAAGATCATCTAGTGCTCGAGTTACTGAGAGGTAACCCTCGGTCTTATAGTTAAAATTCAGGTCGAGCAACATCATAGTGTCGGGCCCTGCTCCTTCGCGAAACGCTAGCAACTGCTCACGCAAAGCCTCGCGAACCTTCCTCGATGAGTTTAATTCGGGCCACCCTTCAGTTCCTGCAAACCCGGGCTGATGCATGTGTGGCTCATCATCGAAAAGAAAAATATTCGTTTTAAGTGCCGAGAAGCCAGAGGACACTACTTCGCGGCCCAAACTGACAATATCGTCAAGATTTAACACGGGTTCAACCGACAAGAAACCAGCCGTGCGCGGCAATCGGTAACTACCACAGTGTGACCAATAGAGATTCAGACGCTCGCGTACAGCACCACCCAGTAGTTCGTATACCGGTATATTGAAAGACCGCGCCTTTAGATCGACCAATGCGTTTTCAATGGCAGCGAGCGCCTGTTGTGCGATACCACCGTGTGCCTGACGTGTTCTGGCATAAAGCTCTGACATCAATCGCTCATGCGCGAAAGGATTTTTCCCGAGCGCCCATTTCAGCACTCCCTCTATAACGCCAGTAAGCCCGGGACTGCCATAGGACTCGTTGTATTCCGATATTCCGATGGTTCCATCTTCAGCAACCAGCTTTAGAAAAGAAAAGTTTCGCCAGCCTGCATCACAGTGCAGGATCTGATAAGCCTCCAGTTTCATGCTTTTACCTATTTCCCTAATATTTTTGTGTAGAAGGAGCATCGCCAAGGCTGGTATCCTCCTCGATTGCCATTCCTTAATATAGACGTAATCATTAATCGAGGTTGATCGCAATGTACGATATTCTGCTTCAATCCGGTCGAGTCATTGATCCTGCAAATAAACTCGACGCGGTCATGGACATCGCCATCGCAGATGGTTCCATCGCAGCGATCGCGGCATCGATCGATTCCACCGAAGCAAAACAAACTCGGGACCTCACTGGTTGTCTTGTGACACCGGGGCTGATTGATCTGCATACACATGTCTACTGGGCTGGAACCTCAATCGGAGTTGAACCAACCCGGTACGCCCATCAGGCGGGTACCACCACCTTGATCGATGCAGGCACTGCCGGGGCTGCAAATTTCCTGGGCTTCCGGAGACATGTAATTGAGAAAGCGCAACCTAGAATCCTGGCCTTTCTTAATATCTCTTTTCCGGGCATTTATGCCTTTAGTGAATCTGTCATGGTGGGTGAGTGTGCCAATCTCGATTTGCTCGATCCCAGAGAGTGCCTGGAAGTCGCGCGCGAACACGCTGACCTGATTGTCGGTATTAAAGTAAGAGTCGGACGCGGAGCCAGCGGTGAACAAGGCATTGCGCCCCTTGATATCGCCATAGAAGTGGCCGACGAACTGGGGCTTCCTGTGATGTGTCATCTCGACCATCCACCACCCAGTCGACTCGATGTGGTCAGTCGTCTGCGACAAGGCGATATCCTTACCCACTGCTTTCGACCGTTTCCAAACGCACCCGTGAGGCTACGCGATGCGACGGTTCGAGAAGAGATCATTGCCGCCCGCGAACGTGGCGTGATTTTTGATATAGGCCATGGACAAGGTTCCTTTGGCTACGCGACGGCCGAAGTCATGCTGGAATCCGGATTTACCCCGGACTGTATTTCCAGTGACGTCCACGTTCTCAGCATTGTAGGGCCGGCACACGATCAGCTCGTGACTATGTCGAAATTCCTTGCTCTTGGAATGTCCCTGGATCAAGTGATCGCCGCGAGCACCTATGAACCTGCCAAAGCAGTTCGGCGTCCCGAATTAGGCCACCTCGCTATCGGAACCCCAGCTGATATTAGTGTGCTAAAACTTGAGGAGGGGGAATTCGAGTTCCTTGACGTTGAAGGTGAAATGCGCATCGGAAAAACACAGATCCGCCCGCACAGTTTGATGATCGGTGGAAACTGGTTGCCCGCGCCCTGACACGCCTCGCTTACTTCTCAGGCTGCAATCGCTTCTTCCAGACGCGTAAGCGCCTTATCGAGCGTGTTGATTTCACTTGCAAAGCACAGTCGCAACCAACCTTCTTGGGGCGCCCCAAAGGCGCTGCCGGGAACCAAACCAACTTTTGCCGTTTTTACCAATTCCTGACAAAAAGCGAGATCGTCTTCGATCCCCTCTATGGCGAAGAACGCGTAAAACGCCCCATGCGGTCGAGCCACACGTATTCTTGTATGGTCGACAAGTCGTTCGTAGACATAATCCCGGGCATTCTGGTAACGAGCCACCTGTTGTGAGATAAAGTCCTCACCATCACGCAAGGCCACTATCCCAGCAAGCTGGACAAATGTCGACGCGCCGGCCACGTTGAATTCATTTAATATCTCTAAGCGCTCACCAAGCCGACCTGGCGTCGTAAGCCACCCCAAGCGCCATCCTGTCATGGCCCACGGCTTGGAAAAGCTGTTGATGACAATCAGGCGGTCCTCTGGTGTTGCATGTTCAAGAAAGGAAGGTGCATGTTTCATACCATAGACAATGCGAGCATAGACTTCATCCGCTACCAGCCATAATCCCTGTTCTCGACAGTACTGCAACAAACATTTCTGTTGTTCCCTCGGCATTACCCAACCCGTGGGATTACCCGGGGAGTTAACAAATATCATTCTGGTTTTGTCATCGACCGCAGCGCACAGGGCATCCAGATCGAGTTCCCAGTCATCACCAGTAAAGTTAAGCGGGACTGATCTAAAATCTCCGCCGAGAACATCGACCGTACCCTTGACGTTTGGCCATTGAGGTGTCGGGCATACGATGTTGCTGCCCGGCTCAATCAGAAGCTGATGAGCCAGCATCATTGCACTCATGCCAGACGCGGTAACCGTTATACGGTCTTCACCGATTGGGACATCATAGAGTGCCGAACTATAGGCAGCCAAAGCCGTACGAAGCTCAGGCACGCCCCGATTAGGGGTATAAAATGTCTCACCATCAGCCAGCGCCTGAACTGCGGCGTCGCGAATAAACTGTGGGGTTTCTACGTCTGGCTCACCAAACCACAAGGGAATAACACCAGCCAATCCCATGCTCTTATTTGCGACCTCCCGAATTCGGGATACCGGCATCCGTTCAATTGCCAAACGCAATCCTGAAGCGTTCTGCACAGTACTATTCCCCATCCTGCGCCTCAGTCCCAACCGTACCCGTACGGTCGGAACCGTGTTGCGAGAAAAAGTTACGCGTCGCCTCAGCATGGCTCGCTACCGCCTCAGCATCATACGCCCGCAATGGCGGTGGCTCTGGTCGAAAGTGTCGATACTCATCGTCCCCGCGCACCAAAGTTGCACTCAGTGATTTTCCGTGGGTGCACCTAACACGCGTAGGGATATAACTCACTCCGATGCCTATGCGTCTTTCTGAGCTTTTGTTCGGTGCCGACGAATGAACCAGATAGGTGTCGTGCAAACTAAAATGGCCGGCCGGCACTTCGAGAAATTGCGTTTGCGCAGTTTCTCCCGAATCCACGAACTGCCCATTAGACAAAAGATTGTTTTTCGTCTCACCTTTGCCGTGCTCAATTGCACCCCTTCGATGACTCCCTGGAATCACCCGCATACAACCGCTTTCTTGTGTTGCGTCCGAAAGGGCTATCCACGCGGTGACATGTTCGGGAGGGTCGAGAAAAAAATACGCCGCATCCTGGTGCCAAGACGTAAAAGCACCGTCACCAGGTTCCTTAAGCCAACAGGTGAGGTGATAAACCAACAAATTGGATCCGATCAAACTTTCTACCGCGTCCAATACCGGCTTTAAGCGAATCAATTCCTGCATAAAAGGTAACAAGAGATGTGTCTTGGCTCGAATCTGGCCAGGCAATACAGACAGTCGCGCACCCTGCGAGGCTTCGAATGCCTCAAGCTCTTCGCGAAACTGCGACACCTCGGCCATACTGAGAGCGGGGAAAGGCCCTCCGTAACCGTATTCACGGTAATCAATAATTTGTTTTGGTGTAAGCATTGGTTCGATTTTCCTGGCTATGTTCAACGATTAACTTAAAAGCTACGCCGCCAGCTCCAGTAAACTCCCATCACGATAGATCGGCACAACGTACGGGCCTTCAGGAATAACAGCCACTGCCGAATCCCCGCACGCTGCAACACTCGACATCACCGCTGTTGCTATAGAGTCGACCCGCTCGACGCCCGTTAACTCACCGTCTTCCGGACTCAGACCTGTTGAGTAAAGACTGACGGAACCACGTGCCATCGCCTTGAGTTGCATTTGAGTCTGCCACTCATCAACCCGGGCAAGTCGTTGCGCTTTGATCATTTTCATAAACGACTCGGCACCAAGCTTTAATAAGCGTCGTTGGGATTCGACATATTCTGGTGATCCAAGTCCTTCCGAGATTTCAGAAGCGATAATCAAACGCCCTCCCGGCCGCAGCACCCCTAACGCACCCACCATACCCTTCACTGTCTGGTAGTACGTTTTGTCAAGCGGATATCCAGCCGACGTCGTAACAACGGTCGAATACTGTTTATCAATCGCAATCTCGCAATACTGGCGAACAAATTTAACCGCATCGATATGACTTTTCCGTATCTCTCCAAAATTGATATATGACAAACGCCTCGACTCATCAATAACCGTATTGACCGCGAACGCCCCTCCCAACATCTCAACAATTTCAAGCTGTTCTTCATGAAGCGGGTTACCCACTAGGGTGCAGTTTTCGGCAAGCGGATCACCCATAAAGCGTGCGTTATGAAACGTAGTAATAGTCTCAGCATGAGCAAGACCCGGGGCAATCACTTTACGCCCTCCTGAATACCCCGCCATGAAATGGGGTTCGACTAATCCCGATACAATGCGAAGGTCGGCTTCTACAAACCGTCTATCGAGTCGCACCGGGGTATTGCGATTTTTTGTATGGCCAATCAACACATGTTGATGATCGTCTCGCGCATCATGGTTGATGACTTCCACACATTGCTCAACCCAGGGGTCCCCAATGACCTCACTGAGCTCAGTACCGATATTGGGCCGGTGCAGTCCAGTTGCTATCAATATCTTAATATGACGGCGTTTAATTCCCGCCTGCATTAAACATTCAATCAACGGTCGAAGAAATAATCTGTTTGGAACGGGGCGAGTAATATCGCAAACTGCGATTGCCACAGATTGCACACCCCTCCCAATTTCCAAGAGAGGCTTACAACCGATCGGATCGTACAGTGCATTACGAATGGTTTCCGTCGTATCCTCTACAAGCGGCATAACGGGTTTTCGAATAATTGTTGGGGCTACCGATTGCGGAAAAGAAACCGAAAGGCCCCGCCGTCCGTATTTAAGCTGTATGTCCATGGAAAGGGTTTACCCTGAAGCCACACCAACCAGCGCGGCGGCGTGTAACCCTCGAAGCGCGATACAGGCGGCCCCAAATCCATTATCTATGTTGGTAACAGCAATGCCCGGCGCACAACTCACGAGCATCGAAGCCAACGCCGACTCTCCCTTTCGACTCATCCCGTATCCAGTTGACGACGGAACTCCTATCAATAGACCGGAGACCAAGCCCCCAAGCACTGTCGGTAAGGCCGCGTCCATTCCTGCGACAGCGATAATTACCGGGTAATCTGCAAGTTCAGACACGCGCCGCTGTAATCGCCAAAGTCCAGCCACTCCCACATCATGGATCTCAGTCGAACTCACACCATGATAAAAAAGCGTGCGCGCCGCTTCCCGCGCGATAGGCACGTCCGACGTGCCTGCACTGACAATCGCTACTTTCGGGTCACCGAAAGGAGTCCTGATTTCCCCAAGTATGGCGGTACGTGAAATGGAATCATAATCCAGCAAGGTTTGGATATTATTCGCGAGTTGGCCAAAGTGATTTGGCGTGAGTCGAGTTAGGAACAGTCTACGATCACTCCGTTGAGCCGTTGTGATAATCGTCTCGATCTGCTCAACACTCTTTCCCTCACACAAAATACCTTCATCTATGCCAACCCGATTGATACGATCATCGTCGAGTACAACTTCATCCATCATGTGGCAACCCTGATGAAAGCACTGCCTCGACGATAAGCGGCAAATCGGACTGGTCGATTAACACCGACCTCGTCGAAATAATTCCCGACCGTCGACCCAAGGTTGACTCGTTCCTCATTATTAATATTTTTAAAAGTTGATTCATCCATCTCCACCACAATATCCTCTGCCCGAACTCGGCACCGAACAGTAGACGGATGCAACCTATCTCTCACCAGTTTTTCAACCCGATGAACGACTGCGAGTATCGGAGCGTGGATCGGTAGGCCCGTCTCAATTCGGCTGGAAAGGCACGGCGCAGATGGCAATTCAGCAAGATCCGTTAAACCCAGCTGTGCTGCGATTGCACGTATCCCGTTTTTATCAATGCCACATTCAACAAACGGATGGCGTACACCGTATTCTGCGGCCGCTTTAAGGCCCGGTCGGTAATCACCAAGATCGCCTGTATTGGTACCTGACAGCACCTGTATCCCTGCGGCAGACACGATGGTCCCGTACAAATTGTTCTTGCAGAAATAACATCGGTTAGCAGGATTAGCAACATAGGCTTGGTCTTCAAATTCTCCCGCATCGATAATCTGTAATGCCCACCCGCGTGCCTCGCTATAGCGTCGGACTCGATCCGTTGCTTCGAAAGGAACTGCTGGAGATACTGCGTGATAAACGACAATAGCGGTTGCCTCATGGGCAACACAGGCGAGAGTCATACTATCCACCCCGCCACTGACAGCTATAGCAACAGAGCCAAACCCGGAAAGATGTTTACTGAGTTTATCGGTTGAATTAGGCGTCTTCATTTTCTGTCTTTCGCCGTACGCTTTCGCGAGCCAAATGACCTCCTTCAACATTCTTAATGTCATCCATCTCTACTTTCCGGCTATTGCCGCCGCTGGGTCGCTCACTCTCCTTTATACGGAAGGTCTGGCCATCTCGCGTTACGCTACGAGAATTCCGTGACAAAAACTGTCGGCGGACACTCGAAAGCCGAAGTCCAAGCGTCGTTGTTTCAGCGAAACAAGTCCTCACGACCGTTTCCTCAATCGAAGGGTCAAACAATACTCGAATATTAGCCATGATACGCATCTTCTTTCCATAGACAGGAAACTGCAACACGTCGAAGACACCCTCCAACTGCCGGAGACGCTCGAGTGCAACCGCAAGATCCTCGGCTGTTTGGTCGTCGATCTCGCACTCGCAGATGCCCACTGTTTCCTGTTGCCACTCAGACCCCAGTTCATCACGATAGCCTAGAACACGTAGGATATTTGAGCGACCCTGCAATTTCCGCGTTCCAAACCCAGTCCCCGTGCCGCCAAGCGTACGCACTACCGCATCGCCCGCAAACGCCGGACCAAGATGAGCCAGGATCGCAGCCCCAGTGGGAGTAATCCGTTCACCGGCAACACCGTCGTCAACCAACGGCATGCCCTCGAGCAATAGCGCGGTCGCCGGGGTCGGCACCGGTAGCGGTCCATGAGCCGTCCGAACCTCCCCCGATCCTTTGGGTAGCGCAGAACAAGACCAAGTCAAAGGCGATAACCGATCAACGAGCCAGCCCGCGACAACAATATCCGCTATGGAGTCCCATGCACCGACTTCATGGAAACTCACTTCATCGGTCGGCTTTCCATGCACACGTCCTTCCGCTTCGGCCAGCCGTGAGAAAATATCGATTGAACACACCCGCGCACCGTCAGAAAGATCCATCGAGGTGATCATCTCTCGTATTTCACGCCATGCGCGGTGATGATGCGCAGGCGTACTAACGGGCACTACGGAAACGCGCGAACCCGTGAGCATGCCGTCGCTATGATCGTGTCGTCGGACATTGACCATATCGATCAAGCCGGTCGCCGACAACATGCTATCAACTTCAGCCTGAAGCTCCGGCAGAAGATCCAGAATCGCAGCAGCGAACATGTCACCGGCAATGCCGCCAACCACATCCAAGTGCAAATGATTGAAATGCTGGGAACTCATGAAACCCAATGGTACCAAATCGGGAGACCTCGTCGAATCACGCGCGGGTTTGGAGCTCAGTCTTAATCAGACATTAGCCAGTATGGCCTACAATCATTCGAAGCATCCGACGCGGTTCGTCATAGTCATTAACCGCCTTATGCATCGTCGCCCGGTTATCCAAACCAAGCAGCATGCCTTTCTCCCAATGATGTCTATGTTGATATTTCTCGTTCAAACTATGGGCGAACAATGCATCCAGAAGCGCGTCACCTTCAATGCGGGCTAAGTCGTTAATGCACATCGTATATCCGGGATTGACGTAAAGAACCTTCTCTCCAGTCATAGGATGCCCGCGAACGACCGAATGAATTACGTCTGGGTGAGCGTTCTCTTGTGAATCGGTCAACTTCGGCGTGCCACCCCCAGTATTCCAACCAAATCGATGGGTTGCGGTCAGATTCTTGATTCTTTCTTTGGTTGCGTTGGGTAAATCAGCATAAGCCGCTGCCAAATCGGCCACCAGCGTATCGCCACCTTTGGTTGGGAGATGGGTCGCATAAAGAAAGATGACATCAGACGGCTCGTTCTTGTAAGTGAGGTCCGAATGCCAAAATGATCCCGCGGGCGTTGCCGTTGTACGCGATTCGGGGCTATCCATGTTGCGGGCAATGATTGAAACCTCATCGGTTTCTGGGTGATGATACTGATCCAAAATATGTGGCACTAACGGACCGAAATGTCGACCCAAACGCCGCAGCCAACCAACGTCTTCATCAAGATCATGCACAACAATCGCCCGGTGACTCACAAGGGCATCGTGGAGGGCAGCCAACTCGTCATCACTCAGTGGTTGTGAAGTGCTGATTCCACGTATTTCAGCTCCAAACCCATCGGGGGACACTGAGACTTCCATACTCACAAAATCTCGCACACCATATCAAAACCTAACCTCGGTGATCTCTTTAGAAGTCTATCGGCATCACCATAACCTAGATTGCACAACAAGTTGGACTTGATCGTAGTGCCTGCGAAGAATTCAAGATCAACAAGCTTGTTATCAAACCCCGACATAGGGCCACAGTCGAGGTCGTGGGCCCGCGAGGCAATAATTAGGTACGCACCCTGCAAAGAACTATTGCGAAATGCTACGGTCTCGGATGCCTCTGGCTTTTCCTGATAAGCCCTTTGAACTTCCGGTTTGTGTGGGAACGTGACATCCGCATTCCGCCAGAACTCAATGTCGTATCCCAAAATAGCCGTAACAGGCGCACTCATGGTTTTTTCAACATTGCCTGGTGTTAATGCGGGGCGCAGCCTTTCCTTAGCATCATCGCTTTGCAAAAAAACGAGGCGGGCCGGGGACCCGTTAGCACTGGTCGGCCCTTTTTGCATTAAATCATGTATGGACCGCAGCGTTTCATCTGGCACATCACGGTCATGCCAGGCATTGTGTGTGCGCGCCTCCGACAACAGGCGTCTTATCGTGTCCTTATCAATGACAAGACCTCTAAGATGCTTAACCGCGCGCTGTGCTGCTAAATCCCGATCGTCGAATTCAATTAGCGGATCAGACATAAATACGTTAAATCTCCGGTGCGAGTACAAACTGATGATCTAGTTTGAAATAAGGAATAGGTAAATTAAAACGTGTCGATTCGTCAGGGTCATCACACTGAGTGAAATCCACAATTAAACTTGCTTTGACCGCCTGCACAACATCTCCATCCAAGTACTCGCTTCCGGAAACGAAAAGATGCGTAGTAACCCGCTGATAGCCATCCGCCGTGATAATGAAATGCAGGTGAGCAGGCCGCCACGCATGACGGCCTGCCGCCAGTAACATGCGCCCGACAGGTCCATCCGTAGGTACCGGATACGGGGCAGGTTTCACTGTACAAAATGCAAAACGGCCCGCTTCATCAGTGTGGAAGACACCACGAAGATTTCCATTTGGAAATTTGTTGGGTTGCTGGACGTCGTAAAATCCGTCGGGCCCTGCCTGCCACACATCCAGGCGAGCATTACTCAACGGCTCCCCATCTAGCCCGCTGACCGAGCCCGTTACCAGGGTCGCTTCGCCATCCCCGCTCTCCGAAATATTAGCGCCGTAAGGGAGCGACTTCGCGTCCTCGACAAAAAAAGGTCCGAGCACGGTGGTTTCTGTCGCGCCTTCGGGCTTTTGATTGGAAATGGCATCGACCAACATCGTAATGCCGAGGGTATCCGATAAAATGATGAATTCCTGACGTTTATCATCACTCCAATGTCCCACTTCGGTTAAGAAACGAATGGCCTGCTCCCATTCCGCCATAGTGGGCTCGACCTCTCTTACCATCTCGTGGAGGTGCTTCACCACAGAGGTCATCACCGCTTTAAATCGTGCGTCAGGTGCATCCTCGAGGCGCGCGATAGCCTCCAGCGTGATGTGTTCGTTCAATCCGACACCTTTCTTTCTTTGCGTTCCTTATGCAGCCTCGAGGATGGCTCCCTCAGGTGCGATTCCCGCCAACGTCATCGCGTCGGCAATGCGCATTGTCTCCGCTGAATCTGGTGGGACCAGGGGCGGCCTAACCGTCGCCGAGGGAATCCGACCCAAAGCCACTAGCGCCACTTTCATACGGTTGTGCATATCAACAAACGGATCCGCATAAAACACGTCTGCGGTGGCCCGAATTCTTTCATTCAGATCTTTCGCAATGTCTAGGCGGCCCTCCCGGATTGCATTAAACAACGCCACCTGCAAGTCCGCAATGACACTACCCGACCCCGACAACAACCCCTTGCATCCGAGCACTAACGAACTCAATAACCACGAACTGTGGGTGGTCAGCACATTGACGGGGCGTGCTAATGACTGCAACGCTTGGATTTGTCTCTCATGTTGTTGAACGTTGTTGCACCAATCCTTGATAGCGCAGACGCTTGGCACGACATCGCAAATTTGGAGTAACGTTTCCAAGGGATAACCTTGTCCACTTGCCAAAGGGTATTGAAAGATAATGATAGGAAGATCCGTTGCCTCCGCGATGACTTCAAAATGCTTGATCGCCATTTCGGGGCGAGATTGCGCACCCAAACTGAAAGGATTGGGAGGGAACACAAGTAGTGCGGAAGCACCCCCAACGTCAGCCATGCGGGCCAGATGGGCAGCCTCTAGGCTGCCATCGGCGTAAACCCCATTGACGATGGGCAACTGGTCACCCACTTCGTCCAGGGTAAGCTCTAGCACTCGGACCTGTTCTTCGAACGTACACGACGCCACTTCAGACGAATGCGCGTTCGTTGCCAACGCTGAAAGACCCGTTGTGCTCGCGACATAACGCAGATGTTGCCGATAAGCGCTCTCATCAATCGATAAGTCTTCTAGAAACGGTAATAGAACCGCAGGGATAACCCCTTCTGGCACAAAAGTCATTCGTTTAGGCATTGCTACCACTCCCTGTCTGGGCAAGAGCCTGGCGATCAACGTTTCTCGACAATGCTCCCGCGCTCGATAACAAACGTCTGGTCCAGCAAATGGCTGATATGGACATCGTTGGATTCTGCAACTAAAACTGCCTGCCCCCCCTCTTTCAAGTCTTTCATGATTTCAATCATTCGCCGCACAAACACCGGCGCGATCCCCTCGCTTGGCTCATCCAGGAGCAATAAGCGGGTGCCTGCCATTAAAGCCCGCCCGAAGGCCACAAATTTCTGCTGCCCGCCGGATAACTCAGACGCTCTTCGATGCCGAAATTCTTCCACCTCAGGCATGAGGTCGAAAATCCAGCGTAGCCGCTGTTGTGAATCGGCCAAATGGGTTGCCCAAACCGGCACCATGATGTTCTCCTCTGTCGTTAACTGAGGCACTAAACGGCGATCCTCTGGCATGTAGCCAATTCCCAAATGTGCGCGGCGATAACCATCAATCGGCACCAGATCTATCCCATCAAACTCGACGCACCCGGCCGTTGCGCTCAGAAGACCCATGATCGTTCGCATTACGGTTGTCTTGCCCGCGCCGTTGCGTCCTATCAGGCCGCACATACTGCCCGCGGAAACCTCTAAATCAATCGCCCTTAAAATTGGCGTCGGGCCAATACTTGCATCTAGACGATTAACTTTAAGCATCACTGCGTACCTCGGCGTGGTACTCCTGGCCCAAAACAAACTCGACCACTTTGGGGTCGACCATGGCCTTCGCAGTGGGTGCATCGCAAATGATTTCTCCCTGAGAAAACGCCAGCACGCGCGCAACATGACGCTGAACAATCTCCATGTCATGTTCAATAAACATCACCGTAGTTTGTTCCTCACGTAGTGCAGCCATGATGATATCCATCAGATCGAACTTTTCCTCCACACTAATGCCACTAGTGGGTTCGTCGAGCATCAGTAACTGTGGTTTGCGTACGGTCGCCATCGCGATATCTAGCAGCTTTCGAATGCCCTGGGACAATGCACTGGCAGCGGTTTTCTCATGCTCAGCGATCTGGTAACTCGCCAGATGCTTTCTAACGCGCGCATCGCGCTCTTTATTTCGAAGGGGGCGCAACATGCTGAAACCGGACTCCTCCGCAATGCCATAGGCCAACAAAACGTTATCAAACACCGACTCTGACAGAAAGACCTGGGGAACCTGGAAAGAGCGACAAAGTCCTAATTCCGTGATGCGCCGTGGTGGCCAGCCCACGATATTAGCCCCTAGAAACTTGACAGTCCCTGCGCTTGGGGCCAGATGACCGGTCACCATATTGACGAATGTCGTCTTGCCAGCACCGTTCGCGCCGATGATCCCGATCGTCTCTCCAGCAGAAACGTTCACACCAATATTCTGAGCGGCGACCACGCCCCCGAAACGCTTCTCAAGGCCGTTAACCTCCAGAATAGTCGTCACTTCACACCATCCTTTTTTCGTACCAAACGCTGCAGCACGGACCAGATACCGTCGGGGACGAACATAATGATAGCCAGTAGCGTGCCCCCCATGATCAACTGCCACAGATTCGCGCCATGCTCCCAGGCAAAGTGGCGAATGATTTCGAAAGCTACCGCGCCAATAAACGGTGCCGCCACATTGCCCGTACCAGCGAGGATAGCCACAAAAACGAATTCCCCCGAAGCAGTCCAGTAGGCCATCGACTCTGGATCAACCTGTCCAACGGCAAGCGCCATTATCGCGCCACCAAAACCGGCTAACAGGCCAGAGATAACATACTTTATATGGATAACGTGCTCGACTGAATAACCGAGATACTCCACTCGGATTTCATTTTCCCGCACCGCCGTTGTCATTTGTCCAAGGACTGAACGAAGATAAATCTGCACGCCCAACATCAGTCCATAGACCACCAATAAGCCAAACAGAAATAAGGTAATCTGAGCCGCCTGGTCGACCGGCGCATACCCAAGAAATGTCGGGGGGTGAATATTAAGGCCATCGGTACTGCCAAATCGTTCTGTCTTGGCCAAAACCCCGTACAGAATCATGGAGAATGCCATGGTCAACAGCGCAAAGAAAATTGCCCGATAGCGCCGCACGAGGAATCCAAGCCCCCAGGCAAGTAATCCGGAGGCAGCTGCAGAAACAATGACCAACACAAAGGCATCACGAACCCCAAGATGATTCAATAACGCAACACCATAAGCACTGAAACCATAGAAAAGCGCATGACCAAAAGAAATCAGGCCCGTTCGCCATAGCACCAACAGCCCCAGGGCCACCGAGCCGATCGCCATACTCAACAAGCCGATCTGCCGCACCCAATCGGGGATAAAGAAGGTAGCACACGCCATCAACACGACTGCGATCGTGACACCAATAATGGTTCTATCAAAGGACATCAGATCTTCCTGACGGCTGGTGGTGCAAACAAACCTTCCGGCCGAAAGACAAGCACGATGGCCATGATCGCGTAAATCACAAACATCTCCGCCTGAGGAAACTCATGCACAGCAGCGGCGCGAACCACGCCCACCAGAATCGAACCGATCAAAGCGCCCGGGATACTCCCCATTCCGCCTATCACCACTACCGCAAAAGCAAGAACTATGACCTCGACACCAATTCCGGGCAACACCGAGATCGTGGGCGCTATCGCAGCCCCGCTTAATGCCCCAAGTGTTGTCCCTAAAATAAATGTCCCGAGAAACACCGCCGTGACATTGACTCCCATCGCCTGACTGATCTCTCTATCAAAAATGACGGCTCGCAACAACCTGCCCCATATTGTTCGACTCAAAAAATACCAGATCGCAAGCGAGATAATGAGCGCAAGGACAATGAGCGAGAGATTATAGTAATCATAGGTCATACCCAGAATCTCAACAAACCCCAGCATCGCTTGGGGTTGATAGAAAAAGTAAGGATCCGTGCCCCAGATAAACAGGCCAACGCCTTCAAGCGCCAGGAACGCCGCAAAAGTCGCTAAAACGACAATATGCTCGTCTTTACCGTAGAGATGCTTAAGCAATCCCCGCTCGATTAAAATGCCGAAAAAGACACCGACCACAATCGCGGCTAAAAAAATGATAACGAATCCACCAAAATCCGGTAACTCATGGTCGTACCAAATGCCACCGAGGTAAGCCGCAAGATAAGCCCCAAAAGCGTAAAACGAACCGTGCGTCACATTCAGCACCCGCTGCACGCCAAAAATAACCGTCATTCCCACAGCAACAATAAAAAGATAGGATCCGTAGATCAAACCATCAGTAAGGATCGTAAAAAGTAGTTGAACCATGATCTAAGTGACCGTTATGACGTATCGAGCCGGCGATCCTCGCTCAGCATTGCGAAAGAGGGTCCGGGGCAAGACCTGCCCCGGACCACAAACAAATCAAATCAGTCGCACTTGGCGCCTTTCATACCACCTTTAAGCCAAGTGACACTGTCCATGCCATCGGGCGGCATGATGCAATCGCCTTTAAAGTGCATGACGTCACTCACCACCGGCAGACCGAGTTCTTTATCAAAACTCGCCACACCCCAGGCGTGATCGGTGACACCCTGGTGCCCATTACTACGCGCCATACGAACTTCTGTGGCAACACCTTGGAAAGTTGCCCCTTCCAACGCTGCAATGACCTGATCTGTTGACGGCCATTTTCCACCATTCGCGGCTGCGGCTTTCTCATAGGCAAACTTTGCGCCGAGAATCGCCTGGGCGTATTGGTAGCTTGGCTGCGTGGGCTGTGTTCCATATCGATTGACATACGCATTGTTAAACCACTTGACCATCGGCGTATCAATCAACTGGTTAGCATAGATGCCGTAGGGCCCTCTGGAGCCCAACACGATTCCAGTAGGCAGTTTCTTGCCTAATCGGTATGCAGCAGTACCTGCCACCGACATCAGGAACTGCTTTTTCTTGAACAATCCCCGCGCCAAACCCTGGAAAATAAATGCCTCGAGATCCCCGCCCCAGAAACTGGTATGGACCAGATCTTCTGGCGATTTTAATAGTGCAGAAATTTCGGCTCCGTAACGACCCGCAAAAATCTTCGGCCATTGGCCCTTAGTCGAACCTTTTATTTTGGGCGCCAATACCTTCATTGCCAGATCAAAATCGCGCCACGAGTCCTGTCCCCACGCGTAGTTCTGATTGATACCGGTATAACCATTAGCAGAACCGTATTTGCTTGCCACATAATGCGCCAACGAAACGCCGTCAGCCGTCGCGTGACTCATGGTCCGGAAAACGTATTTTGGGTTCTTATCCAATTCTTCAAACACACGTGGCGTGCCGCACGTGGAATACAGCGTAAGGGTCTTGAGTTCTTCAGCCACTGCTGTGACGGCCGCGCAAGTGCCAGAGGACACAAAGCCTGCAAACATATCGACACCCAACTTCTGCACTTTGTTTCTGTATTCCGTTACCTGCTTGGCACCACCACCAGACTCATCATAGATAATCGCCTCAACCTGCGCGCCGGCTATTCCTTTTGTATTATAGGGTGCGGGCACCTGTCCTTTATTGATCGCCTGAATAATCAATTCAGTACCATTTCGAGCGGGAATACCGAAGGCCGGCGCACCGCCTCCAGTCAAAAAGGTTGGTACAGCAATCACCATCTTGTCTTTCGCAACGGCATTGCCTACTGCCACGCCAAAGGTTGTCAGAACCGCGGCAACGCCAACTGCCGCAAGTCTTAAGGCTCTGTGTTTCATATTCTTATCCTCCTGAATAAACAATGGAAACGTCGTTGAGACGACTGTCAACCTGGGCAGTATAAACATTAAGGCCGAGGTTGTGGAAGCGTGAGTCATCGTGAATCTTTTTCTGTAAGATGCGTTTTACTCATTGTATTCAATTGTTTAGGACGGATTCTGCTAACCTATCGCGTTTCGCGTGTCAGCAAGCACGACTTGGAGGTGAACTTTCCATGACGTATCAAACGCCGAGCATCCAAACAACCGTCGTCGGCTCCTATCCAGTGCCAGAGTGGTTACAACAAAACCCATCGACCCAAGCCCTGACGGATGCAACGCGCGTTGTGATCAACACGCAGGAACAAGCCGGTGTTGATGTCGTGTGTGATGGGGAACTCTACCGCTTCGATCCGAATCATCCGCAAACCAATGGCATGATCGAATACTTCGTTCGTCCGCTTGCAGGCATTCGTACCGACATCAGCTTTGCCGAATTAATGAACTATCGCCAATACGCCGACACTCGGTTTCGCAACACTCCCCCAGGTGTGATCTATCATGACATTGACCACGGGTCGCTCGATTTGCCCAGCGCATGCAACCGGGCCAAACAACTGGCCACGCGACCACTGAAATTCACGCTAACCGGACCTCACATGCTCGCCAAGACGTTAATTAATCAACGATACGGCGATACCTCAGACGTGGCCATGGCCTTGGCTCGAGTGCTCGCTGAACAGGTCAAATCACTCAATGCAGACATCATTCAAATTGACGAGGCCAATCTACCCGGAAGCCCCGAAGAAGCAACGTGGGCAGCTGCCGCCATCAATGTCGTCCTGGACGCGGTGCCAACTATTCCCGCTGTTCATTTATGCTTCGGCAACTATGGCGGACAAAGCATCCAAAAAGGCGACTGGTCGTCATTACTTGATTATTTAAATGCACTCCATGTCGACCACATTGTAATGGAGTGTGCGCATCGCCCGATTACAGATCTGGAAGCCCTGCGCGAAGTGCGCGAAGACATCGGTCTGGGTGTTGGCGTCATTGATATAAAAAGAACCGAGGTCGAGAGCGCTGATGAAGTCGCAAAAGCCATTGAGCATGCTGCCCAGATACTGGGACGTGATCGCCTTCGCTATGTGCACCCGGATTGTGGGTTCTGGATGTTGGATCGATCGATCGCCGACGCTAAAATGCGGAGTTTGGTCGCTGGACGTGATACTTACCTGGGTACAAGCAGCATGCGTTAAACCTCGCAGGCATATTTATGCTTGCGACACACCGTAGAGCCGCAAGAGGCGCGCCATACGATTTGATGCATCCTCAGGGTCGTGAAAAAGGCGCGCGCGGTCGGCGAGTCGGAACAGCTCGCTTAAATGAATGACTGATCGCGCACTCTGCTGACCACCGACCATAACAAAATGATCCTGTAATCCGTTTAGATAAGCCATCAGCACGACACCTGTCTTATAAAAACGCGTGGGGGCTTCGAAAATATGACGCGACAAGGCCACTGTCGGTTCAAGAATTTTCCGATAGGTATCGACTTGGCCAATCGTCAGAGCAGCTAAAGCGGCCGATGCAACTGGAGCGATCACGTCAAAAATACCCAACAAAGCATCGGAATAGCCCTGCTCATCTCCTTCAATTAACTCCGGATAATTAAAGTCATCCCCTGACAGCATTCCGACACCGGGCGGCAACTTTCGCCGCATAGCAATCTCGCGGTGCTTGTCTAACAGGGATACTTTCACCCCTTGTACCTTATGCGGGTGCGAGCGAATCACATCGAGACAGACATCCATAGCCTCGTCCAGGTCACTATGCCCCCAATATCCCGCCAGTGCCGGATCAAACATCGGGCCCAACCAATGAATAATGACCGGTTCATCAACCTGCGCCAACAGTCTCTCATAAAGACGGTAATAGTCATCGGGCGAACGGGCGCTTGCCGCCAAGGCACGACTAGCCATCAGAATGAGTCGCCCTCCCTGCGCTTGAATGAATTCCGCTTGCAACTCGTATGCCGACTGAATTTCATCCAAGGAATTGCCGCGAGCGGAAACTAAGTGATCAGTGCCACAACCACTAGCTATAGTGGCATCTCCGTACGCACGTGCTGCCGAGACGCTACGTTTGATCAGCTCGCGCGCGCAGTCCCATTCAAGGCCCGTTCCACGTTGCGCCGTATCCATCGCTTCCGCTACGCCTAAACCCATCGACCATAAATACTCTCGATAGGCAATCGTTCGTTCCCAGTCAATAGCCGGTGTTAACCACGGATCGTTAGCCGCCAGTGGGTCAGCAACCACATGCGCAGCGGCGTAGGCAATTCGACAAAATGGCCCCGGTGCACTCGAAAAACTTCCGGCATCACCAGTCTCATAGACCTGCAACTGCCCGGTTGCACTCGGCAAATGAAGCGCCGCCATGTTCAGGCTGTCCCAACTGCCGAACCAATGTCGACCCAACGACGCGTGCGCCAGCTTTTCAAAGCCGCATCAGCAAGCTGGACACCTTTAACGCCCTCCATCAAATCGTAGATGTACGGCGCGCCGTCATACAAATGGCGAAGAAATAGTAACCATTGCGCTTTAAATCCATTATCGAATGATTCGCTCGCATACACTTCTCGCCATTGATCTGGAAAAGTCATCGACTGCGGCTCATCCGGGTTCCATACCGGTCGTGGCGTCTCTGCCCCGCTTTGGACCCAACAACGTTGCAGTCCTGCCACTGCTGATCCCGCTGTCCCATCGACCTGCACGGTCACCAAATCATCGCGGCGTACTCGAGTAGTCCAAGAACTCGCCACCTGAGCAATCACATTGCCCTCCAATTCAAGCATAGCAAATGCACCGTCATCCGCATCGGCGATATAAGACTCCCCCGCATCGTCGCGCCTTTGAGGAATATGGTTACGACCAATACAACAGACACCGGTCACCGGAGCTATCGTGTGGTCAAGCACGTAGCGCCAGTGACAGAACATATCTAAAATAATCCCACCACCCTGGCCGAGTTGATAATTCCATGCCGGCCGCTGCGCCGGTGCTTCAAATCCATCAAAAACCCAATAACCAAAATCAATACGCGCAGCAAGAATACGCCCGAAGAAACCCTCATCCCGCAAGCGCCTTAACTTAATCAATCCAGGCAGAAATAATTTGTCCTGAACAACCCCATTGGCGATTCCCGCTTTCTGGGCAAGAGTCGCCACCTTGAGGGCATCGTCGATATTCTCCGCCACCGGTTTTTCGGTATAGATATCCTTTCCAGCCAAGATTGCGCGTTCGATTAACGACGCGCGCATCTGAGTCGTGCCCGCATCAAAAAACAATTTATCGCGAGGATCTGCTAAAGCTTCACCAAGATCTGTAGTCCAACGAACGACCCCATATTCTTGCGCCAGAGCGCGCAGCTTCTCCTCACTTCGCCCGACCAGTATCGGATCCAACACAAGGCGATCACCATTCTCCAGCAGTAGACCACCTTGGTTGCGAATAGCGACGATTGACCGTGCCAGATGTTGGTTGGTCCCCATCCTGCCCGTCACTCCATGCATGATGATGCCCAAGCGCTGCTCAGCCATTCAATTTATTCTCCCTAAGTTCTCTGTCGGCAGTATGTTCATCACAATTCAACCTAACCCTATTGAATAACAGGTCTCACCACCTGATCAAACAACCTGGCAACACGATGCTCAATCCCCCCATCGAACTCCACCCATCCGAACGTCACTTCCCAAGGGACGCGCGAAGATCGGCAGTCGCCACTCGGTCGAGCTCTCCTGTTAACCCATCGACAACAACGCCGTGTTCATCCCGCGCATAAACAGCTGAAATTTTTTCATTCCACACGTCTGCAGCAACCCGGATTGGGTCCCGAGTCATGGGATCCCCAAAGCCACCTCCACCCGGTTGAATATGGTGAATCAAGTCGCCTTCATACATCTGTCGATTCACTTTACTGGGCAACAAGTGAGTTTCACCATTGGCCTCAACGAGGGTGTTTTTAGACCCAGGCGCTTCACCGCCTCCTTGTAATCCGTAAGGCTGGAACTTCATTCGGTCCGCGCGCAACTGCAGGCCCGCCTCTTTAGCGAGGACGCGATAAGAACGTGACAACCCCAGCCCTCCTCGCCAACGGCCCGCGCCGCAAGAATTTGGCACCAGTGCGTATTCTTCAACTCGTACAGGATGTTGAGATTCAAGTGTTTCAACTGGAGTATTCGAGAGATTCTGGGACGGATTGGTCACCCCCTCGATTCCATCTTTATTCGGGCGAGCACCCCAGGCGCCACAGATCATGTCAACGATAATAAAGGGAGAGCCATCGCCCCGATAACCACCGAGACAGACTACCGTATTTCCACCTTCTCCGGCCGCCGGGATGCGATCAGGTACTATTTGCGCCAGCGCACCAAACATAGCATCGACCACCCGGTAACCGGTCAATGCCCGCGCGGCGCAAGCTGCCGGCAGGACGGGGTTCAGAATGGACGCTTCAGGGGCGCTGACTGAAATGGCTCTAAATACTCCCGCATTGTTGGGAATATCCCCCTTTAGCGCACACCGTACCGACAGGTAAGTGCAGGAGTTGGTGTAAGATTTTGTCGAATTCAATGCAGCCGCGACCTGCGGGGCTGACCCGGTGTAGTCAACCAATACGCGGTCGCCTGCCACAGTAATCGCGACTCGGATCGGTAGAGGGGTATCAGAGAAACCATCATCGTCAATATGATCCTCAAAAGTGTAAGTGCCATCGGCCCAGGTTGCGATCTCTTCACGAGTCATACGTTCTGCGTAATCAAGTAACGCCGAAAAATGCTTTTGGAGACCACTCACGCCATAACGGTTGGACAGCTTCGCAAGCTCAAGGGAACCGGCCCGACAAGCAGCATATTGCGCCTTCAGGTCTCCTATTACCCTATCGGGCAACCGGACATTCAACTCAATTAGACGCATCAGAGTGGTGTTTGGGCGTCCGCCTTGGAAAAGCTTCAGTGGTGGTATACGAATACCTTCCTGAAAAATCTCGGTCGAATCACTTGCATTAGAACCGGGTACCCGAC
>DUBL01000131.1 GCA_012960345.1 Gammaproteobacteria bacterium | reverse complement strand
GCGTCAGGGCTGTTGGCTGCTGGCGGGTAGCGATGCTTCCATTCTGGAGCACGACACAGTTGATGATATGTCACTGCCTGTCGTTTATCTCGCCTCAACCGGACAGGAACTGAAGCGCTCCGATGCATCGCCGGATGATCGTGGAGTGTTGTTTGACGTTGTGTTTCCGCTCCTGCACGGACCCTTCGGCGAGGATGGGACGATCCAGGGGTTGCTGGAATTGGTCGGCATGGCGTATGTCGGCGCTGGCGTCGCGGCATCGTCTGTCGGTATGGATAAGGCACTGGCGAAGTTGGTTTTCAACGCCAGCGGATTAGCACAGACAGCGTATCAGGTAATTCGACGCAATCGCTGGCATGTGGATCCTGATGCGGTGGTGTTTGGTGTTGAAAAGCACCTGCAATACCCGTTGTTCGTGAAGCCGGCCAATATGGGTTCAAGCGTAGGAGTTTCAAAAGCGATTGATGTGGCATCGTTGACAAAGGCGCTCGATATCGCCGCTCAATACGATGTAAAGATGTTGGTTGAGGAGTCGGTCGAGGACTGTCATGAGGTTGAGTGCGCGGTGTTGGGTAATGACTCACCGCGCGCATCGATCATTGGGGAAATTATTCCTGGCGCTGACTTCTACGACTATCAGACGAAATATCTTGATGATCGTTCCGAGTTAATGGTGCCAGCAAATCTTAGTTCCAGCGTAAGTAACAAGGTGCAAGGCATGGCCATCAAAGCATTCCAGGCCATCGATTGTACGGGCTTGGCGCGGGTCGACTTTTTTGTTCGGCGTGCAGATGATTTTATTTATATTAATGAAATCAATACTATGCCGGGGTTTACGCCCATTAGCATGTACCCAATGCTATGGCAGGCAAGCGGATTAACTTATCCTGATCTTATTGACCAACTCATCCAGTTAGCGTTGGAGCGACGTGCTGAACGTAAAGACCTACGCCAAGCACCGTGACAAAGCCTCATCTCGCTAATCGGTGACTCGCCGTGTGAGAGACTTTTGCACTACACAACTTGTTTCAAGGAGTTACAAATGAAGTACTTACATACGATGGTTAGGGTAACGGATATTGAAAAATCATTGGAGTTTTACTGTGACAGGTTGGGGCTCACGGAGGTGCGGCGCAGGGAAAGCGAGCAGGGTCGGTTTACCTTGGTTTTTCTGGCCCCGCCGGGCAACGAAGAGGCCCAGGTTGAGTTGACGTATAACTGGGACCCTGAGCCTTACACCGGCGGCCGAAACTTTGGCCATTTGGCTTATGAGGTCGACAACATCTATGCATCGTGCCAGCGCTTGATGGATGGCGGCGTCGTAATCAACCGCCCCCCGCGAGATGGTCGTATGGCATTTGTTCGTTCACCCGACGGAATTTCGGTCGAATTGTTGCAGGCGGGACAAGCGCTGGAACCTGCCGAACCGTGGTCTTCGATGGAAAATTCCGGTGAGTGGTAATGGTTACTGCCGCATTGGGCGCTGTCTTTCCTGACATCATGATGTGAAGAAAACAAGTGGTTATGTCCGATCGTACAGACGCCTTCCAGATAGATTCGCTCAACGTGTATAAAGGTGGGGTGATTGGCCTGGCGCGTTGTCCGGGCCGATGTAGATTGGATGCGCGGGGTCACCTGCGGCGGCGCTCCTTGGATAAAGATGTGGTCACGATTCACAACTGGGGTGCGGCCGCGGTGGTTTCGCTTGTCACATTGAGTGAATTAAACCATCTTGGTGCGGGGAGTCTGAGTTCGGCGCTATCAGCACGTAATATTGTCTGGTATCACTGTCCAATCAAAGATCGCCAGGCGCCTGATGTTAGGTTTGAGGCCGAGTGGTCGAAGATCGAGGAAAAATTACTGGGACTGCTTTGTGATCAGCGTCGTGTTTTGTTGCACTGCGCGGCAGGATTGGGGCGTACCGGTACGGTGGCCGCGAAGCTGCTGGTCGCAAGCGGTGTGCTCGCACCTCAAGCGCTTGCCCGCGTGCGGGCGGTTCGACCCGGAACAGTAGAGACGGCGGCGCAAGTGCGTTATCTATTGGCACTTTGTGATGCTTGATGCTGATTATGTGATCATTGGTGCCGGTTCGGCCGGTTGCGTTCTTGCGGCACGTCTGAGTGAAGACCCAACGAACCGCGTCGTTTTGATTGAAGCCGGTGGTAGTGATCGAAGCGTCGCAGTGCAGATGCCGGCAGCTTTATCACGTCCAATGAACTCTCGGCGATTTGACTGGGGGTTTTATTCAGAGCCTGAACCAGGTCTTAACGGACGGCGGTTGCATTGTCCGCGGGGGCGTGGACTTGGTGGATCCTCCTCTATTAATGGCATGGTCTATGTTAGAGGTCATGCATATGATTTTGATGACTGGGAAGAACGGGGTGCGCTCGGCTGGAGCTATCGAGATTGCCTTCCGTATTTCAGAAAGGCTGAGAACTGGATTGGTGGTGAAGACGAGTACCGGGGAGGTGATGGCTTGTTATCGGTAGGCATCGGTAACGGCATGCAGGAGAACCCGCTTTATCAGGCATTTATTTCTGCAGGGGAACAGGCGGGTTATCCACGGACTGATGATTACAACGGCTACCAGCAGGAAGGCTTTGGCGGTTATCACATGACCGTTGGAGGTGGTGTTCGCGCGTCAAGTGCACAGGCTTACCTGAGACCGGTATTGGGCCGTTCTAATCTTCGAGTAGTGACCCAGAGTCAGGTGCATCGAATTGTTGTGGAGGGTCGGCGGGCAGTGGCTGTGGTCTATGAACTCGATGGTCACGAGTTTCAGCTTCGCGCGCAAGCTGAAGTGATTGTTTGTGCCGGCGCCATTGGCTCGCCGGTGCTATTACAGCGATCTGGCATTGGTCCAGCGGCTCACCTGAGCGATATAGGCATTGCGGTTGTGCATCCTTTGGAAGGAGTGGGGCAGAATCTTCAGGATCACCTGGAGATTTACTTACAGCATCGCTGTCGAGAACCGATCACGCTGAACGGGAAATTAGGTTACTGGCAGCAGTGTTTGATTGGACTTCGCTGGTTGTTATTTAAGGAGGGATTGGGCGCTACCAATCACTTTGAGTCGGGTGGGTTTATTCGCTCTCAGGCGGGCATTCGTTGGCCGGACATTCAGTTTCATTTTCTACCTGGAGCCATGCGTTACGATGGTCGCGCGGCGGTCGATGGTCATGGTTTCCAGGTTCACGTAGGTTTAAACAAGGTGGAGAGTCGTGGCCGTGTACAGGTGCGTTCCTCGAATCCGCGTGATTTGCCATCAATACAGTTCAACTATTTGCAACATCACCACGATCAGTCCGTGTTCCGGCGCGCCGTCCGGTTGACTCGAGAGGTTCTAGCGCAATCAGCGCTAGATCGTTACCGTGGAGAGGAAGTCCAACCCAGTGCGGGTAGGACGACCGATGAGGATCTGGATGCCTGGATACGAGCTAACGCTGAGTCCGCTTATCATCCCTCTTGTACGTGCGCGATGGGAAACCAGTTGGAGTCGGCCACGGTTGTTGATCCAGCATGTCGTGTTGTGGGCATGGAGCACCTCAGAGTGGTTGATTCGTCGGTATTTCCGAACATTACCAATGGCAACCTTAACGCACCCACCATCATGTTGGCTGAGCGTGCAGCGGATCTAATTCTTGGTAAGACGCCGCTTGCCCCGATCGATGTGCCGGTGTGGATTGATCCTGACTGGGAGACACGCCAGCGTACGGGGGAGGCGCAGCGCCAGGCTTTCGCCAATGAGTCGGTTTCTGATCCCACGCTATGACCCATCGACTCGAAGATGCCGAACTGTTGCCGGTGGTCGATGGTGACGACCGTGTGGTTGGCAGCGCCCGCCGCGACGAGGTGCACCAAAAAGGTTTTCTTCATCGCGCGGTGCATGTGTTGATTTTTGATGAAGACGGTCAGTATTTTTTCCAGAAGCGTGCGTTGTACAAAGAAAGCAGTCCCGGCTTGTGGGATTCCTCTGTAGCGGGCCATGTCGATGCTGGCGAGACTTATGACCAGTGTTGCCTGCGCGAAGTCGCAGAAGAAGTGGGCCTCGTGATTAAGGAGGTCCCGATGCGTTTGTTTAAATTGTCAGCGACACCGATCACGGACATGGAATTCTGTTGGATTTACAGGCTAGATACCGCGGCTCCATTAGTGCCGGACTATACTGAAATGGAACATGGTGCCTGGTTTTCAGTTAACGATATAGATCAGTGGATCGAAAAACGTCCGGAGGAAATGTCGACTGTGTTTCGAGTGATTTGGCAGCGCTGTCGTCAACAGGGGTTCATTGTCAGTGGGTGACGGCGCGATCGTTACTGACCAGGTCGTGTTGTTTTTGATCCTGGGCGCGGTATTTGGGTTTCTGTTATGGGGGCGTGTTCGTTACGATTTGGTGGCGTTTGGGGCTCTGGTGGTTGCCGTGATCGCGGGCACGGTGCCGAGCAACGTTGCGTTCTCTGGGTTTGGCCACCCGGCCACGGTGATTGTGGCCCTGGTACTGATCGTTAGCCGTGGGCTGTCGAATTCAGGCGCAGTCGAACTCCTTGCTCGTTATGTGGTCAGCAGTACGCGTCCTTTGGTTGTGCATATCGGTTTGATGTCTGGCGTTGGGGCAGTTCTTTCTGCGGTGATGAACAACGTAGCGGCACTGGCGTTGCTGATGCCGATCGATTCAGAGGCAGCAACCCGGGCTCAGCGGAGTCCAGCCTTAACGCTGATGCCGCTGTCGTTTGCCACGATCCTCGGTGGCATGGTGACGATGATTGGTACACCGACCAACATTGTGATTGCGACTTTTCGAGGGGACGCTCTCGGAAAACCGTTTGCTATGTTCGATTTTGCGGCGGTTGGCGGCATTGTGGCGCTGGTTGGGATTGTTTTTGTTACCTTGGTTGGCTGGAGATTATTGCCCAAAGCTCGAAGCCAACGTAATTCGAGGGAAGAATTGCAAGATCTTTCAGGCTACGTGGCTGAGGCGGTCGTGTTGGAATCGACCGGCCTGCTCGGGGAGCCTCTGCGAGAGTTGTATCCGCTGGCTGAAGAGAATGACATTGCGATCCTTGGCATGGTTCGGGGTGGTCGACGTTTGCCGGGCACCGCACGCCGGGAGTCACTGCGCTCGGGTGACCTGGTGGTGGTGGAAGGGGCTGCGAGCGCGATTGATGCATTTATTGGTGCATCCGGTCTCGAGCATGCCGGGCGTAACGATCGAATTGAGTTGTTGGGTAAGCATCAGGTATTGATGGAGGCTGTGGTTCCAAGCGGCGCTCGTATCGCGGGCCGGTCTGCGCGCGATGTGCGGCTGGCCTACCGTCATGGTGCGATGTTGCTGGGTGTTGCCCGCCAAGGGCAGCCTTTTCGAGAGCGGGTGAGGAAATTGTCGATTCGTGCGGGCGATGTTCTATTGCTTTCCGGTCCGGAGGACCGCATGCCGGACATCATTGCCTGGTTGGGTTGTTTGCCACTTGCCGAACGGGGTCTGCGTTTATTACAACGTCGCAAAGCGGGACTCGCTATCGGACTTTTTGCGATCGCGATTCTGGCCGCCAGTACCGGGATTGTCTATCTGCCGATTGCGTTGGCTGCCGCCGCAGCGATTTACGTGGTGCTCGGATTGGTGCCGGCATCGGAAGTCTATGAATCGATCGAATGGCCAGTGATTGTGCTCTTGGGGTGTCTGATTCCGATTGGTGGAGCATTTGAAAGCAGTGGCTGCACGGCGCTGATTGCGAACGCGGTGCTTGGATGGACAGAAGGCATGCCGGTCGTGTTGGTGGTTGTGCTTCTCATGTTGATTACCATGACGCTGTCTGACGTGCTTAACAATGTAGCCACTGCGTTGATAGCGGCACCGATTGCATTGGAGTTGGCCAACCGCCTAGAGGTGAATCCAGATGCATTGCTGATGGCCGTGGCGGTAGCCGCCTCGTGTGCGTTCTTGACGCCGATTGGTCATAAAAACAACACCATTATCATGGGGCCTGGCGGGTATCGCTTCGGTGACTACTGGCGTATGGGGTTGCCACTAGAGATTTTGGTAGTGGCGGTGAGTGTTCCGATGATTCTGTTAGTGTGGCCGCTTCATTGATGCAAACTGTTGGACTGATTACCGTGGTGGCTGTCTGGCATCAAGCTAGAGGTGCAATCGCCCCCTTGTGTTGAATCACCTGAGCCGCGAGGGTATGTGCCGCATCAGCGGCCAGTCGTGATGGGTCACCGACCAGACGGCGGACGAGATAACTGCCGTTAAACGCATCACCGGCTGCCGTGGTATCGACCACTCGTTCGACGGGAATCGGATAACTGTGGATTTGCTCCCAAGGCGTCGCAAGCAATGCTGTTTTACTGCCATTTTTGACAATTACCTCTGTTGCCCCCCAATCAAGCCAACGTGTGGCAGTGACAGTCGGATCTCGGTCTTTAAATAAACGCTGTTCGTCATCGAAGGTGGGCAGGCAGAAGGTCAGTAGCGGGGCGATGTCCCGATAAACTGATTTGGCAATTTCAGCGTTGTCCCAGAGTGTGTCTCTGTGGTTTGGGTCAAATGCAATCTGCGTACCCCCATCAGCCAGTTGCTGCAGAAGTGACATTACAGGATCGGGATTGTGTTGCGCAACGACCGCTAGTGTGATGCCGGTTAGATAGACAAGATCAAAACCTGATAAGCCTTTAGCGATTAATTGGTCTCGCCCATCATCGAGCAGCGATCGCGCAGCGGCCTCTTGCCGCCAGTAGAAAAATTGCCTTTCCCCACGGGTATCGTTGTGGATCAGGTAGAAACCAGGCAACCGACCCGCAAGTCGAAAAACCAGGTGGTCGTCAAGACCTTCGTTTCGCCACGCGGCGACCAACTGATCGCTACATGGGTCGTTGCCAAGGGCGGTTACATAACTGATCGTCATGTCGGTGCTCGCAGGTATCGTCCGATACATGTAGACCGCTGTATTCAGTGTGTCGCCGCCAAATCCGAATGCCATGTTGTTGCCGAAGAGGGGTTCGCCTGCAACGGCCTCGAGCATACATTCTCCGATTGCGGCGAGTTTCATCGGGGTAATCCGCTGGCAATGGCGATCGTCGCAGTCGCTCGCGCTGTGATCGCAGACCAGTCACCGCGCTGTATTAGTTCAGCAGGTGCGATCCAACTGCCACCGACACAGACGACGTTGCTAAGCATCAGATACTCAGCAAGATTATTGGTGTTAACCCCGCCGGTGGGGCAGAAATTCAGATCAGGCATGACACTTTTTAGATGATCGAGAAACGCGGCACCCCCGGACAAGTCAGCGGGAAAGAATTTAAGTAATCGGTAGCCCATCTCGCGAGCAGAGAGTGCCTCAGAAATAGTCGCAATCCCTGGAAGGTAGGGGACGTCCAGTTTGCTCGCGTGCTTTAGCAGCACGGGTGTGGCCCCCGGGCTGACTAGAAACTCCGCCCCCGCGGCAACTGCCTGTGTGATCTCGTCGGGTGAACGCAAGGTGCCGGCGCCCGTGCACAGGCCCGAAACCTCGCGCCGAATTTGATGAATCGCCTCAAGGCCAGCGTTAGTTCTGAGCGTGATCTCAAGAAAATGAATGCCCGCGACCTGCAAGGCTCGGGCAAGTGAGACGCCATCGGTCGGACTGTCAACAGTTGCAACCACGATGATAGGTGGGTGTGCAGTACATTGCGCCAGAAAGTGATCAATAACCATGGGTGCGAGTGCCGGTTAATGATGATTGCATGGTCGCCTGTGTTCGGTGAGTGTATGGGGGCCGCTTCATAATGCAGACAGAGTCTCGACAAAGTGGCGCGCAACACGGTAAACAACTGAGGCCGATGTTCCTGGAGCATAAAGTGCTGAACCGATGCCAAAGCCAGCTGCACCCGCTGCGAGATAATCGCTCATGTGTTCCGGTGTGATACCGCCCACGGGCAACATCAGGGTGCCCGGTGGGGTGACCGCAAGAAGTGCTTTAACAACGTGTGGCGAAATTAGTTCTGCCGGAAACAGTTTGATTGCGTTGGCTCCTGCGTCAAGGGCTGTAAGTACTTCGGTTGGGCTGAGTGCGCCCGGCATCGAAAGGAGGCCACATCGTCGTGTTGCACGAATGACGTTAGGGTTGGTGTTGGGTGAGACGATCAGGCGGCCACCGGCGTCAGCCACCGCGGAGACCTCCTCGGCCGTGAGTACAGTACCTGCTCCTATGATGCATTGGTCACCGAAGTGATCTGCGATACGGGCAATTGAAAGAATGGGTGACGGTGAGTTCAGAGGAATCTCGATGATAGGAAAGCCCGCGCGCACCAGCGCTTCGGCAATCGGCAATGCTTCGTCAGGCGTGATGCCGCGCAAGATGGCCACCAGTGATCCTCGGCCAAAACCTATAGCACTACTCATTTGGGTGATCATCGCACAAGCCGAGTTGGCGGCCCAATAACCACAACCCTGCGACCGTCACCTCCTGCCCTGGCCAGAGTCTCACTTTGGCGCCAACGGACTGTAGCGCTTCGTGGTAGCGATGGGCGGCATCGTTACCACCGATGAGATGCACAGTGTCCTCGAGATAGTCTTGTTCTGCGACGGCGCGAATTTCTGAGCCAATCAGGATTCCTGACAGGTAACTGGCAATGTCACCACCACCGAGATCACCGGCGAGGCCGCGAGTGCGGGCACTGAAAAGTTGGTGGAGCAGTCCCCCAGCAGCAGTGGATTGTTCCAGTCCACGACTAAACGCGTGGGGTGAACACGGGTCATTAGTGATCAGGCGCCCAAGCAATGTGTGATCACACAGTGCCCCGAACAGCTCACCCGTCAAAAAAGTTGAGAATCCCTCAATACGGTTGTTTCGAAGCGATACCCATTTGGAATGCGAACCCGGTAGGCAGACAGTACCAGTTAAGCCCGGCTGCAAAGCCGCCAGGCCGGCTATTTGTGTTTCTTCCCCACGCATCACGTCAGGTGCGCCAGAAAGACCGGATGCGATGAGGCCAGGTATAACGTAGCCGGTCAAACGGGCGCTTGGTAGAGCAACCGCGTGTTGATGGATAGTCTCAAGGGCACAAGGGCACGGGCAATAGGGTGCTTCGATCCATCCTTGTCGGCTACCGATCATTCCCGAGAGTAACAGTGGTGAGTTTGGGTGTGCCGCGAGCCAGTTTCCGCAGATGTCCTCAAGGACGAGCTGAAACTGATTATTCTCTATGGTGGCAATTCCCCGGGGGTCTGAGACATGTTCGAGGACGTTTCCCGTTGCGCTCAACAAGTAGCCTCGGCAGTTGGACGTGCCCCAGTCAATGCCGATCAGTGGTGTTCTGGTAGGCATGCCGAGCAGGCTCAGGTACCGCCCTGAGCATAGGCTGAACGGACTTCTTCACCGATAATGCGGATGCCTTGCTCAACCTGGTCTGGTGCTTGGGCGTAGGAAATACGCAAGCACTCGTGGCGGTGCGGCCACGAAGCATCTGAGTGGGGGAAAAAGTGAGATCCTGAGATCACCAGCGTGTCACGCGCTTTAAGTCGTTGGTAGAGAACATCACTGCTGACCGGGAGACCTTCGAGCCACAACCATAGAAAGAATGCTCCTTCCGCGACATGGATACGATACGGTGTTCCTTCGAGCGCGATATCCAGCCAGTGCATCGCTTGTTCCAGGCGTGAGCGGTAGTAGGGCTGGATATTGTTTTCAGCCAAGTCTATCAGTTGCCCGCTGTTGAGCAGCTGCTGAGCGAGGAGTGGTCCGAAACTACTGGGCGCAAGATTCAAGATGGCGTTGGTACCACGGATTGCCTGGGTCACTTGTGTGTTGGCGACAACAATGCCGGTGCGTACTCCGGGTAGGCCTATCTTTGACAAACTCAGGCAGACGATAGTGTTGTCATCCCACATGGGTGTAGCTTGTGAGAACACAATATTGGGGAAAGGAAGACCATAAGCTCCGTCGATTAGTAAGGGCACATTATGCTCTGCAGCCAGTCGACGCAGTTGTTCTAGCTCGGTGTCGGTCAGTACGTTGCCCGTCGGATTCGTTGGCCGCGAGACACACAGCGCACCAACGTCCCCGGCCACTGTCAGACTGTCGAAGTCGACTCGGTACTTAAATCGGTGGGGTCCGAGGTGTTCGATTTTCGGTCGGTAGGTACGAAACAAGTCCTGTCCGAGGCCTGCGTCGAAGTAGCCGATGTATTCTGGAGTGAGCGGTAGCAGGATGCGGCGAAACTGGTTGTCATCGTGTTCACCAGCAAAGAGGTTGAAGAGTATAAAAAATGATTCCTGACTGCCGTTCGTTACCGCAATGTTATTCGCTTCCACCGGCCAGCCGCATTCCTTCTTCAGTAACTCGGCAATCGACTGGCGAAAGATCAGGTTACCTTGGGGCCCATCGTAATGGCCGATGAAATGTTCGAAATTACCATCCTGCCGAATGAGTTGTTCGATCGCCAACCTGAACCGGGATTCAACTTCGGGGATGCGTGCGGGGTTGCCGCCGCCAAGGAGATTGAAGGGCCGTTGGGTGGATTGTATCTCCCCCAAATCATTCATTAATTGCACAATTCCGGATTCTCCGGACACAAATTGCCCGATCTTTGAGAACTTCACTGTGTTACCGGAATTTGGGTGTTACCTGTGGAGCGAGTACCGTCGGAGACGATATCCGTCATGGGGTTGGCGGTCTTGATGCCACTCAGTGCGTCAGCAAGAATTCGCGCGGTTTCGTTCAGTATGATGGTATGAATTCTGTTACTGATTTCGAGCGAGGACGCGTCTGTGTCTTGTTCGTTCGCTGGGTCTGTTTTGTACAGGTCGGATAAAAGTGATTGCCGTTCCGCATCACGGCGTTGCTTTTCGTTGCGCCGAGTCAATTCCAGCAACGAAACAGACTTTTGTTGGCCGATTCGACGATCCAAGGCAGCGTTACGTCGTAGAAAGAGCAGGCTAGGATGGATCGCTAGACGTGCCTCATGTTCTGTCTGGGCTGGCAGCAGCTCGTTGACTACGCTGGCATCAGGAAAATGTTGAAACTGGGCGGCAGCTATCTTGGCCCATGGTAACGCATGGTCGAGTCCTCGTTCACCTTGGGTTTCGCTGTCGACAGTCGTTGGTAGCACGATGTCTGGGACGATACCCCGGTGCTGCGTACTATTTCCATCGATTCGAAAGAACTGGGCAGTCGTGATTTTTAATTGGCCTACCGGGGAATCGTCTTCGCTATAGCGGTCGAGATCAATCAGATTCTGTACCGTACCCTTGCCAAAGGTCGGTTCACCAATGATTAGGCCGCGTCGATAATCTTGAATGGCGCCTGCGAAGATCTCGGATGCTGAGGCACTTGCCCGATCGACCAGCACCGCCAGCGGCCCATTGTAGGCGATACTTTTGTCTGGATCGTTTCGGGGGCGAATTCGTCCTCGGTCGTCGCGAATCTGAATGATTGGACCGGACGAGATGAATAAGCCACTCAGGCTGATCGCTTCTGTCAGTGCGCCACCCCCGTTGCCCCTTAGGTCGATCACCAACCCATCCACGTTACTGGATTTAAGTTCGTCAATGAGTTTGAGGGTATCACGCGTAGTACTGCGATAGTCGTTGTCACCTCGGCTGCGTCCTTCAAAATCAATATAAAAGGTGGGTATCTGAATGACGCCGATTCGGACGGATCGTTCGAGTCGCTTGATATCGATAATTGATGTCTTGGCGGCCTGTTCCTCTAGCTTGATCTTGTCTCGCGTGATTCGAATGATCTTGCTGTTGGCATCAGGTCCCTTGCCGGTCGGAATGAGTTCCAGCCGCACGAGCGTATCTTTCGGTCCGCGTATAAGAGCGACAACGTCATCTAGCCGCCAGCCGATGATGTCCACTATGGGTTCATCCTCCGCTTGACCGACGCCAATGATACGGTCGCCAGCCTTCAGGGCACCGGCGATGTCGGCAGCTCCTCCGGGAACGACCCGCAATACGCGTGTGTAATCATTGTCTGATCTTAGGACGGCCCCGATTCCTTCCAGTGACAGACTCATGCGTATCTGAAAATTTTCTCTCGCGCGAGGCGAAAGATAGCGGCTGTGAGGGTCAACAGATGACAGATAAGCGTTGGCAAATATCGTCAGGACGTCCTGGTTTGTCAATTGATGCACGCGACGTTGTATCTGACGGTAGCGATCGCCCAACGTCTTCGTGATTTCATCAGGCGTTTTACCTGATATCTTGAGTGACAGGTAATCATTTTTAACTCTCTGCCGCCACAAGTCGTTCATTGCAGTCATGCTTGTGGTCCACGGCGCATCACGTCGGTCAAATTGATATCGCTCGTCAATGTCAAAATTGAATGGGCTATCCAATAGGCGTAGAGCATGTTCGACTCGATTTTCTACTCGACTGCGATAGACATTGAACAAGGAGAAGATGGCTGTTAGTCGTGCACGACGTAATTCGTCGTCTAAACGGGAGCGTAGGTGTGAGAATTTCTGTACATCGGTGGCGTAGAGAAAACTGCGATTGGGGTCCAGACTCTCGAGATAGCGTTCAAATATATGCGCTGACAAATCATCATTTAGTTTCACTTTTCGATAATGATGCCGCTGAACGAAATAATTGAGTAGTTTGACGATGCGTGGCTGTCCCTTTGAAGGACTGAGTGCCGTAATGTGAGTGTCGCCACTAGCGGGGTTGATACAAAGCAGCGTGGATGCACTCACGCATAGGATAATCAACCAGAACGATTTGGTCAGAATTTTCAACAGTTTGGCCTGTCTCACTGTGAACGGCTTCGTGTCCTGTGGTGGTCTATGGTGCCTTGCTGGGGCAATGTGCATTGTCCAGTTCGGCAGCATCCGCGATCGAGGTCGAAATATACCGTAATGTGGGCTGGTCTCCTCGCGGAGGCACAGGGTAAATTGCTATAAGGCACGGCGGTTGACTTTACTGAGACCACCCGGGAAGATCACGACTCGCTGCTGTTCGATCAAAAAATAGATAGGTCTAATAAGATTGGCAGCGGATAAAGAAGACGGTGCGGGGTCGCAATGGCAGTTTGCCGGCAAGACACCCCCATACTGCAGCGCTGTGAACACACTGAGGTCGCCTGTTGGCAGGTTGTGGATGCGAGGACGGTATCAAAGGGGGAGGCATGACTGGGAATGTGATGATCTCGGGTCGAGAACCTGAGGCGATACTTCTACTCGACACCTCCTTTGCTTAATCGTTTAATTGAAGGTAAACGCCGGCAGACGATCCACGCGGTGGACGGCATTGATTTTGAAATCAAAACAGGTCGTTGCCTGTCGTTGGGCGGGGAATCAGGGTGCGGGAAGTCGACGGTTGCCCGATTGGCGGCTGGTCTATATAAGCCAACGACCGGTCGTATTGAGTTTGGAGGGGGAAGACCGGACTCGCCCGCGGCGGGAGAGACGGACCCATCCCCACAACGCGTACAGATGATTTTTCAAGACCCTTATGCCTCGCTCAATCCAAGGTGGCGGGTATCGGAAATTGTTGCTGAACCGATCCGTCATGAAAATCGCCGGAAGGATCGTATGGAAATCAGCCAGCGAGTCGGTGAATTATTGAGCCTGGTTGGGTTATCGCCTGAGGATGGACGAAAATACCCGCATGAATTCTCAGGTGGCCAGCGACAGCGTGTTTCAATTGCCCGGGCACTAGCTGGTGGCCCAGATTTTCTGGTCTGTGATGAGCCGACATCCGCCTTGGATGTTTCGGTTCAAGCACAGATTCTGAATCTGATGAAACGGTTACAGCAACAATACCGATTGACATATCTTTTCATCAGTCATGATTTGGCAGTCGTATATTACATTTCAGATGATGTGGGTGTGATGTATCTGGGGCGTCTTTGTGAGTTGACTGATACTCAGACTTTGTTTGCAAGACCAAAGCATCCTTACACACGGTTTCTGCTGGATGCTATTCCTGATCTTGACATGAGTGGTCGTGAGAGAATGCCTGTTGGAGGCGAAGTGCCAAGCCCCATCAATCCGCCTACGGGATGTTTGTTTCATCCCCGTTGTCCGCATGCTGACATACGTTGTAAAACCGAAGTACCGCAGTTAAATGAACATGGCGGGACTCGAGTTGCCTGTCATGCTGTTGAGGAAGGGCGTCTGTCGGATCCCAAAGATTGACTGATGGGAGAAATATCGGCTAAGACAGTTTTAAGTCATTAGGAGAAAGTCACATGAGTGCACTGTATACAGGGGGTATGGTTTTTGATGGAACGAATAAACCAATCGAAGGCCATGCAGTGCTTGTGCAAGGCCAGCGAATCGACAAGGTGGCTCCGGTCGGTGAATTCGATGGCTTCTCGGGGCGGCGTGTAGAGACCATTGGTGGCACTCTGATGCCGGGCCTCTTCGATTGCCATGTGCATTTATGTTACGACGCGGCTGCGGATCCTTTTACCGCGATGAGCAAAGTTGATGATGCGCATCTTGTTATTCGAGCATTGCGCCATGCGCAGGCTGCGCTGCGCGGGGGAGTGACCACGACGCGAGACTGTGGAGGAAAAGACTATCTCGAATTTGCGGTTCGTGATGCGTGTAACAGCGGCGAATTCCTTGGGCCGACCATACGTGCAGCTGGGCGGATGATCTGTATGACCGGGGGCCACGGCAACCGCATGGGTCGAGTAGCAGATGGCACAGACGATGTGGTCAAGGCAGTTCGAGAGCAGATTCATGCCGGATGTGATTTCATAAAGATCATGGCCACTGGCGGTGTTATGACGCCTGGCGTGAATCCGGAGGATGCGCACTATACGGCTGAAGAAATGGCTGCTGGTATCGGAGAAGCAGGCCGCTTTCATCGGCACACAGCGAGCCATGCCCAGGGCCGCGACGGGATTCTCAACGCCGTGCGCGGCGGCATTGATTCGATTGAGCATGGTATTTTCATGGATCAGGTGTGTTGCGACGAAATGAAAGCGGCAGGCACTTATCTGGTCCCTACACTTTCGGCGGTCAACAATATTTTGCGCCACGCGGACCAGGGCATTCCTGCGTATGCGGTTGAGAAATCTCAACGTGTCGCCGAACGGCATCGCACATCGGTCAAGATGTATTACGACGCCGGTGGTCGAATCGCGATGGGAACGGATGCAGGGACACCGTTTAACCGGCATGGAGAGAATGCACTGGAATTGGAGTACATGGTAGACATCGGCATGTTGCCCCTGGACGCGCTGATGTCAGGAACATCGATAGCGGCCGACCTACTGCGTGAGAGCGAACGTGGTCGGATTCAGTCAGGCTGTTTTGCGGATCTACTGGTGGTTAATGGTGATCCCAGTGAGGCCATTACTATGGCATCGAGAAAAGAAAACCACCGCTTAGTGGTTAAGAATGGCGTCGAGATTTAATGTCTTAGGGATCCACTGAGTAGGTTTATGCGCGATTTTCTGGAAATAGTTTGAGCAGCTCTAACTCGTTGGCTGCACAAATACCGCGTTCAGTAATCAATCCGGTCACTAGATGTTTCGGGGTGATATCGAAAGCCGGATTGAGTGCTTCGGATGTCGTCGTCACACGAACTTGTGTGGGCACATTGTCGGCACCAATGCCGTGTACATATAGAACCTCATCCTTGTTGCGCTCTTCAATCGGAATCTCTTTTCGGCCATCGCTAATATTCCAATCGATTGTTGATGAGGGGAGTGCGACGTAAAACGGTACACCGTTGTCGTGTGCCGCTAGGGCCTTGAGATAAGTGCCGATCTTGTTGCACACGTCGCCAGTGCGTGTTGTGCGATCGGAACCGACAATGCAAAGGTCCACTTGTCCTTGTTGCATTAGATGCCCACCCGCGTTATCAACGATAACCGTATGTGGGACGCCATGTGCCTTCAGCTCCCAAGCAGTGAGGGCGGCACCCTGGTTGCGCGGGCGCGTTTCATCGACCCAGACGTGAACGGGTATACCGGCATTGTGGGCCTTGAATATTGGCGCTAAGGCGGTACCCCAGTCGACGGTAGCCAGCCAACCAGCGTTGCAGTGTGTAAGCACGTTAAGCGGGTTCTTACTGCCTTTCGCTCGCCAGTGTTCGACAAAGACTGTTTCTCCGTGAGAACCGATACAGCTGTTGTTATCCACATCTTCGTCACAGATGGTTTGGGCTTCTTTTAGTGCAAGATCCGCACGCTGTTTCGGGTTAGCTTGAAGTAATCGGGAGCACACGCGATCGACAGCCCAACGTAAATTGATGGCCGTTGGCCGAGCTGCGATCAACGCGAGTGCCTGAGCTTGAAGATAATCATCGGACGGGTCCTCGAGCGTGGCAAGACGCAGTCCACACGCCGCCGAGGCCCCGATTAAGGGCGCCCCGCGCACGACCATATCCTTTATTGCCAAGACAACTTCATCACAGGTTCGTAGTGTACGAATCTCAAAATAGAACGGTAGTTTCGTTTGATCAACGACAGCGACTGATAGACCGTCATCCGTTAGCCAGACCGAGCGGTAATGATGACCGTCAACCTTCATGAGTGGATCCCATCATTTATGCTTCCAGTTGGGCTGGCGTTTCTCAATAAACGCGGACATTCCCTCTTTTTGGTCCTCTGTTGCAAACAGTGAGTGAAAAAGATGGCGCTCGCTGTCGATGCCTTCTGCCAAGGTTGTTTCATAGGCGCGGTTGACCGCTTGCTTCGCCATGATCACCGAGGGTCGCGACATCGACGCAATGACGTGTGCCGCATCCATCGCTTCGTCGAGTAATTTGTCTGCAGCTACGACACGACTGACAAGACCCGCCCGTTCAGCTTCCTCAGCATCCATCATGCGGGCACTCAGGCAAAGATCCATCGCCTTTGCTTTGCCAATAAATCGGGTCAGTCGTTGGGTTCCACCAGCACCAGGGATAATGCCCAATTTAATTTCCGGTTGACCGAACTTGGCTGTGTCAGCCGCGATGACGATGTCACACATCATCGCCAGTTCGCAACCACCGCCCAGTGCAAATCCGGCCACAGCTGCGATAATGGGTTTGCGGCAAGTGCTCGGTCGGTGCCACTCTTTACCAATAAAACCACCCAGATAAACGTCCATGAATGATTGTTCGCGCATCCCCTTGATGTCGGCCCCGGCAGCAAACGCTTTTTCGTTTCCCGTAATCACGATTGCCCCGATCGATTCATCCGCTTCAAAGTCGTCAAGAGCGTGCGCCATTTCGGTCACTAAGTCATTCGATAATGCATTCAGGGCTTTGGGTCGGTTGAGTGTGATAAGTCCAACGTTGTCTCTTGTTTCGCTCAATATGTATTGATAGGTCATTTTTATTCGTCTTGGTGTTGGTAGTGATGGGGCCCGTTCTCGATGATTCGCTGGGCAAGGCAAAAAGTCTTATGATATTGGAATATTGGCTGGTTTGATGCTGCCTTTCCCTGGTCGAGGTCTGAGTCCCGTTAGTGGCAAGGCAACCTGGTCTGGAATGTACAGGGAAACCAGGTTCTCGAAGTAGCATACGGTAGGATCGTTAACAACATCCCAAAGGAATAGCTCCATGGACAGCGCGTTTAAATCAGTATATCAAAGCGCACTCGAGGATCCGGAGACATTCTGGGCCCAAGCTGCGGAAGATGTGCACTGGTATCGCCGCTGGGACCGGGTCCTCGATGATTCGACGCCGCCGTTTTATCGCTGGTTTCCCGGCGCGCAAATTAACACGTGTTTTAACGCCCTTGATCTGCATATTGAGCAGGGTCGTGGCGAGCAGGCTGCGCTGATCTATGACAGTCCTGTGACCCAGACGCAGCGGACATTCACCTACGCTCAATTACGTGACGAAACGGCCCGCTTCGCTGGGGCGCTGGCTGGCCTAGGGGTGACCAAGGGTGATCGCGTTATCGTGTACATGCCGATGGTTCCAGAAACGGTGATTGCCATGCTTGCCTGTGCTAGGTTGGGTGCGATCCATTCCGTGGTGTTTGGTGGGTTCGCGGCGAATGAATTGGCGGTGCGGATTGACGATGCGCAACCCAAGGTGGTCGTTTCCGCCTCCTGTGGTGTCGAAGTAAGCCGAGTGGTTGAGTACAAGCCGTTGCTGGATGAGGCAATCGCACTCGCCAGTCATGCCGTATCGCACTGTGTGATTCTGCAGCGACCGCAGGCACTGGCTACCATGCAGGAAAGACGTGATAAGGATTGGAATCAGTTGATGTCAACCGCCGAGCCGCACGACTGTGTGCCGGTAGCGGCGACGGATCCACTTTATATTCTTTATACGTCAGGCACGACCGGGCAGCCTAAGGGTGTTGTTCGAGATAACGGAGGTCACGTTGTTGCGCTGAAGTGGTCCATGAAAAACATTTATGGCGCTGAGCCAGGCGACGTTTACTGGGCGGCGTCTGATGTTGGCTGGGTAGTTGGTCATTCGTACATTGTTTACGCGCCACTCTTCAATGGCAACACGACAATTCTTTATGAGGGAAAGCCTGTTGGGACACCTGACGCAGGTGCGTTCTGGCGCGTCATTTCAGAGCATGGGGTCAAGGTCATGTTCACCGCGCCCACCGCATTTCGCGCAATCAAGAAAGAAGACCCGGCGGGTAATCATCTGCAACGTTATGATATGAGTCAGTTTGAGTGTTTGTTCTTGGCAGGAGAGCGAACAGATTCGGATACTTTGCACTGGGCCGAAAATAAACTCGGAGTGCCCGTCATCGATCACTGGTGGCAAACAGAGACTGGCTGGAGTATCGCGGCTAATTGTCGTGGCCTGGGTCTGGTGCCCATCAAAGAGGGTTCCGTGACCCATCCGGTCCCCGGTTGGGATCTTCGGGTTCTGAAAGAGGACGGCACCGAGCCTAAGGCGGGGGAGATTGGTGCGCTGGCTGTGCGTCTACCGCTGCCACCAGGAGCATTCCCCACGCTATGGAATGCGCCGGAGCGTTATGTCGATGCTTACCTGAAGCAGTTCGAGGGTTACTACAGCACCGCGGATGCCGGTGTCATTGATGCAGAGGGCTATGTTTACGTGATGTCACGGACTGATGACATTATTAACGTTGCGGGTCATCGGCTGTCGACCGGTGCAATGGAAGAGGTATTAGCCGATCACCCGGATGTGGCGGAATGTGCCGTGTTGGGTGTTGCCGATGCGCTCAAAGGGCAAGTGCCCATGGGTCTACTGGTCGTTAATGCGGGTTGCGATCGAAGCGAAGTCGACATTGTCGGTGAGGTTGTGCAAATGGTTCGTGACCGAATAGGGCCGGTTGCTGCTTTTAAGCAGGCCTTAATTGTTCCGCGTTTGCCCAAAACGCGTTCGGGCAAGATTCTACGCGGCACGGTCCGCCAAATAGCTGATGGTGAGGAATGGACGTTGCCGGCGACGATCGAAGATCCAGAAGTGTTGGAAGAGATTGCCGATGCACTATTACGTGCTGGCTACCCGGGTTCATCTGTGACTGTGGAATAATTTTGCAATGACTCAATCGAAAAAAGTCACTTTGTCCGACTGGAAAAAGTTGGCAACAAAGGAGTTTGGCTCACGAGCTGAGTCCGCCTACGAGTCGCAAACGCCGGAGGGCATTGTCATCAAGCCGTTGTATACGGCGGAGGATCTCGAGACTCTGGAACGCCACCAGACGTTGCCAGGTTTCCCACCCTACGTTCGCGGGACCAGGGCGACGATGTATGCGGGTCGGTCCTGGACGGTACGGCAGTATGCAGGGTATTCGACAGCGGAGGAATCGAATGCATTTTATCGTCGGAATCTTGCCGCGGGTCAGACAGCGCTGTCCGTTGCTTTCGATCTAGCGACGCATCGAGGTTATGATTCTGATCATCCTCGCGTCGAAGGTGATGTGGGCCAAGCCGGCGTAGCGATCGATACAGTGGAGGATATGAAAACACTGTTTGATGGCATTCCGCTGGATCGAATGTCAGTGTCGATGACTATGAACGGTGCTGTCGTACCGATTCTGGCCATGTTTGTGGTGGCAGCGGAAGAGCAAGGCGCGAATCTGGGTCAGATTGCCGGCACCTTGCAGAATGACATCCTGAAGGAGTTCATGGTCCGCAATACGTATATCTACCCTCCCGCCGCATCGATGCGCATCGTAGCCGATATCATTCGTTTCACTGCGGCGAAGATGCCGCGATTCAATCCCATTTCAATATCCGGTTACCACATGCAAGAAGCGGGTGCGACTGCAGTGCAGGAACTCGCCTATACACTTGCCGATGGTATCGAATATGTCCGGGCTGCGTTGTCAGCAGGCTTGGAAATAGACCAGTTCGCGCCCCGGCTTTCATTTTTCTTCGGCATTGGTATGAATTTTTTCATGGAGGTGGCGAAATTACGTGCGGCCCGCTTATTGTGGGCAAGTTTGTTGTCAGAGTTGTTCGATCCACACGATCCACGGTCATTGATGTTGCGTACACACTGCCAGACATCTGGTGTGAGTCTGACTAGCGCGGATCCCTACAACAACATTATCCGAACAACGATCGAAGCGATGGCTGCGGTCATGGGTGGGACTCAATCGTTGCACACCAATAGTTTCGACGAGGCCCTTGCCTTGCCGACGGATTTTTCTGCCCGTATTGCGCGCAATACGCAGCTGGTTCTGCGTGAGGAAGCGGGACTGACTCAAGTGGTTGATCCGTTGGGGGGGTCGTATTATGTGGAGGCGCTGACGGCCAGCATTGCCGATGCAGCCCGCACGCTGATCGATGAAGTTGAGAAACTCGGTGGTATGACCGCGGCTGTAGCCAGTGGTTTGCCGAAGCAGCGCATCGAAGAATCTGCAGCCAGACAGCAGGCTCGTGTCGATGGTCACCAAGATGTGGTGGTGGGAGTAAATCGATATCAGGCGGACGAAGAGCCCCAAGTTGATGTGCGGACTATCGATAACACTGCCGTGCGCAAGATTCAAATTGAGCGACTTAGCGCAGTTAAGACATCGCGTAGCGAGGCGCGTTGTAGCAAAGCATTAGAAAAGTTGGCGCAAGCTGCTGCTGAAGATCAGGCCAAGCTGTTCGAGGCCGCCCTCGACGCGGTCCGAGAGCGGGCGACCGTTGGTGAGGTGTCTTCAGTATTGGAGTCCGTTTTCGGTCGTTATCGCGCCCAGACCGGCGCGATAACCGGTGTCTATGGCGCGGCCTACACCGATCGCGAGACGTTACAGGAGATACGCCGTACCACTGCGCAATTTGCCGACACACATGGCCGACGTCCACGGCTTCTTGTGGCCAAGCTGGGGCAGGATGGGCACGATCGGGGAGCGCGGATCATTGCAACCGCATTTGCAGACGTTGGTTTCGATGTTGATATCGGGCCACTTTTCCAAATGCCCTCGGAGGTAGTGCGCCAGGCGATAGAAAACGATGTGCACGTCATTGGAATCTCTTCACAGGCGGCCGGCCACCGGACTCTTGTCCCTCAGTTAATACAAGAACTGAAGGAACAACAAGCGGAGGACATTTTGGTTGTTCTTGGCGGGGTGGTTCCCGCGCAGGATGTGGCTGAAATGCTTTCGCTCGGGGTTGCAGCGGTTTATGGGCCGGGAACCAACATTCCGCAGGCCGCTGCGGAGGTAGTGCGCTTGATCGAACATCACCTATAGCACTGGATTATCGCTATGCAGAGAATTATTGACGAACTGGAACGTAAGCGAGCTGCTGCCGAGGAGGGTGGCGGCCGAGCGCGCATCGAGGCGCAACATGGGCGAGGCAAATTGACAGCACGAGAGCGGATCGAAGTGTTGTTGGACCCGGATAGTTTCGAGGAGTGGGGTGTGTTCGTTGAACACCGATGTAGTGATTTCTCAATGAATGACAAGACCATACCAGGTGACGGTGTGGTCACAGGGTTCGGTCACATCAATGGGCGTCTGGTTTTTGTTTTCAGCCAGGACTTTACCGTTTTCGGCGGGTCTCTGTCCGAAACTCATGCCGAGAAAATCTGCCGTGTGATGGATCATGCGATGAAGGTGGGTGCACCGGTGATCGGGTTAAATGATTCTGGTGGTGCACGAATTCAGGAAGGCATTGCGTCATTGGCCGGCTATGCTGAAGTATTTCAGCGCAATGTATTGGCTTCCGGTGTGGTGCCCCAAATCTCAATGATTATGGGTCCATGTGCAGGTGGTGCGGTGTATTCACCCGCGATCACCGATTTCATTTTCATGGTTCGCGATTCCTCGTATATGTTTGTGACGGGTCCCGATGTGGTTAAGACGGTTACCCACGAAACGGTGACCCACGAGGAGCTTGGGGGTGCAGTCGTTCATACGAGTCGATCCGGTGTTGCAGACAGGGCGTTTGATAACGATGTCGACGCTCTGATCATGCTGCGCCGGTTTGTCGATTATCTGCCGTTAAGTAACCGCGGTAAGCCACCGATGCGGGTCGTGACTGACCCAGTAGATCGGGCTGAGCACGGACTCGATAGTCTGGTGCCGGATAACCCCAATAAGGCTTATGATATGCACGAAGTGATCGGCAAAGTGGTGGATGACGCCGATTTCTTCGAACTTAAACCAGATTATGCCGCTAATATCATCACCGGATTTGCGCGCATGGCCGGTTCGACTATAGGAATTGTGGCAAATCAACCGATGGTTTTGGCCGGTTGTCTGGATATACAATCGTCGGTCAAAGCGGCTCGATTTGTACGATTTTGTGATGCATTTAATATCCCGGTTGTCACTTTTGTTGATGTCCCAGGATTCCTGCCCGGTACAGCACAGGAGCATGGCGGCATTATTCGGCATGGTGCCAAACTGCTTTATGCCTACGCAGAATGTACTGTTCCGAAGGTGACCGTTATTACGCGCAAAGCGTACGGCGGAGCTTATGATGTGATGGCTTCGAAACACCTACGTGGTGATGTTAACTTTGCTTGGCCAACGGCAGAAATTGCGGTGATGGGTCCAAAGGGAGCTGTCGAAATTATTTTTCGTCAGGATCTTGGTGATCAGGAAAAACTGGCTGAGCGAACGGAGGAATATCGTCAGAAGTTTGCTAATCCCTTTGTTGCAGGACATCGAGGATTTATTGACGACGTCATTTTGCCGCACGATACGCGGCCCCGAGTTTGTCGTTCTCTAGAAATGCTTAAGAACAAAGAACTCACGAATCCATGGCGCAAACACGGCAACCTACCGTTGTAGGTCATTGTTTTCAACGTTAGCGACAGAATCTTTAGATTCGGCGGCAGACAGTGACACCATCCCGTATTGATAGCATGACTTGCTCAACACGAGTGTCGGCAACCACATGGTCGTTGAAGCGGATGATGCCGTGGTCAGTGTCGGTAACTGGAGCAAGTACTCGACCGCTCCAAAGGGTGTTGTCTGCGATGATCAGACCCCCGGCCGGGATCATCGGCAAAACACGATCCCAGTAATCAACATAGCGTTTCTTATCGGCATCAAGGAACACCATGTCAAATGTTTCCCCTTGCACGGCCATTGACTCGACTGAGGTTATGGCATCGCCTATGCAAAGGGTAATGCGATTTCCGTACGGACTTCGATTGAAGTAGCGTTGTGCTACTGCGGTCGCCACCGGATCAATGTCACAGGTCACAAGGCGCCCGTTATCGGGCAGGGCGGCCGCCATGCACAGCGCGGAATAGCCACTGAAGGTCCCGATTTCGAGTACGTTAGAAGCGCCGGAAATGCTGACCAAAAGCCTCAGTAGAGCGCCCTCAACTGGACCCACCTGCATCTGTGGGTACTGCAGCGTTTTGTGGGTTTCTGCCCTGAGTTCCTGCAGCAGTTTGTCTTCGGCCTGGCAATGTAGTCGGACGTATGTCTCGAGCTCATCGCTAAGCAGAGATAGCGTCTGTTCAGCCAATTGGATAGCCCCTTTACCGATTGCGTTGCCGCCGCGTTGGATTCAGTGCGGTAAATACTGACGTACGTCAGGGCCGTGAATGCGCGCGACCTTATTAGTGGGAGCGACAGGTTCGTCGTAAAAAAACGATGGCAACTCGTCATCTTCCACAGTAAATCCGGC
>DUBL01000130.1 GCA_012960345.1 Gammaproteobacteria bacterium | reverse complement strand
TTGTGGATGTGGTCCGTTGAGTGCTTCGATGGCCTTAAGAATGACGCTTTCAAATAGGTTGATTGCCTAAAAATATAGGTTCAGTCGCGCCATAGCACTGACGAGGCATGACTATATCAGGCTGTTTGGTTACAGCAATCAGGAAATTACCGAAGATCGTAAAAATCCCGCAGTAAAACACCGGGGCAGCCGGCAGTTGATAGCGGGCCCGTTGCATCGACCACCCGGTGGCCGTTGACCCAGACACCATGCAGGCCCACCGCGGGGGTGTCCACGCGCGTATTACCGCCTGGCAGATCGCTGACTCGGCGCCTTGGGCCGCGGCCAACTTGATTGCGATCAAACAATATCAGGTCTGCGTAATAACCGGGGAGAAGACGCCCGCGATGTTTGATGCGGCAAATGTCAGCTGGTCGACTAGTGACGGACTGCACCGCTTGCTCAAGGGTCATATCACTGCGGTCGCGCGCCCAGTGTCCGAACAGATGTAGACCAAATCCGGCGTCGCAAAGAAAGGACAGGTGGGCGCCCGCGTCCGATAACGTGATAGCGGCATTCGGGTGGTTGAGCAGAGTCTTGACCCTGTCTTCTTGCGTGTTGAACAGTTTGCAGTCCAACATTGCATCCATCTCGCCATCTAGGGCGAAATCGAGCAGCCAGTCGAAGGGGTCTTGGCCTGCTACAGTAGCGAGGTGACCAATGTTTTGTTGGACCAGCTCCTGGTGGCGGGAATCCGCTACGCTCATGATGGTTAGGTGATCAAACTGGTGGTAGGAAAATCGATTGGGCACACCCTTGGTGTTTGCCTCGGTCTTAATGGCTTGTCGAAAAGAGGGATCGCGAAGAATACGTTCATACGCTGATTGGTCCTTAGCTTCAATGGCGGGTCGCCACGCGAGAAAAGCTTCGAGTGGATAAGGGTGTCGAATCGTAAACTCCATGCCCAGCGGAAAACATCCGACCTGGCCCCACAGTTCTCGACCCCGGCTACGAGCGGTTTCAATCTCGCTGAACTCGCGAAACACTCTTTCGGGATCGTTAGGGTCGACGAACATAGCGGCGATCATGATGGGTCGCCCATTGTTTGCAGCAATTTTTTCAAGAAACGGAATCGTCGTTGTCATGCCTTTTGTTAGCATAAATACTCCCTTACCGGCCTCGCGGGCCATGGCCGGCCTCGCCGAGCGCGCCGGTTAACTGGAGTATTTCGTGTTCATCAGCAAGACGTGAGGGCATCGGAATGCCGTTCTCCCCGTTATGTTGCTCGAGGGTCGAGGTGGCAAAGCCGACTGCGCCGGCGGCCATGGCCTCGAGCAGTAGCACCTTCATCTCGGCGACTTCCTTGGGAGTCGCTGCCCGGCTTGATGCTTCTTCACCCAACACCCAGATACGAAGCGATGAGTGGCCGCAGTACGAAGCCACGTTGGGCACCATGCCCTTTTGTTCTAACAGATCCAGATATTGAGGATAGGATTCAAACGCCCAATCAACGCCCGCCCGCAAAGCGTCCAGAGACATTCCTTCCACATGGGTCAGGTTTCGCAGCGTGAGGTCGCGATGTTCGGGTTTGCATGGAGCAATCGTGAACCCACAGCTGCCAATCAATACGGTGGTTACCCCAAGAGACGTCGAGGGAGTTGCGAAGGAGTCCCATGTCAATTGCGCGTCATAGTGCGTGTGAAGATCAATAATGCCTGGTGCCAAGGTCATGCCATTGGCATGCACTTCTTTCCGGCTTGAACCCAATGCTTTGCCAATGGAAGTAATACGGTTGTCATCAATTGCGATATCTCCGTGCCGGGCAGGCGCACCCGTCCCATCAATAATCTCGGCGTTTCGAATAATCAAATCGTGCATGAGTCGTGGCTTCAGCGAGGTGGAATGATTAGCCTTTCAGTCGATCACTCACTGTAGTTCGATTGCAAGGCTTGTACAAGAAAAACAACGGTGGTATCAACAGTGTTGATAATATCGAGCTTGGTTCACTAGATCAGAAAGACCGATGAACACCAATCGAATTGAGCGTACCGCAAGGCATTTTCATACTGCGCACCGTGACGGTAAGCAGTATGAGGGTGCGCCCGTTGAATACCGCCCGAAGAATCTTGAGGAGGCCTATGCGGCGCAGGACCGGTTTCTTGAATTGTCCTCGACTGGTTCGCCATCAGTCGCGGGTTACAAAATAGCGGTCACGAGCCAGGTCATCCAACAGCTGGTTGGCTTGGCGCACCCGTGTCTAGGCACAATACGGGGCGCCTCGGTGCATGCGTCGCCCGCCCGTCTGGCCGAGTCCGGGTTTCACCATGTAGCGGTCGAATGCGAAATTGCGTTCACACTAAAAAATGACCTGGTGCCGATTCGCGGTGAACAGGATCGAGAATCAGTAAGAGCACTGATCGAAAGTTGTCATTCGGCATTCGAACTCATTGAAGATCGGTATGCGGATTATTCAACGATGGATGCGTTATCGCTGATTGCGGATAATTGCTGGTGCGGTGGGGTGGTATTGGGACCGGCGATGACTGATTGGCAAACATTGGCGCTGGATCAGTTGACCGGGACACTTGAAATCAACGGTAAAAAGGTTGGGGAGGGGGTCACTCGGGACGCTTTGGGACATCCGCTGGAAGGACTTGCCTGGGTCGCGAATACCCTTGCTGAACAGGGTAAGTCGCTCAAGGGCGGTATGGTCGTTATTACCGGCAGCATCATCGCCACTGAATTTTTAAGCAGCGGTGATGCAGCGGTTTTTTCGGTCGATGACCTGGGCCATACCGCGCTCAACCTTTATTAAACTGCCACCATGAAAAATGGTTATTCACTGGGCGTGCTGGTCTTTTTTCTCGGGGTCGCGATGCTCATGATCACGGACGAGAAAATTTGGCATTATGTTACGTTTTTGCTGGCAGTCGTTTTGGTCGTGATTCAGATGGTGAGTGACAAGCGCAAGCAAGAGCGCGAGTGATTGCTCGCGCTTCAAGCCGGTTCGAGATCGATAGTCAGCGACGTGATCTTACGACACAGATACCGGGGAAATCGCATCCATGAGCCAACGGGCATGGCCGGCCAACGGCCAATCACTATGGGCCTGGCCGATTAATTGAATGCCAGCGGGTAGGCCTCTGATCCCCAGTAACGGCACAGTAATAGCCGGCGCCCCGAGTGCGGAGGTGGCCGCATTAAAAGCGGGGTCTCCGGTCTTGAACGCGTACCCGGGTTCTCCAGAATCTGCCAGGTGATCGAGTGGCGGTGCCGGGCCCACACAGGACAGCGTGATCATTGCGTCCGCCAGCGGCGCGAGGGCGCGCAGGGATTGACGCATTGTCTCTCGCTGTTGCAGGGCGTCACGATAGTCCTGCGGCGTGAGTTGCTCCGCCTTTTCAAGCCAGATACACAAATCCTCGCTGAGCAAACCCGTGTCGCGGTAGTTTCTAAAAGCCCAGCGTAATTCGTAACTGCAGACTATTCGGCAAAGGATAACGCTGGCTTCGATGGCCCGTTCAAATCGTTCAATGGTGTTATCGTCGCGTCGCGTGATGAGGGTAACGCTCTGATCGTTTAACTGGTCAAGCACCTGATGAAAGGCAGATTGGGTCATCTCGTCACACCGGGCCCAGCCCTCGGTTTCCAAAACGATAAGGCGACCGGGTCGTTGGGCGGGGGCTAGGTGCGCCGGCCCAAAGAGCCCGGGGTAACCCGGATCAGCCCCTGCCCGTTGGGCAATCTCGTGTGCAACAGCCCACAGGTCTTCGAGCGACGCTGCGTGCACACCAAGATGCAACTGGCTTAGGCTTAAGCCTTCACCGCCATGCAGCGCCCCCAGGGTGGGCTTGATCGCGAAGTTACCGCAGAAGGCGGCTGGACGAATAATTGAACCGACCACCTGGTTGCCGAGCGCCGCCGGCACCATGCCGGCACCGACAGCGGCTGAGGTGCCACTGGACGAGCCCCCTGGTGTCGCGCTGGAGTCAAAAGGGTTGGTGGTTGGGCCCGGGACCACGAAAGCAAATTCCGTGGTGACTGTTTTCCCCACGATGGGTGCGCCGGCGAGGCGCAGCGCGTTGACCGATGCGGAATCCATATGGGTCTCGCGGCCTTTGAAGATGGGGCTGCCCATTTCGGTTGGCATGTCGCGAGTCTGGAGCACATCCTTAATCCCAATCGGCATGCCATCAATGGGTGAAAGGGGATCACCACGACGATAGCGTTGGTCAGATTCCTCTGCTGCTTGGCGGGCATTATCTTCATTCAACGTGACCCAGGCCTTAATGGTCGGTTCTTTTTGAGCGATGGTGTCCAGGCATCGCTCAAGGTAATCCGTTGGGGTATCGGTTCCGTCGAAGAAAGCCTGGCGCACATCAGAGAAAGTCCGCATACGGTGACGACTGGGGTCATAAATCGGTTGGCCATGAAGGGATTGTTTGGTCATGAATGGGGCCTCCGGCCAGTCAGCGGTGATGAATTAACGACTAGGATACTTTAGCCTAACGTACCTGGAACGATCTGGGATGAGTTTGCGTGGCGATGTGCGCCTCCATTGAGGTGACCGTGATCAGACAGTTAGCGGTAATACCTTATTAAACAAGGTTTCGATGGGTGAACCGGAATCAGTAGTCTCGATTGTTTTTTCGACGGCGCTCGTTTGATCCCTGTAAAGGACGGTAGGCGAGGTCATTGTGATTACTGATCGGTATGGCCAGCGTTTGGTCGAGTGGTTAAGGGGGGGTTGTTCCGATAACACCGGGGCGGAAAGAGTCAATACCGCGCTCGTAAATCAGGAGCAGAGTAGGAACCAGCAGCAACACCAGAAACGTACTGAAGGCGAGACCGAAGGCGATCGATGTGGCCATGGGAATCAGGAACTGTGCCTGTAGCGACGTTTCAAACAACAGCGGAGTTAGGCCCGCGATGGTGGTGAGCGAGGTGAGGAGAACCGCACGCAGACGCTGACAAGCCGCTTCAATCACTGCAGCATCCGCCGTCATACCGGATTCTCGAAGTTGTTTATAGAACATGACGAGAATAATCGAATCGTTTATCACAATACCCGCGAGGCCAAAAAAGCCAAACATCGACAGGATCGTCAGATCGATATTCATGAGTTCGTGTCCCCATAGGCCACCCACGAGGCCAAACGGGATGATCAGCATGACCAGTAGTGGCCAGCCGTAAGATGCAAACACCCACGCGAGAATCAGATAAATCAGTACTAAAGCGAGAATCGCCCCTTGTTTCATGTCGGTTAGGGTCTCTTCTTGGTCGGCCTGACGTCCCTCAAAGGAGAATTGGACTCCGTATTCCCGTTCGAGGTCGGGCAAGGCGCTTTGACGCAGGTTGGCGATAATGCGGTTATCGTTGTTGACTGCGGCATCGACATCTGCTGTGACGGTGACCGCAAGCTTGCCATCGGTATGACGAATCGAGTCGAAACCTCGGCGGGTGGTTAGCGTGACCGCGTTCGTGAGCGGCATGGTTTTCCCACCGGGAAGAATGATGTCGAGTTCCTCAAGACTGGATAGGCGATCACGCCCGGCATCCGGCAGGACGGCCCGGACTTCCAGTTCATCATCGCCATCGGCCAGTACCTGGATCAGATAACCTTCGAACGCTGCCCGAAGCTGTCGACCCAGGTTGTCGGCATTCAATCCCAATGCCTCGCCAGTGGGCGTGAGTCGCAGGATGACCTGTTCTCGACCGTAAGGCATGTTGTCTTCTATGCCTGAGACGCCGCTGATTTCACCAAGCACATTCTTGAGATCGACAGCGGCACTCTTAACCGATGTAAGATTTGTTCCGATAATGCGAACGTCAATGTCACGCCCGGGTGGGCCACCTGCGCGCTCATTAATCGACAGGTTTTCAAGTCCAGGTAATAGGGGAATGCGCGATCGCCACGCATTGATAAATTCGCGATTGCGAACGTCTCGCTCATCAGGTTCTAAAAGCTCTACCAGCACGGAGCCCACGTAATCGCTTTTTCGCCGCTCAAAGTCACCGCTTTCCGCCATGCCGTGGCGCACGACGGCTGTCACGAGCAGGCCACCACCAAACTGTTCGTTCGTGTCCCACAACGCTTGCTCCATCTCCGCCAGGAAATCTCGCACGTCTTTTTTGGGAGTGCCGGAGACGAAGTCGGCGTTGGCGTAAAGAATAGTGGTTTCAGCGGTTGGGAAAAAATTAAAAGCAATCCGACCGCTTACCACCCAGCCAATAGTGATAATCATAATAGAGAAGGCAGCGGCCAACGTGGTCCAGCGGAACCGAACCGCTGTCGTCACGAGTGGTCGAAAAATGCGTTCGCGGAACCGATTGAACTGTGCATCCAGCGTTTTTCTAATACCGCGCGGTTGGTAAGCCTTCATTCTTGTGAAGGTTCCCCTGAGGTGGCCGGGCAGAACCAGAAAGGATTCGACCAGCGAAGCCAGAATAACGCAGATCACAACAACCGGGATTACGCGCAGGATAATGCCGATGACGCCCCCGATTAGGAGCAAGGGCATGAAGGCAGCGATGGTCGTTAACGAAGACGCTACGACTGGCGCCAGCATGCGCTGGGCGCCTTTCTCGACGGCATCGAGCGGCTGCGCTCCATTTTCAAAATGGGTTACTGCGTCTTCACCAACGACAATCGCGTCATCTACGATAATGCCGAGGGTCATGATCAGGCCGAATAGGCTGATCATGTTGATCGACCCCCCGTAGAGGTAAAGCATGCCCAGCGCAGCGAGGAAGGAAGTGGGAATTCCTATAGTGACCCATCCGGCTGCAGGCGCATTTAGGAACAAGAACAGAATAATGATCACCAGTATCAGTCCGGTGATGCCGTTCTTTAGCAGCAAGTTGATTCGGTCTTGTATGTATTCCCAGCGTTCATCGTAAAGATAAAGACCCACGCCAGGGGGTAGCTGGGGACGGGTTTCGATCACCCAGTTTTCGAGAATTTCAGCTGCTTCGAGACTGTCCGCTTCCTTAGAGCGAGAGAGCCTGAGTTCGACCGCAGGCTGGCCTCGATAGGTCACATCAATTTCGCTGTCTTGGGGGCGCCGGGTTATCGTCGCGATGTCACCTAGTGTTAACAGGCGACCGTCATCTGTGGCAATGATGGGCAGTGTTTCGAAGCCGAGTTCACCGCGGCGTTGGTCGTTAAACCGGAGTTGTCGAGCCGATTCGCCCCGTCCCACCACGCCGACGGGAATGTCTCGCGAAGCGGCGCTGATGCGCTGGCCGATTTGATCCAGAGACAGACCCAGCTCACGGAGCGTAGCGGCGGGGACCTGTATGGCGATTTCTTCTTTTGGTAGGCCATAGATACGAATACGTGAGATACCCCGATCAATCAACTCGCGTTCAAATCGGCGAACCAGTGCGCGAAGACCCTGGGGATCATCGGGCCCGGTCACGAGCACACTGGCAACCGTCTCGTAGTTGATAATGCGACTGACCTTCGGGGGCTCGGCGGTACTGGGCAGATTGCGCACCAGATTGACGCTCTCTTTTACCTCGTCGACAGCGAGGCCCATATCGGTGCCTTCTTCGAATTCGAGGATAATGACAGCTCGCCCGTCAACCGAATTTGACAATATTTTTTTAACACGGTTGACGTTGCGAAGTTCCTGTTCCAATGGAACCGCTATCAGTGTTTCGATGTCTTCCGCGCTGGCACCACTCCACGGTACGGAAACTGAGACGAAATCGATATCGAAATTGGGAAAGAATTGGGTGTTGAGCTTGGACAATGCCCATACGCCAGAGACCAGCATGATGGTCATCAGAAGGTTGGCAGCCACCGGGTGGCTGGCCAGGGTGGTCAGGAGGCCCCGCTTCACAGTGATCACTTAATTACCGGTGGGTGCGGATGCCACCTTAAGGCCATCGACAGCCCCGGGTAGTTGGTGGCTTAACACCGCGTCACCCTCTTTGATAGCGTCTCCCGTGACAAGGACCCAACTCCCCTGCTCGCCGTTGTCGTACTCACCGACGCGTTGAACGGCCACGCGATCAAGACGGTTGTTGATCACTCGGTAAACCGTGTTGGCACCATAGATCGCGGTGGCGGGTAACGGGATGACCTGGGCTTTGGCGGGGAGTTCGATGGTTAGTGCAATCGTGCGCCCAAGTTCTATCGGTATGGCATGGCCTCGAAAACTGAAAAACGCATCGACCCCCCCTTGCCCTGGTTCAATCTTGCCGGCCAGCCGATCGAGTCTGAGGGAGCGCACTCGACCTTCAATGTTGGCTGTGGCGGCGATGTCAGTACCTGCACTGAGGCCATGCCGGAGAGTTGGCAGGTGACGGTTGGGTATCTGTGCGCGGACTTCGATCAGGCGGGTATCGAACACATCGACCAGTTGATCGCCTGCGCGGACTCGATCACCGGGAGAGACATGGACCGCAGTGACTTTGCCCGGTGCCAATGCCCTCACGGCGGTTCGCTCTAGGTCGTTGCGTACTTGGTCGTGGAGCGCCTTGGCACGTTGCTGTCGGGCACGCAATTGTGCCAGCCTGGGATTGTGGTCGTTAATGGCCCGTTGGCGGTTAGCAATCGCCAGCGTTTGGGCGTGCTGTGCATATTGTGCTTCATCGACGCGAGCCGCTGACCCCGCCTGTGTTCGCGCAAGTTGTTCGGCGCGGGCCAGCGCTTTTTCGCCCAATTGCAGCAAGGTCTTCTCGATTTTCAGTGCTTCAAGATCGGCCGCGTAACGGCGTTTCTCGCTCTCGATTTGCGCCTTGATTTCCAGCAGGTCACCTTCTCGTTGTCGTAGCAAGAGTTGGAGCGACCGATCATCCAGTTGGACCAGAAGATCGCCTGGGACAACGGTAGTTCCTGCGAGTACGGGTACTTGTTGCACATCAGCTGAAATGGCGGTGCGGCGGTGGGATTCGTGTGGTGACTCGATGCGCCCGTAAAGGCGCACCGTTGGAGAAAGGGATTGACGCTGTGCACTAACGGTAGTGACGGTCCAGGTCTTTTCAATAGCTTCGATCGGTTGGTCCAGCACTTGGCTCGCTTCAAGCCATAAAAACACGACAAGGCTTCCCCCCAGTAACAGAACAGGCAAAGAGAACTTTAAAAGGCGACGCATAACGTAAGTGGAGTTGGTTAATTCGGCATAACCTCGAGAAGGGGAGGATTTTACACTTAGATCGTAGTCATTGTGTGTCAGGAAAAATTCTGCGGGCCATAATGTTTGGCTAACTGCACGATCAAGTGATTAGGGGCCATCAATCAAATTCCGAGAGCTAGGCTAGTGCTAGTAAGGTTCCGGAAAATAGTGGCACTAACTATCCCAACAGCACAGTGATGTTGATGTGAAGATACCTATGCACCGCGTTTAAAGTTGCTTAACCAAAGGCAACGGTAATTCGTGTATTGTTGTGAACCGCGCTGCCTCGCGCGGTAGTTTCAGAAGTGAGTTATTGGAATCGCGCGCAATCTGTCTGTACATTGAAGCACGATGAAAGACAAAACTTATAGGATCTCGAGTAACGTGAACCATGTGTGGACGCTTTGATCGTCACCGCGAATTAGCCCATTTCATTACGGCAATGGGCGGGGTTGACTGCTCTGGTGATGCCGCGTTGCCATCCAATTACAACGTTGCCCCATCGCAATCGGCTTGGGTCGTTCACGGGGCAAGTGGAGGCACAGCGGTGTCTGCCATGTCGTGGGGGTTTGTCCCTGAGTGGGCAAGTGAAACCAGATTTACGCGTCCGATCAATGCCCGATCCGAAACCGCTCACGAGAAGCCTATGTTTCGCACGGCGTTTTCGAAACAACGTTGTTTGGTTCTGTGTGATGGTTACTATGAATGGCAGCGTTTGCCTAAGGGCCACAAGCAGCCACATTATTTTTGCCTTCCGTTGTTCGCGCCAATGATTCTGGCGGGACTGTATTCAAGTAACGAGCGCTTGACGGGTAATGTTTTAGAAACGTTCTGTGTGTTGACGGTATCGGCAAGCTCGGCAGTGAATAGGGTTCATCATCGGATGCCGGTCATTCTGGACCAAGGGGGTCAATCAGCGTGGCTTGACCCAGCGCGACGAGAGGAAGTGGCATTACGCTCGTGGTTGCGTCCGTGGGAAGGGGAGATCGAGGTTTCCCCTGTGAGCACGTTTGTTAACAGTCCGGTCAACAACTCTGCGCAATGTATCCAACCGTTGCAGGCAGATAGCGCCCCAGTATGACAGCGCAAAAAACAGTGGCGGTTATCGGTGGTAGCGGTTTCGTTGGGCGCCACCTACTGGCCCGATTGGTTAATGCCGGACACCGAGTCACTGCGCTGGCCAGAAGCTCGATCGCTGAATCCGGGCTGAGACAAATCGCGGGTGTGCGAGTGGTCAGGGTCAAACTTGAAAGTGATGAAGCCTTATCCGTGTGTCTTGCAGGGCAAAGGGTTGTAATAAACCTGGTTGGCATATTGCACGAGAGCCGAGAGATTGATTTTGACGCAGTTCATGTTGCATTCCCTCGCCGTTTGGTGCATTTGTGTCAAGCAGCCGGCGTCACGCAATATCTGCACATGAGTGCATTAAATGCCGATGCTGCCAAAGGGCCTAGTCGTTACCTTAAGAGCCGCGGTGAAGGTGAGGACGCAGTTCACCACGCCTGTGGTGGGGTCACGGTAACGAGTTTTCGGCCGTCCATTATTTTTGGACCAGGGGATAATTTTTTTGGTGTTTTTGATCGTTTACTCGACTGGATGCTGGTGTTTCCCGTGGTGTGTCCGCAAACGCGATTTGCACCGGCCTGTGTTGATGACGTGGTCGAAGCGTTTTATCAAGTGCTCGAAAGGGGTGCGGATTTTAATGGCCAGCGATTGAACTTTTGTGGCCCGCAAATCTACACGTTTAAAGAACTGGTCCAGTTTGTCGCGCGCGTCACTGGTCGCCGGCGCCTGGTGCTGGGATTGCCCGATTCGTTATCAAGATTGCAGGCGTTGGTGATGGAACGTCTCCCCGGGAAATTATTTACTCGGGATAATTATCGCTCCATGCAGATTGACAGTGTCTGTGCCAGGGATGATTTTGCCGCCCTTGGCATTACCCCAAAGGCGCTTGAGGACGTGATGACGCCGCTATTGGCCCGCCCGCGTTGATCCTTAATCTGTTTCTTCGCGAGGGGCTCTGCCAAGCAGGGTCGTGACAGCGGATGCCGGGTCAAGATCATCGAAAATGACACGGTATACCTGTTCGCTGATAGGCATCTGGATGCCAAGTTCCTGGCTTTTTTCATATAGCACGCGGGCAGTATTAATGCCTTCTATTTCTTGACCGATCTCTTTGACGAGTTTGGTGATGGACCCACCGCCGCCGAGTCCGATGCCCAGGCGTCTATTCCTTGATTGATCATCTGTTGCTGTGAGTAGCAGGTCGCCGACACCGGTTAACCCGCTGAAAGTCTTGGCTTGGCCGCCAAGTGCAATACCAAACCGCGTCATTTCAGCCAATGCGCGTGTGATCAGTGCTGCACGCGCATTGGCACCCAAACCCAACCCATCGCAGATCCCGGTGGCAATGGCCATCACGTTCTTGATGGCGCCGCCCAATTGAATGCCAACGAGGTCGGTGCTGGTGTAAACCCGTACGCGTTCATTTCTAAACCAGTCAGTAAATTGCTGAGTCGCCGCATCATCCTCGCAGCCTACTGTCAGCGCGGTGGGAAACCCCAGAGCGACTTCATTCGCGAAACTGGGTCCAGAAATAACGGCGGGCACGGTGTCGTAGGTGTTCAGTACTTCATGGAACACCGCGCTGGGAAGGCGGCCGCTGTTGGGTTCAAAGCCCTTTGTTCCCCAGCACACGCGCAGAGGCCCTTCCGCATGCCGTCGTAAAGACACCAATGTGTCGTGAAACGCGTGACTAGGAACGGCGATAACCAGGTCACGAGTGTTGCGCACTAATGACGGTAAATCTGCTGTGACGTCGATGGTGTCGGGGAGGTCAATGCCGGGCAGATATCGTGAGTTCTCTCGTCGTTGAGCAATGTCTGCGGCCTGTTGGGCGCTATGACTCCACAGCCAAACCGGATGGCCGTTGCGCGCGATAAGAATAGCGAGTGCTGTTCCCCAGGAGCCAGCGCCCAGAACACCAATGGGTTGCTGCGAAGCCATCGCCGTTATAGGGGGCCTAGACGATTACCGACCAGCGGCGCAGCAAATGCTCAAGCGCTGTTCGGCGCACCTTCTGCGTCGGGCTGGGGCGAAGATTTTTTCTGTTGATACATTATTTCAAAGTTCACAGGGGTTAACAGTAACTGGGGGAATCCGCCCCTTGCGACCAACTGTGAAATCGCTTCGCGCATAAAAGGAAACAATACGTTTGGGCAAGCTGCCTCCAGCATTTTTTCCAGTTGCGCGGGCTCGTAACCGGTCAATGTAAAAATGCCAGCCTGCTGGACTTCTGCAATAAACAGCGTGTCTTCATCTGTCTTGGCCGTGCAGGTACTTACGAGAACGACCTCGTATACATCATCGGTATCGGTGACACGCTGGTGCTGAATTCTCAGCTGTACGTCAATAGCTGGATTACGATTGGGATTTTTCGGACCAAACACCTCGGGACTGCATGGCGATTCGAAAGAGGCGTCTTTTAGGTAAACCTGATTGAACTGGAAAGTGGGTGCAGTTGGCGTGTTGTTTTCGGCCATTGGATAAGATCCTTCGTATAGCGGTCAGCGTTGCACCGGAAGATGTTCTTTTTCCCAGGCATTCATTCCACCATCAAGGGTGTAGAGGTTGGGAAAGTTCTCTTTACGCAGCACCTGTGCGCCGCGCGTTGCCTGTTGGCCAGATCGGCAGACCAAGACCATCGCGGTTTCTTTCTTGCGATACTTTTCGAGACGTGCGAGGTTCAATTTGAGCTGATTGATAGGAATATTAATAGCCTTGGCGATGTGGCTGTTCTCAAAGTCTGTATTGTCCCTGACATCGACGATTACCGCATTGTCATGGTTCATCAATTGAGGTAATTGGATCGCCGAAACGGCGCGGATTCCGCTGGAACGTCGTCGAATCGGGTCGAAGGCAAGTAACCCGAGGATGGCGATAAGGGTGGCAAAAAGGTACCAGTTACTGGTGACGAATTGATTAATCATCGAAAAAGTTGGAGTGGCGAATGACCTGCCATTCTACAGGAGGAGGGCACTCACTTAGCCGAAGACAGGCTCTGATTCAGGCGGGGATGAAAGCGGACCGGGTGCTTTCCATTAATTGGACGACTTTATGGTCATCGATGCGGTAGTAGACTTTGTTGGCATCTTTACGGGAGGCCAGGATGCCTTTATCCCTAAGAATCGACAAATGCTGAGAAATATTGCTTTGGGAGGTGCCAACCAAGTCCACGAGGTCTTGAACGCTGATTTCCTTAATGCCGGCGAGAATGCACAGCATCTTGAGTCGCAACGGATGGCCCATCGCCTTGAGCGCTCTTGAGGCGATGTATAAATTTTTTTCGTCCGCTAAGAAACTTCGAAACGGATCCCCATTGACGGGGGAAGCGACTGAGGTGGGCATGTCTGCCATGGCGAGTACCTAATAGGACAACTGAAGAATATCAATTAAATATTATACATTAATGTTCGAATTATAATATATATTACAAGGAAATCATATAACCTATTGTTAACAAACATTAATGTAATAAATCGGGGTATCACACGGAGTCACAGATAGCGCTTTAACGACGGATTACGTGACCATTCTGTCGTCTGCTTGATCTGTTTCTGCTGTGTGACTCGACTCCTCGCTGGGGCAGTTAAGGGCGGCTATTGCGGTGTTGGGGCGGCGCTCTGAAAGGCAGACGCTATACTTGTTCGCGGTTTTCGCCACCGTTACTGCTCTAGGTTAAGAAATGAAGTGTTGCAGGGTTCAATTGCACCGTGCGTTATCGCTCGGGGTGCTGTCTGTGTTGTGTATTGGGATCAGTGTCGCTGCACATGCTGATACGCCCGAGTCATTGCCGATGGAGGATCTCAAGGTCTTTTCTGAAATTTTCGGCAAGATCAAAAGTGATTATGTTGAGCGAGTCGATGATGGTGAGTTGCTCAAGAATGCGGTGCGGGGGATGCTTAACGGCCTTGATCCACACTCAACGTACCTTGAGCCCGAGGTATACCGTGAAGTCAATATTGATACACGGGGAGAATTTGGCGGTTTGGGCATTGAGGTCACCCTGGATGACAACGGACTCATCAGGGTAGTGACACCGATCGATGGCACACCGGCTGATCTAGCCGGTATTCTCCCCGGTGATCTGATTGTTCGACTCGATGAGGCACCGGTTAAGGGGATGGCTCTTGATGAAGCCGTGAATCGAATGCGCGGGAAGCCGGGCACCACGATTGACTTGACCATTGCCCGTAAAGGCGCGCCGAAACCGATCCGGATCACGATCGAGCGGGCGGTTATCCACATCGATAGCGTGTGGGCACAATTGCTAGAAGGACATTATGCTTACGCGCGCGTCGCTCAGTTTCAATCGGGAACCGCTGCGTCACTACGTCGTGAATTGACCCGCGTGAAAAAAGAGGCGGGTGGAACACTAGATGGTCTGGTCCTCGATCTGCGTAATAATCCAGGGGGCGTCCTTGACGGTGCAGTTGATGTCAGCGATGTTTTTCTTCGCCAGGGGGTGATCGTGTCAACGCGCGGACGGACAGAGGATTCGAGAATCACTTTCAACGCGACGCCAAAGGACTACCTGGGCGGCGCAGCGATGGTAGTGTTGGTGAACGGGGGTTCTGCTTCTGCAGCCGAGATTGTGGCCGGCGCGCTTCAGGATCACGCCCGGGCGGTAATTCTTGGTACTAAGACATTCGGTAAGGGTTCTGTCCAAACGATATTGCCGATGCACAACGGCGCAGCCCTCAAACTGACTACGGCTCGTTACTACACACCTAACGATCGTTCCATCCAGGCCCGAGGCATTGTTCCAGATGTTCTCACGGGGGATCTGGCCTTTGCCGATCCGGGGGAGGCTAGCGTTGCGCTGCGGGAAGCGAATTTGGTTGGGCACCTCGGTCAGGAGGCCACTGTGGAAGAGCCTGCGGGAAACGTCAAGGCGTCCCGCACGCGGCGCCAAGATAGTGACTACGAGGTGCGTGCGGCATTGGATCTGCTGAAAGGGATCAACATTGCCCGTCGCTACGCCGACTGACGTGAGGTGGTGATGCGGGCAGTGCCGAGCGCGCCTAATGATTTGTTCTTTTGCGGGCTGCTCGACTTAAAGACGTCCGTATATTGATTTTTTTAAACTTTGCAACGAGGCCCGGCGTATAACAAAAGTTGTTTTGGAGATGCTGTAGTGACAAAAAAACTGGTGTTGGTCGATGGGTCGTCCTATCTTTATCGGGCCTACCATGCCATGCCGGATCTGACGACCTCGAGTGGTGAAACCACGGGGGCTATCTACGGTGTCATCAACATGTTGCGTCGGCAGATGAAGGAGCATCCGTCGGATTATCTGGTGGTGATTTTCGACGCGCCCGGTAAAACCTTCCGCGATGATATTTACCCTGCCTACAAGGCGAATCGGCCTCCCATGCCGAATGATCTGCGCTCGCAAATAGAACCTACCCACGATGTGATCCAAGCGATGGGTATTCCGTTGTTGTCGGTGGCCGCTGTTGAGGCAGACGATGTGATTGGCACACTGTCCACTACGGCAACGGCGATGGCGATCGACACTGACATCATGAGTGGTGACAAGGATTTCGCGCAGTTAGTGGGTAAGCGGGTCCGTCTGATCGATAGCATGAAAGGAGAAACTTACGATACGGCCGGTATTAAAGTGCGTTTTGGTGTTGAGCCAGAACAGATGGTTGATTACCTCACGCTAGTTGGCGACGCTGTGGACAACGTGCCCGGAGTGCCAAAAGTGGGACCGAAGACCGCAATGCGGTGGTTGGAAACCTATCGAACGCTCGATAATCTTGTTGCTCACGCTGAAGAAATCAAGGGCAAGGTGGGAGACAACCTGCGCCAATCCCTGGAGCAACTCGCTTTGTCTCGAGAGTTAGTGACGATTAAAACCGATGTTGAACTGGATGTGACGCCGAAAGACCTGATGCAGTCCACCCCAGACGAGGATCGCCTGCGGGCGCTTTTTTCGCGGCTCGAATTCAAAACCTGGTTGTCCGAACTCGGCGGCACGAATTCCGTGGATACGCATTTACCAGAGGCTGAATACACGATAATCCTGGATGAGAAATCGCTCAGGCAGTGGATCAAGCGGTTGTCAAGAGCGGGTGTATTTTCTCTTGATACCGAGACCACATCGTTAGATACCTTGTGCGCCGAACTGGTGGGAATTTCGTTTACTGATCGTGTCGGTGAAGGTGCCTACCTGCCTCTGGCACATGATTATGTTGGAGCCCCTTTGCAGGTCTCTCTCGATTATGCGTTGACCTGTCTTCGGCCCCTTCTGGAAGACCCTAAGATTGGCAAGATTGGTCAAAACCTAAAGTACGATCGATCCGTGTTGCAGAACTACGACATCGATCTTAAGGGGATTCGCTTCGACACCATGCTGGAGTCTTATGTTCTTAATAGCACGGGGTCACGGCACGATATGAGCACCTTAGCGCTCAAGTATCTCGGTTATAAAGTCGTCAAGTATGAGGAAGTTGCCGGGAGTGGTAAGTCGCAGGTGTCGTTTAGTCAAGTCGATGTAGAGCAGGCAGGCCATTACGCGGCGGAGGATGCTGACATAGCGATGCGACTGCACGAAAAGATTTATCCCCAGTTCCAGTCGGAGCCCGCGTTGCGTTCAGTGTTGGAAACAATCGAGATTCCACTCGTGCCAGTTTTGTCACGAGTGGAGCGGAACGGTGTGCGAGTGGACTGTGACATGCTATCTAACCACAGTATTGAACTGGGAGAACGCATTGCACAGATAGAGAAGAAAGCGCACGCGGCGGCGGGCGTTGCCTTTAATATAGCCTCGCCACGGCAGATTCAAGAGGTGTTGTTTGAAAAATTGGACTTGCCTATCATCAGCAAAACGCCCAAGGGACAACCCTCCACAGCTGAAAACGTTCTCCAGGAACTGGCTGAAGATCACGAATTGCCGCAGTTGATTCTTCAATACCGCAGCCTCAGCAAATTGAAATCGACGTATACGGACAAGTTGCCGGAACTCGTTAGCCCAGTGACCGGCCGTGTCCATACTTCTTATCATCAGGCTTCGGTCGCAACCGGACGTCTGTCATCTAGCAATCCGAACCTTCAGAACATACCGGTGCGAACAGAGGAAGGCCGACGAATCCGTCAAGCCTTTATTCCTGACCCAGGGTATGTGCTCGTGGCGGCCGATTACTCACAGATCGAGTTGCGCATCATGGCGCACCTCTCAGCGGATGAGGGACTGTTGTCAGCATTTGCAGACGATGCAGATATTCATCGCGCAACGGCGGCAGAGGTGTTTTCAATTAAGCCATCGAAAGTAACTGATGATCAGCGACGCAGCGCAAAGGCAATTAATTTTGGTCTAATTTACGGCATGTCAGCATTTGGTCTGGCTAAGCAACTGGGAATCGGTCGCATAGAAGCCCAAGATTACATCGATCTCTATTTCTCCCGTTATCCGGGTGTGCATGCATTCATGGAAAACACTCGAGTGCGAGCGCGGGAACAACGCTTTGTTGAGACCGTATTTGGCCGCCGGCTATATCTGAACGATATGGGGTCGAGTAATCATGCGCGGCGGCAGGCCGCTGAGCGGGCTGCGATCAACGCACCCATGCAGGGCACAGCCGCAGATCTCATTAAGCTGGCTATGCTGGCCGTGGATGGGTGGATTACAGAGAAAAATCTGCAAATGCGGATGATCATGCAGGTCCACGACGAGTTGGTATTGGAAGTCAGCGAGGATGACGTCGACCAGGCGCGGTCTATGCTGAATTCACTCATGACATCAGTCGCTGAACTGGCTGTGCCGCTCAAGGTTGAGGTGAATGCCGGTAAGAATTGGGCAATGGCGCACGCCTAAGCGGCGGCTGTCGATGGTCAATTGTTGACGGGTCGGGGCTCGCTCATCAGTAGCTGGACGATTTTGTCCCGAGCTTCTTCTACACCCTCCTTTTTAGTGGCTGAGAAGAGTTGTGCGCTGAACAGCGGGAACTCGACCAGTTGTTTCTGCACTGTGCGCAGTGTGTTTTGGGCAGCACTTCTGGACAGTTTATCTCGTTTGGTTAGCAGCAAGTGAACCGGTAATGTGTGATGGCGGCACCAATTGAGCATTTCTTGATCCATCGCCATCAGGCCGCGGCGGATGTCGATGGGTAGGACGAGCCCTCTTAAAGCCTGCCGAGTACTGAAATAACGATTGATCGTTTTCTGCCAGTGTTGCTGCAATTCGCGTGAGGTCCGGGCAAAGCCGTATCCAGGTAGATCAACTAGTCGGTGGTCGGGGGTCAGGTCAAAAAAGACAATCTGGCGGGTACGGCCAGGTGTCTTGCTGGTCCGGGCGAGGCCCGTACGACCCGCAATGGCGTTGATCGCGCTCGATTTGCCGACATTTGATCGTCCGGCAACGGCAACTTCGCTGCCTGAGTCAATAGGCCACTCGAGGTGGGTGTGTGCGCTACAGACGAATTGGGCCTGATTTAGGGTCGCGCTGTTGATAGTCTTCATGGAGGTTATAATTGCGCGCCAGTTGGGGATGGGTCGGGGCCTGCCCCGTCAGTTGTGATCGTCACACCAATGTGGCAAGGCTTTTCTGAAGCCGAGAACTTTTGGGGACCAGTGTAATGAAACGGCCAACATCGATCATTATCGCGCTTCTAATCTTTGTTGCCACACCAATACACTCGGCGGTAGCGGGTGATGCTATGGCTGGGAAAGTTAAGGCCCAGTTGTGTGTTGCTTGTCACGGTGCGGACGGCAATAGTGCGAACAGTCAGTTCCCCTCACTTGCAGGGCAGGTGCCCGGTTATATTGCAGCGCAATTGACTCTATTTAAGTCAGGTAACCGCGCTAACCCAGTGATGGCTGGTATGGTGGCGCCGTTGTCGCAGACTGATATACAGGATTTGGACGCCTATTTTTCGGCACAGCAATCCATCCTTGGCAGCATTTCTGAAACCGATGTCAAGGCGGCGGAGAGCGGCGGTACGCTTTACCGCGGCGGTTTCAAGGCATTGGGTGTGGCGCCATGCATGGGCTGTCACGGGCCTGCCGGGCGTGGTATTCCACCGAAATACCCGCGTCTGACCGGTCAGCATCCAGAATATCTGGAACGGCAGTTGCAAGCGTTCAAGACAAAGACACGCAAGCATCGAGTGATGAGCCCAATAGCGTTTTTGTTGACTCCCCAACAGATGCGGGAAGTATCGTTATACGTCTCTGCCTTGAAGTAAGGCAGTGTTCGAACATCGAGGGTATGCGCGCTCTTTTCTTGCGGGGAGTGTCTTTAAAGAGCGATGTGCGGTGCCGACGAGTTCGTCTGTAGACATTCAGTAACCGACGTAGCATCCTGAGGTTATGATGGACAAGAGCAAACTCTGGTCCGGTCGATTTGATGGTGAAACCAGTAACCTGACCGAAGCGTTCACCGCATCGCAGCATTTTGACCGTCGCCTGGCCGAATATGATTTGGCTGGCACGATGGCGCACGTGCGGATGTTACAGGCGTGCAGCGTCATAACGCCTAGCGACAGTGAAGAGATTCTTACGGGATTGCGGCAGATTATTGAGGAAATCCGTGAAGATCGCTTCCCCTGGCGAGTGGAACATGAAGATGTGCACATGAACATCGAGGTCCGCTTGATCGAGCTTATCGGAGACGCCGGTAAGAAAGTGCACACCGGTCGTTCACGCAATGATCAAGTCGCGACTGATTTGCGTTTATTTGTTCGAGCAGCGATCGACCAGATTTTGCAGGCTATTTCTGCACTGCAATCCGCCTTGGTGGACGTCGCGGAGCGCGAGGCGGACACAATCATGCCAGGGCTCACCCATCTTCAAAGTGCGCAACCAGTGACTGCCGGTCATCACCTGCTGGCGTGGGTCGAAATGCTGGAGCGAGACTGGCAACGATTCGGAGATTGCCGACGCAGGGTCAATGTATCCCCGTTGGGGTCAGGCGCATTGGCCGGAACCAGTTTCCCCATCGATCGGGAAATGACGGCAGCAGAGCTTGGGTTTGAAGACATCTCGGCAAACTCCCTTGACGCAGTATCGGACCGCGACTTCGTGATCGAGTTTTGTGGTGCGGCAGCATTGCTCGGGATACACCTGTCTCGCATGGCAGAGGACTTGGTGTTGTGGTCGTCGGAGAACTGCCGTTTCGTTGATTTAGGTGATGCCTTCTGTACCGGATCGAGCATTATGCCGCAGAAGAAAAACCCCGACGTTGCCGAACTCGTTCGTGGTAAAAGTGGCCGATTGTTAGGTAATGTGACCAGCCTAATGGTCCTTATGAAAGGCCAACCGTTGTCCTATAACCGGGATAATCAGGAAGACAAGGAACCGTTGTTCGACACGGTCGACACGGTGCTGGCGTGCTTGCAGGTGATGACCGCCATGTTGTCCAACATGAGATTCGATCGCGAAGTCATGCGAGCGGCGGCGGTCCGCGGTTATGCGACGGCAACGGATTTGGCCGACTACTTGGTTCGCAAAGGTATCCCCTTTCGCGATGCGCACGCGGTTGTGGGCAAGGTTATTCGGAGCGCCCAAGATCAGGGAGTTGATCTTGACCAACTTTCGCTCGATGTGCTGCGGGAATTTTCTCCACACATACAGGACGATGTCTACGATGTGCTCAGTTTGGAAGGATCAATAGCGGCCAGAGATCAGGTAGGCGGCACAGCACCTCAGCAGGTGCGTGAGGCTATCGACCGGGGTCGACAGCGCTTGGCGGGCCGATGAATATTGACTCTTATGCGTCGGATTCTGGTTGGGTGGGGCTCGCAAGGGAATGCCGAGTTGCTGGTCGATTCTTCATCAACGTTGTTTTGATCCTCGTTGTTGTGGTGCTGTTATCGGCGTGTGGGCAAAAAGGACCGCTGTATCTTCCTGAGCCAGTCGTTGATCAGGACCGAACGACTGTTGATTAGGTGATCCGTCAGTGGAACCTTGTCACTACGAAGGAGAGGCGCTTTGGATCGAAAGGGCGTGCCTCACCGATATCGCAGCAGCGGTTGGAACACCTTGTTATGTGTATTCCCGTGCCGCATTAGAGCAGAACTGGTTGGCTTTTGACGCAGCGTTTGGCGACTATCCACATCAGATCTGTTATGCGGTCAAGGCCAATGGTTCCCTGGCAATACTCGATTTATTGGGGCGTCTGGGCTCTGGTTTCGACATCGTATCTGGTGGTGAACTTGAGCGAGTATTGTATGTTGGCGGCGACCCGAGTCAGGTCGTTTTTTCAGGAGTCGGTAAAAGCAAAGCGGAAATTCGTCGGGCGCTGCAAGCGGGAATCAAGTGCCTTAACCTGGAATCCGATGCGGAGCTTTATCGGGTTGATGATGTTGCGGAACAGTTGGGTTTAAAAGCACCGATTGCGATTCGGATTAATCCGGATATCGACGCGAAAACGCACCCGTATATCGCTACCGGTCTGCGTGACAACAAGTTTGGTATTGCCGTTGAGGCGGCTGTTGAGACTTACCGCGTAGCGTGTGCGATGGACCATGTTGAGGTGCTCGGAGTCGCGTGCCACATTGGCTCGCAATTGATTGAACTCTCGCCGTTTCTGAATGCGCTCGAAAGAATCATTGATTTTATCTTCGAACTGCAAAACGAAGGGATCGAGTTAACGCATCTGGACCTGGGCGGGGGCCTTGGTATTCGTTATGGTGATGAGTCGCCGCCTTTGCCGCGCGAATATATTGTGGCACTGCTTGAGATTCTTCATCGGCGGGATTGTGCGTTGCCCGTTAGTATTGAACCGGGACGATCGATTGTAGGTAATGCTGGTGTTTTGCTGACTCGGGTCGAATACCTGAAAGAGAATGCGTGGCGCAATTTTGTGGTGGTCGATGCGGCAATGAACGACCTGATTCGCCCCGCGTTATACCAGGCATGGCACGATGTCCTGCCGGTGAAACGCGCTGATGGAAAGCATTCAAAGGTCTATGACATCGTCGGCCCGGTTTGTGAATCCGGCGATTTTCTCGCCAAGGATCGTCGACTCGCGACAGCTGAAGGCGAAGTGCTTGCGGTTGGCTCGGCCGGAGCTTATGGCTTTGTCTTGAGTTCAAACTACAACGCTCGGCCGCGTGCAGCAGAAGTGATGGTGGACGGCGATGAATTTCATCTCGTCCGGCCACGGGAAACGTTTGACCAGATGCTGGGCCACGAGAGCCGGTTTCCTGGTTGACCATTGTGGTAAACCCTGAGCTGTTAGGATCAAACGGAAAGCACGCGAGATGGTGAACTGGTTGTTATCAGATCTCGCTGACCGGCGATTTCTTTTGATCACCGGGGTGTTGTGTGTGATGGCGAGTGTTTTCCTCTCTATCTGGGCGGTGTACAGCGACCCCATTATCAATAACGATGGCGTTGCCTATGTGCGCACCGCGGAGCTCCTGGGCAACGGCCAGTGGTCTTTGGCGTTTGCCAATTTCCAGTGGCCGTTTTATCCGTTTTTTATGTGGTTGGTTTCCGCCTTAACGGGAGTGTCCCTTAAGGGGGCTGGGCACGTGATCAATACGGCGTGTTTCTCCGGTGTCATCCTGTTATTTATTGCTGTTATCCGGGCGCTCGGCGGCAAGTCAAGGCGCCTTACGGTACTGGCGGCCATTGTGGCGCTCGCGCATCCGGCTTTTAACGAGTATCGCTCGTTTCTTATTCGTGACCCCGGTTATCTTGCCGCGTATTTAGCAGCTCTGTATTGCTTGTTGCTTTGTCAAAAGGATTCCAGTTGGCGACCTCGGGTTGCTGTATTGGTGGCGTTGGTGGCAGCGAGCCTGTTCCGCATCGAAGGGGTGGTATTTCTGTTTCTGTCGCCGTTGTTATTCGTCATGGTCAGCAGAAATTTCGATTGGCACCGTTGGCCGCTGCTTCTAGTAGCGGCTACGCCGATCATCGGTCTTGGAGTGATTGCGGCGGGGTGGTTTTTAGTGCCTGATGGAAAGATGGGTTTTTGGAGTGTGCTCAGTAATCCGCAGGGCGTGGTGGTGACGGTGTGGGAGCAGGTCGGAAGCACTTTATCGGGCAAACTCGATCTCCTGCGTCAGGAATTCCTTGGTCGTTATTCGGCGGGGTATGCCTACGTGTTGTTTGGTCTAACGGTCACGACCATTGTGATCAGTGCCATCTTATCGGAGTTAACCGTGCCTTTCGCAGTGTTGGCGGTGTACGGCTACACCAGCGGCCTGTGCTTTCCCGATAGCGATCAACGCCGCATCTGGTTGGCGCTGCTTGCGATCAACCTGGCTATTTTGCTGGTATTCGTTTTGATCAAGTTGTTTCTTGCGCCGCGGTACATGTTGACATTGTCTGTGACGGCCCTGCTGGCAGTGCCGTTTGTTTTGGAACAGGTTCTAAAGCGAATTCGCTGGCGTGATTTGAAGGGTCCGAGATTGCTGGTGGCGGTGATTGTCTTGTTGTGGGTTGCTGGCGAGAGTATTAGCGGCATACACAATCCTGCGACAAAACTTCATCTACGTGAGTCAGGCCAGTGGTTACAGCCGTATACGGTGGGTCGCGCGGGTTCCCTGGTGACCAATGACAAAAGGATTCTCTATTACGCGGGACGCTACATGGATCGAACCCATATTGAATGGGATCTTGCGTCGTTATTGCGCGGTTTGAAGAAGCAGCGTTGGGAAGGCGCGGTGTTCGCTGCGGTCCGTCTCCGTGCCGGCGAAGACGAAGTTGGTGTGGTGAGCACGCTTGGTCTTGAGCAGATCAAGCGTTTTGAAAACTCCCGGGGGGACCGAGTTCTTATTTTTTCTTTAGACCCCTAACGCCTTCTCTGTTAGGGAAGATATTAGCCGACGGCAGGTACCTCAAAGGAACGGCGTCCAGGGAAAGGGGGCTTCCCACTCGGCTTGGTGAGGGCATACGGTGCATTCGATGGAGCGGCCTCTGCTATTGTTCGGGATTCATTGGCAGCTAGAGACGATGCCTCCCCAACGGACGAGTTTTCACTCTCTATTGT
>DUBL01000129.1:2572-24189 GCA_012960345.1 Gammaproteobacteria bacterium | reverse complement strand
CTGGGTGTCTCCCATGGAAGTGGAATCGGTATTGTTACGCCACCCCCTGGTTGCTGATGTCGCAGTGGTGGGTCGCCGCACCCAGGAAGGTTTAGAGAAACCCTGCGCATTTGTTGTCGTGAAAGATGATGTCCAGGCCTCGACAAAGCTCAAAGATGATCTTAAAGCGCTGGCACGTTCACAGTTAGCGATCTACAAATACCCGCGTTGGATTAACTTCATCGATCAATTACCTCGCACTTCAACTGGCAAAATCCAGCGTTACCGATTGCATGATATGTTTCTGGAATGATCGAGATAGAGTACGGTTTGGGTGTTTATTTGCGATCAATGATCTCGATAGTGTTATGGTCACGGGCGGCGGAAAGGATTTGGGCGACAGGTAGATTGTTAACAGGGATAGCGATCATTGATAACTCAGAATCTGCACAATGACACAAGGGTTTGATCCGGTCGAAGTTCGATCACACATCGATGCCTATTGCGCTAAGAAGGGGGCGCTGGCAGTCGGCGTAGCGGATGTTGAGATTCTAGAGCGAATGTCGCCCGCGGGTCACGGCCCTCGCGCCTTGATGCCAAAGGTTCGCTCGGTGATCTCTATCGGAGTGGGCGGTGGGACGGCCGGAGCCTGGACTGCGAACGCAAAAACCCTTGCCTATGTCGGCGATACGGAAACCTTGGCGTACAAGGTTGCGTTTGGACTGGCCTTCTATATTGAATCCACTTTTGGTTATCGTGCAGTATTTTGCCCTCCCGACATTGATCCGGAACAGGGAGCGCGCATTCCGATGCAAAGCATGAAACTTCATGCTGAGGTGGCAGGCATTGGTGCGCGCTCAATGGCTGGTGATATTCTTCTGCATCCCGAATTCGGCATGCTCTATTACAGTTCGGTCTTCACGGAGATGCCGCTTGTCAGTGACGGACCGATGACTGAAAACCCGTGTCCCCACCCGTCCTGTGTCGAGTTGTATCGAAAACAAGGTCGAACCCCCTGTCAGAAATTTTGTCCAGCCGGGTGTCTCAGTGGGACGATCGACGCCGATGGCCGGACGGAGGAATCGTGTTTCGAAGCAGATAAATGTGCTGAGATGTCTCAGCAGTACGAGGCTATTCCTGGGGTGTTGATGGAAACACTCAAGGCTAAAGACCCACTCGATCAGGCGATGGCATTGTATGGTCCAGAGAGTCAAGCCATCTGGTACAAACTTTCGATTGGGGCCGGTGAACTGCTAGCGCTGTGCTTTGAATGCATGCGGGTTTGCCCCATCGCACAACAGGCACCGTTATCGAATCCGTTGAAGCGTGGCCTGGCACGCCGCAAGGCGGCTGAGGCATCGACCGAGAACCGAGGCGAATAGACAGATGCCCTTCGGCGTGACTCAGAACATGATCGATGCGTACGGTGAGGCCGTCTATCAGCTGAGTCTGAATCGACAGCGCCGGCGAGGCGATCCCGTCCGATTGCTTGATTACGATGCGGTTGAAGCACAGCGGGCAGACATGGGGCTTACCGATGCCGAGATTGCGTCGCGGGTAGGTCTTTCAGTGGATCAGGTTCGCTTTGTTCGGGTCTACCTGGAACGCCAGCACTATCGAATTGATCAGCATCGAAAACTGTTTCACCTTGGCGGCGGTCGACGTTGGCGCGAAGACAAGTATGAAGACCCGGCAGACAGAATAAATTATCCCGAAGCTGGCATGCGGGTCAGGACAGCCCTCACATTTAATTCGGCTGAGGTTGCCCGTTTTCTGACAGAAGGTTTGTGGGGTAAAGCCACTCTCGATACCTGGGTAAACCAGGCCACCGTGTCACGACCGAATGCGCCGATGCTGATCGCCGGTGAGCACAGCATGAGCTATGCCAAGGTGCAGGCGCAGGTGGGCGCGATTGCATCTGGTCTTAAGTCGCTTGGTCTGGGGCGGGGTGATGTTATCGCGATGCAGTTACCTAACACAGTTGAATTTGTGGTCGGACACCTTGCTGTGGCCCGAATCGGTGCTGTTTTACAACCCATTCACATGCCATACCGGGCCGGTGACATTGGCTCTCTTCTTGAGCACAGCCAGGCCCGCGCTGTTATCGCTTTGGATGTTTTTCGTGGTTACGACCTTGCATCAATTATGTTGGCCGAAAGGCGTCGTTTGAGTTCGCTTGAGGAGGTCATTGTTGTCGGTCAGACTCCGCGCGAAGCACGGTCATTTTGGAGTCTCGCGAAGTCCGGCGTACCCCTCGATCAACATGACCGTGCAGTGGCGGCGGATCCATGCCTGTTGCTGTATACCTCGGGGACGACATCAAGTCCCAAAGGGGTGCCGCTAACTTATCAGAACATGCTCGGCAATATCGAGGCAGCGGCAGACGAATTTGAGGTCACAGCGCATGATCGCATTCTATCAGCGGCACCATTTAGCCATCTCTACGGCATATTCAACTTCCATATGGCGCTGAGTCGCGGCGCGGCGGCAGTTTTGTTACCTGCATTTACGCCACAAGACCTGGGGCAGGCGGTTTCAATACACCAACCGACTATGTTGTTTCTCGGCCCGGCACACGCAGCCGCTATGTTGGGCCAAGAATTGATCAATCAGAGAGACTTTGCATCTGTGCGTTTTTCTGTCTTCTCTGGTGCATCGTGTCCCACACATGTGCTTGAAAGTTATCAAGCGGCGATACCGGCCAGTACGGTTGCCCAGTTATGGGGCATGACTGAAATCCAGGCGGGGAGTTTTACTCGCGCATCGGATCCGCTGAGTGTTGCGGCTACAAGCGCAGGTCCTCCAGCTCGTGGTAATGAAGCGCGCATTCGGTCGCTCGCCGGTGACATTCTGTTGGCGGGTGAGGAAGGCGAACTTGAAATTCGGGGCCCGTCGGTATTCGGTGGTTACCTTGATAACCACGAAGCTAACGCGGCGGCATTTACCACGGACGGCTGGTTTCGTAGCGGAGATTTGGCCTGTATCGACGATTCGGGGTACATCCGCCTTACCGGCCGCACAAAGGATTTGATCAATCGTGGCGGTGTCAAATACAACCCGACGGATATTGAAGCGCTGTTAATGCAGAACAATGCCATTGATCAGGCGGCTATTGTGGCTATGCCGGATCCAATATTGGGCGAAAAGGCCTGCTGTTTTGTTACCCTCCAACCGGGATTCGATCTGTCGTTGACGGAGGTCTGCGTGTGGCTTGAAAGTGAGAATGTCTCCAAGGTGAAATGGCCGGAACGACTGGAAATCGTTGAGGAAATGCCGTTGACGCCAACAAGGAAGATTATCAAGGGAGCGTTAGTCCAACGGTTGAACTCCAGTTAAATGGGGACCTATCCCGCCTGTTGGTTGGTTGCCCAACAGTGAACATCTGGACATTCTGGATTCTCTGATGTCTGGGGTATGATTAACGTAGACGGAAGCCAGAATATAGAAACCGCGGTGCCGGCAGTGCCGGATATCGTTATGACAACGCTGAAGGAGGAGCTGGAATGATGATGAGTCGTTTACTTAAGTATTTTGTTCTCTCACTAGGGTTGGTTGCGACGTCGGCATTTGCTGACAACGTGCGCATCGGATTTGTCACAACACTGACCACTCCGGCAGGCGCTATGGGGCGAGATATGGTTGATGCCGCAAATATCGCTTTGGATCATATTGGTCATAAGATGGGTGGCAAAGCCGTTGAATTTATCGTTGAAGACGATGGGTTTAAACCAGAAATCGGCAAACAGAAAACCGACAAATTGGTGAAACAGGATGACGTGCACTTTGTCACCGGATTTATCTGGTCACATGTGTTGCTCGCATCACGGAAATCTGCATTGGATGGAGGTAAATTTTTGATCAGTGCCAATGCAGGACCGTCACCGTTAGCCGGAAAGTTATGCCACAAGAATTTCTTTTCTTCCTCATGGCAGAACGATCAAAACCCAATGGCTACAGGGGAGGTTCTGAACAAGAAGGGTGTAAAGAAGCTATACATTATGTCGCCCAACTACGCTGCCGGTAAGAACATGGTGGCGGGTGTTGAGCGAACTTTTAAGGGAGAAATCGTGGGAAAAGACATGACCAAGTGGGGTAAGGACATGCAACTTGATTTTTCCGCAGAACTCGCGAAAGCCAAAGTATCGGGTGCGGACGCTATTTTTGTCTTTTACCCGGGTCCGGCCGGGCCGGCGTTCATCAAGCAGTATGATCAGGCCGGATTACGTGGAAAGATACCACTTTACACGGTCTTTACGGTGGATGCGTTGTCTCTTGCGCGTTTGCAGAAAGCAAAACTTGGAGGTGTTCTTGGCTCGTGGAATACGATGTTCTGGGCACCAGATCTTGATAATGCGACGAACAAGCGATTTGTCGCTGACTTCAAGGCCAAGACCGGTCGATACCCAACGCATTATGCAGCACAATCCTACGACGCGATTATGCTGATCAAAAGTGGCGTTGACGCCGTTAACGGAGATACCAGCAACCAGGATGGTATTCGAGCTGGCATGTTAAAGGCGGACTTTCCAAGCGTGCGGGGTAAGTACCGCTATGGTTCCAATCATTTCCCGATCCAGAACTTCTATCTGCGGACGGTTAAAGAGGATGCCAACGGGGATTGGTTCGTGTCGCATGTGTCGACAGTGCTGAGTGATCATCAGGATAGCTATCACGGCCAGTGCAAACTGTAATTGCACTCGTATTCGGCTGAATGAATCCGGCAGGCAGGTGGTGAAGCTCTGCCTGCCGGAATCAGCTCCACGAGGCTAATGTTGTTTTCCACGGCGGTTTGACATCATCATGGATTGGACGCTGCTGACTGTCCAACTGTTGAACGGTCTGCAGTTCGGAATTCTGCTGTTTTTGCTTGCTTCAGGGTTAACCCTGATTTTTGGCATCATGGATTTTGTCAATTTGGCGCATGGCTCGCTGTATATGGTTGGCGCATTTTTCTGCGCAACCCTCACCCAGTGGTTGGATTCATTTTGGTTGGGGCTACTGTTAGCGCTGCCAGCCACTGCTGTTGTGGGTATTCTGGTTGAACTGATTGTCGTGCGGCACCTCTATGAGCGTGATCATCTCGATCATGTGTTGGCAACCTTTGGGTTAATTCTCGTTTTTGACACATTGACACAGATGATATGGGGGCCTGATGGTCAGGTCATTCCATTGCCTGCATGGTTGGATGGCCAGATTTCACTGGGCGATGCCATCGAAGTGCCAACCTATCGTGTGGCGATCATTCTGATTGGCCTCGCGGTTGCCTTCGGATTATTCATTCTGGTGACGCAGACTCGACTGGGCATGCAAATTCGTGCGGGGGCATCAAATCGCAAGATGGTCAGTGCCTTGGGTGTCAATATTGGACTGTTATTTTCTATTGTTTTTGTCATTGGTGCCGTGCTTGCCGGTTTAGCCGGCATGATGATTGGGCCGATTACCGAGGCATCAATCGGAATGGGCAATCAGATCATTATTGTGGCGTTTGTGGTGATCGTGATCGGCGGCATCGGTTCGATCAAGGGCGCCTTCATCGCGGCTATTCTGGTGGGATTGATCGATATCATGGGGCGATCGTATTTGGATGTCTTATTTAAAATGTTTATGTCAGCACAAAATGCTGAAACGTCCGCTCCCGCAGTATCGGCAATGCTGATTTACATTCTGATGGCTGTTATTCTCGCTGTTCGCCCGTCAGGGTTATTCGGGCCCCGCGGACGCTGAGTTCGGTTCTTTTTAGCGATGAAAAGTCTTACGTTGCGCGGATGGGTAACCCTGATAGGGCTGGTGGTATTGGCCCTGTTGCCTGTTTTTATTAACCGGCAGCTTCCGCTCACTATCCTGCAGCAGTGGCCTTGGCTGGGTGGGCATTTTGATTTTGTTACTTTTTTGACTGGGCAAGAGTTTTATCTCGTGCTTGCAACCCGTCTAGTAATTCTGGCGATTGCCGCGGTAAGTCTGAATTTAATTCTGGGCTATGGACGGATGATCAGTTTTGGGCACGCCGCGTACCTGGGCATAGGAGCCTACGCAGTGGGCATTCCTGCCTATTACGAGATTTATAACGGTTTCATACACATAGGAATAGCGGTTGTTGTGTCGGCGGCCTTCGCCTTCCTGACAGGCCTGGTGTGTTTGAGAACGCGTGGTGTCAACTTCATCATGATCACCATGGCATTTTCAATGATGGTATTTTTCGCCTTCGTTTCAATAGAAGAATATGGCGGCGACGATGGCTTGGTCATTGAAGTGAGAAGCGAGTTTGGACAATGGGTCAATTTAGAAAATGACACGGTGTTGTACTACGTTTGCTTTGTGTCTCTGCTGGGTATCCTCTATTTGATCCGACGAATCGTACATTCGCGTTTCGGTATGGTGATTCAGGGCGCGCGCGGTAATGAGGGTCGAATGCAGTCTCTCGGTTTCGATACTTTCCGCTACAGACTGGTGTGTTACGTCATCGCAGGGGCGTTGTGCGGTTATGCAGGCGCTTTACTCGGTAACTTCACCAGTTTTATCAGTCCGGAAATGATGGATTGGACTCGATCAGGAGAGTTGATCTTTATGGTGGTGCTAGGTGGGACGAGCAGCCTCTTTGGCCCGGTGCTAGGTGCCAGTTTATTTATCCTCCTGGAGGAGATCCTTTCAGGATTCTGGTTGTATTGGCAATTGATATTTGGAATCTTTCTCATTTTGGTGGTCTTGTTCGCTAAGGGTGGTATCGATAGCTGGCTCGGCAGACGCCCGGAGCGCTGATATGGGCGAGTCGGTTATTTTGGGTATTAAAGATTTGTACAAATCATTTGGTGGCGTAGCGGCAATTAACGGGTTGACCCTTGATGTGCTGGAACGAGAAGTCCATGCCGTGATCGGGCCCAACGGTGCGGGCAAGACCACGCTGGTGTCACAGTTAACTGGAGTGGGGTTACCGGATGCGGGTCAGGTTGTTTTCCGCGGCCGGGATATTACTCGGATGCCGGCCTACCGGCGGCCACATCTTGGCATGGCACGATCTTTTCAGATCACCAGCATCATTCATGACATGACGGTGCTTGAAAATGTGGTGTTGGCAGTGCAGGCGAAGGCAGGGCACTCCTACCGGTTTTGGGAGTCGGCGATTGTTGACGACCAGTTAACGGAGCCGGCCATGCGGGCACTGACCCAGGTGGGTCTTGAGGCTGAAGCAATGCAGATCGCAGGACCTTTGTCTCATGGAGAACATCGGCAACTGGAGTTAGCGATGGTGTTGGCGACCGATCCAGAGCTGGTTTTTCTGGATGAGCCCACTGCCGGGATGGGGCGGGAGGATTCCACTCGTATGGTGTCTATGCTGGAATCATTGAAGGGCTCACGCACCATCATATTGGTTGAACATGATATGGATGCGGTGTTTGCACTCGCCGATAGAATCACTGTGATGGTTGAGGGTCGGGCCATCGCAACGGGTACACCGGATGTTATTCGCGCTGATCGATTGGTGCGCGAGGCTTACCTGGGCGAAGACATGAATACGGCGGTCAAGTAGGCCAGCGAGACATGATGTTCGAATACGTGAAAATAAAAGTAAACGCATGCTAGAGGTCAACGATATCCAGGCGTTTTATGGTGCGAGTCAGGCCCTGTTCGGTACTTGTTTTAAAGTTAAACCGGGCCAGGTTGTGACGCTGATGGGCCGAAACGGAATGGGTAAGACAACGTCTGTGCACTGCATTATGGGGATGCTGCCTGTTCGAGAAGGCGAGGTGTGGTGGGAGGGACAAAAGGTCACTAACCTACCGAGTTATCGGGTGGCGCAAATGGGCATCGGGTTGGTCCCTGAAGGGCGACAGATTTTTCCGAATTTGACGGTGCTGGAAAATCTTGTTGCCACGGCCAAGTTAACGAATAACAAGGCCAGAAGCTGGAGTCTTGATCGTGTGTTGGATATGTTTCCTGCATTGGCGGTGCGTTTAAAAGGACCGGGTAACTTGTTGTCAGGGGGCGAACAACAGATGTTGGCGATCGGGCGTGCGCTAATGACCAACCCCCGGTTGCTGATACTGGACGAAGCGACTGAAGGGCTCGCGCCATTGGTCCGGAGGGATATATGGGCTTGTCTTGCTCAACTCAAAGCAGAGGGGTTATCTATACTAGTCATTGACAAGAATGTGCGAGATCTCGCTGTGATTGCCGATCATCATTTCATTATCGAGAAGGGGTGCATCGTCTGGCAGGGTGACTCGCGATCGCTTGTGGATGGCAGTGACGTAATGAGTCGCTATCTAGGCTTTTAATTAAAGAAGTCGATTGTCTTCACAAGGCGGCTGCTGTTTCTACCACCAGACTGAGTTTGGCACGTTGTTCACTGATGGTTAGCGGGTTACCGCCGATGGTGCTTGCGAATCCACATTGTGGGCTGATGCATATCGCGGCGGGGTCAATATGCAATGCCGCTTCATCGAGACGACGCATTAACGTATCGGGGTTTTCCAGGATTGGAGTTTTGGTTGAGATCAGTCCCAGCACAACGCGTCGGCCCGTTGGTATAAACCGTAGAGGCGTGAAATCGCCTGCTCTGGGAGAATCAAATTCCAGAAAGTAGGCATCCACTGCCAGCCCGTTAAAGAGTAGGTCAGCAACCGCTTCGTATCCTCCCTGGGACAGAAAGTGTGCTTTATAGTTGCCTCGGCAAAAGTGCATTGCGACAGTGACACCTGGAGGACGATCGCGAAGGCTGTCGTTGCACAGGGCGACGTAATCCTGAAGCAATTGGTCGGGATCGATATTTTTTGACGCCACCTCCGCACGAACTTCAGGGTCACACAACATGGCAAACGGGACGTCGTCCAATTGGATGTAGGTTGACCCCGCGGCTGCGAGTGCTGCAATTTCCTGTCGGTAGACAGCGGCAAGATCAGTGAAATAGCTTTTAGCGTCGGGATACACAGCTTTATCAATGCCTTGATCCACTCGCCAGAAGTGCATGGATGGCGGTGAGGGCAGGGTGGTCTTGGGTGTTTGACTCGTTGATGCACGAACAAAGTCAAATTCATCGACTGCGATGGCTTGTTGCCGTCGCACAGGACCGCTGACATGGGGGGCGGTGAATGCCTGTTCATGGCCGCATTCGTCACGAAACGTGAAAGCAGCATCTTTAATGTCCAACCCGTCAACCCGTTCGACAAAGCTCGACCAATAGGAAGCGCGGCGGAATTCTCCATCAGTGATTGATTCGAGTCCCACCGCTTCCTGGAGGGCGATAGCCTCCCGAATGGAGTCGTCTTGGGCTATAGCCAGTGAGGCATCAGTTGCCTTGCCATTCCGATGGTCACGGTAGGCCTGCCTTAAGGAGGGCGGCCGGAGCAGACTACCCACATGATCCGCACGAAACGGGGGGCCGTTGTTAGTCACCGTTCGTGACCATTATGCCGGCACGGCTCAGTGTTGGATTCGAACAAATTCAAAATCTTCCGGTTTGTTATCGATCATGCGGGCTGGCGGAGAGATCCAGGACGCATAACTGCCAGGCGCCGTTACGGATCTCATCAGCGAAGCGATGTAGTCCTTATCTTCAACTGACGGCAAGTACTTTTGTATATTTTTCTGCCACTTGGCCTCGTTAATAATCATTCCTTGCGGCGTTGCATTGATGCTGGAGAACTCCCCAACATGTCGATTGAATGCAACGTGCGGCAGTTCGATAGAAAACTCAATTGCTTCTTTAGCAATGAGTTGATTCCATCGTTCAACGCCCCGCGCGCAGTCGCGCACGTAATCATCGCGGAGTCTCGTGTTGAGTGCTGGCAAAGCGGCTTCCTGAGTTTGCGTGATTACACCGTTGATCAAACGCATGACTGGGTAAGTCGCGTCGGTAAGGCAATGATCATCGTCAATATCGTTTTCCTGGTAACGTCCTTTAAGTCCCGAATTGAAAAAATTAGCCGCATTGGTCGAAAGTTCTGATCCAAACAAATCAAGTGAAACGGAATAATGAAAATTGGCTTTCTTCTGGATAGTGGGCAGGTCAATAACTCCTAGAGAGCGAATTTTTTCAATTGCATTCGGATCTTCGATGCCTGCTTCTTTCATTGCGCTACAAGTTTTTTGGATGACGCGGGAAATACCGCTTATGCCAACAAACATGTGATGGGCTTCTTCCGTTAACATAAAACGAGTGGTGCGTGACAGAGGGTCGAATCCTGACTGCGCCAGGCTTTCAAGTTGCATCTTGCCATCACGGTCGGTAAAAAATGTAAACATAAAAAAAGATAACCAGTCCGGTGTTTCTTCGTTGAATGCACCCAGTAATCGAGGTCTGTTTTTGTCCCCCGAACGGCGACTAAGTAGTTCTTGTGCTTCTTCGCGGCCATCGCGGCCGAAATATTTGTGAAGCAGGTAGACCATGGCCCACAGGTGACGGGCTTCTTCAACATTTACCTGAAAAACATTGCGCATGTCGTAAAGTGATGGGGCCGTTTGGCCAAGATAACGTTGTTGCTCGACCGATGCCGGTTCGGTGTCGCCTTGTATGACGATGAGCCGGCGGAGCATGGCGCGGTATTCTCCAGGTATTTCCTGCCAAACAGGTTCGCCTTTATGCAAGCCAAATGGGATACGTCGATCCTCAATGGCTGGGGCTAGCAGGATGCCCCAACGATAGTCTGACATTTTGACAAAACCGAATTTTGCCCAGCCTTCACGTTCGACGCTAACGGCAGTGCGCAAGTAAACGGATGCATCTTGAAAGCCTTCCGGTCCAGTTTGTTTCCACCAATTGAGGTAGTTGCTGTGCCACTGTTCGAGGCCGCGCAGCACTCGACGATCGGAAGCGAGGCCAACATTATTGGGTATCAAGGTGTCATAGTTGACGTTGACCGAATCAGTCATTGATTATTCTCCGTTCGGGGTAGGGTCAATCACACCCGTTCCCGGTTGAACTCTCCTTTTTGGCCGCTTCCATAGCGCTTCAGCGCCCCTTTCTGACCAACGGCGTTTGGCCGTTGGAAAATCCAGTTCTGCCATGCACTTAAGCGAGAAAAAATCTTTGTTTCCATAGTCTCGGGTCCAGCAAAACGCAGGTTGGCCTCCATCCCGATCAGGGCGTCAGGTGAGAACGCGGTGCGTTCCTCGAGAAAAATTCGTATTTCGTCATCCCAGTCAATTTCATCAAATGCAAATGTTACTAATCCCATTGATTCGCATTCGTCACCCAGCAATGGAGCGTCAACCCTTATTTCGGCTTCTTTCAGCAATTCCGGTTGCCCCAGGAAACGGGTCTCCAGTCTGGTTAGACCGTTAGACATTGGATATGCACCAAAATTGACGCTGGTAAGTAAAATACTGGCGGGTGGTATGTTGGTGCCTTCCGGCATTCCGCTCAGCATGTAGCTCCGGTCACAGGCAAAAAGTATTTCAGCGAGAGTGCCGGCAAAGCAGCTGCCAGGTTCGATGACGCTGATCATGGAACGGGAAGTTACATCGAGTCGTTTCAGCACACGCTTCCAGTACAGTCTAATTTCTCTGCAAAGCCAGTGATCAGAATGTTGTTCCAGAAACTGGTCATAGGAGAGGACTCTTGACAGGTCACCGTGACTGGCAAACTTAAGTACCCCTATCTCTGGTTCGTTAAAGCGCAGATACAGGATCGCATCGTCTAATTCTCGGGCAGTGTTCAATGGCCAGAACGCAGACCCGCTGTTGATCAGCTCGGCCAAATTGGTGGGTGGAGGGGATGGGGGGCCCGATATGGTGAGCGTGGCAACCCCTACATCCCGCGAAATAGTCAGGTCGACCGCGCAATAGGCCAGATGATCAGGCGTAGACCGTCGTTTCAAGGGCTCCAGGACAATACCTTTTCCATCGCTTGGACGATCGGACGTCGCTGCGAGCTTTTGGGCACTTTTTTCTACGGCTGAATCGAAATCACTGGCCGGAACGATCTCATCTACCAACTGCCAATCGAGTGCCCGCTGGCCTTTGACGCCCTCTTCCAGTGTGCAAAATACATCGGCAAGATCGCGTCGGACGCGACGCTTGTCAGTCACTCGTGTTAGGCCGCCTGTCCCTGGGAGTACTGCCAGTAGCGGGACTTCTGGAAGTGAGACAGAGGATGCCCCGTCATCGGCCAGCATAATGTAATCCGTAGCGAGAGCCAATTCGTAGCCCCCCCCGGCGCAGGCTCCATTAACGGCACATAGATAACGTTGTCTGGAATGAGTGCTCGCGTCTTCGATACCGTTACGCGTCTCGTTAGTGAATTTGCAGAAATTGACCTTGAGATGATGGCTGGCGCTGGCCAGCATCCGGATATTCGCACCGGCACAAAAGACGCGATCCAGGTTAGAACGAATGACAACGGCACGAACTGCAGGATGCTCGAAACGCAAACGTTGGGTCGCGTCATAAAGCTCGATATCAACACCGAGATCGTAAGAATTTAGTTTTAGTTGATAACCATCGAATAGGCCACCGTCTTCAGAGACATCAAGCCGCAATGTTGCGACGTCGCCATTAATTTCCAGATGCCAGTGCCGGTAATTTTCGGGGTCGGTCTGGAAGTTAATTTGCATTGGCATCAAGTCAACGTGTGGGTGTCTGTAATACGACTGAATTATGAACCGATTAAGACCGTAGTGCACCAGTTGTGAGGTGAAGAACAGGTGTACAAGGTTACGGCAGTCTATTAATTAGAGTGTGAATTGCACTGAGTGTCGCTGCCGGCTTTTCGCGGTGAGGCGCGTGTCCACAGTTGGGGATAATGAAGCGGGCCACGGAGGCCCGGCAATATGCCTCAAGCTCGTCCAGTTGTTCGAGGCTGCCGTATTCGTCATTTACCCCTTGTATGGCGAGCACGGGTTGAGCGATATCGGACAAGTGTTCCCGAATGTCCCACCGTTCAAAGTCTGGGTCTAGCCAGGCGTTACACCAACCCCAGAATGCGCAGTCGATGTTTTCCTTGTGGTGCTTCTCAAGGCGCGGGCGCAAATCGCCATTAACGAATGCAATCCGGGCCCGTTCGATGGCTTCCAACCCGGCCGCTTCGATAAAGAAATGGGGAGCTATTAGGACTAGCCCCCGCAGGCGATCATCGGAGTGAGCGCCAGCGTACATAGCAGCAATGGAGGCCCCATCACTGTGTCCGAGAAGGATCCCACCATCGAAACCCACACGGTCGAGTACCGCGGGGAGCACCTCGAAGGCCTCGTCGTGCATATAAGTCAATGGGCGGGGTAGGTCGCACGGTGACGAAGATCCGTAGCCGCTGCGTGAATAGGTAATCACCCGCCAACCGGTTGCCTCCGCGAGGCGTTCGGGGAAGTCATTCCACAGCGAAACACACCCGAGGCCTTCATGAAGCATCACGATAGTTTTTTTGCGTGACCTGATGTCACCTACTGCGCGATACTCAAGTTTTAGATTGTTGATTGTTAGGGTGTTGTTGTTGGGCATGATGGACCTGATGTGGCGTTGTGCGGGCCAGATATGGCTAGGAGCAACAAAGCATTTGTTAGGCTGAGCACTTTAACGCGCTGAAATTGGTTGGCGCTTTCTTGGATTTCTGGATATGAGGTCATGACTCAAGATCAACGAACACCGGTGATTCTCGAACAACGCGGCGCAATTGCTGTGATTACGATTTCTAACCCGCCGCTCAATACGTTATCGCATTCGGTCAGATTGGGACTGGACCGTGTATTAACTAAAGTCATGACGGATAGTGAGATCAAGGGCGCGATTCTTTGCGGTGAAGGTCGCGCATTCTGTGCCGGAGCGGATGTCCGCGAATTCGATCAAGCACCCCAAGCCCCGAGTTTGCCAGACATTATTCGCCTGATCGAGGCTTGCCCCAAACCAGTTGTGGCATTGATTCACGGAGTGGCTTTTGGCGGGGGTCTGGAACTTGCGTTGGGATGCCATTACCGGCTCGCAGGCAGCGAGGCCCGGTTGGCTTTGCCGGAGGTAAAACTGGGATTGATTCCTGGTGCTGGGGGTACACAACGGTTGCCCCGTCTGGTTGGAATTGACGTTGCGATTGATCTGGTGACTTCTGGTCGGCCGATGGGGGCCGACGAAGCGGTTGCGCTTGGCTTGGTTGATGCGCTCATAGAAGGTGATGAGATTGAGTTTGCGGTTGACTTCGCGAATCGTGGGTCAACGCAGTTGCCGGTGCCGCTGAGTCAAAGAGCGTCGCCAGAAGACCCACCAACGTCAGTTTTTGTCGAGAAGCGGGCCAGCGTCATTCGGCGGGCCAGGGGACAGGAAAGTCCATTGAAGGCACTTGAATCGATTGAATTTGGTTTGAGCGTGCCCTTCGAAGAAGGCCTTCGGAACGAACGTACAGTATTCCAGGCATTGCGGACATCCGCCCAGTCACGGGCCCTTCGACATGTGTTTTTCGCCGAACGAGCGGTGGCCAAAATTCCGGGACTGGAAAACACACATGCTAGTGATATCCAGCATCTCGGCATTGTGGGCGGTGGCACCATGGGTATCGGCATCGCGGTATGCGCGCTCAAGGCAGGGTTTAATGTGGTGCTCTTGGAGCGCACTCTGGTAGAAGGCGCTCGGGCTAGAGAGGGGATCGAAGCCAGCCTGCAGGAATTTGTCGAGCGCGGTCGAATGACTTCTTCTAACCACACTGCGGCGTGTCAACGCTTGGTGACCGATACGGACTACGGCTGTTTGTCTACTGCCGAGCTTGTTATTGAAGCCGTGTTTGAAGACATGGAGGTAAAAAAAGAGGTTTTCCGGCGACTCGATGAGCACGCTCCGGAAGGGACTATCCTGGCAACCAACACCTCTTATCTGAATACCGATGAGATCGCAGCCGCTACCACCCGACCAGAGGATGTTATTGGCTTACACTTCTTCTCGCCCGCGCAGTTGATGCGCTTGATTGAAGTGGTTAAAGGCGAGAAAACGGATCCCCGCGTCGTAGCGACCTGCCTTGCGTTCGCGCGCCGGTTAGACAAGGTCGGCGTGCTGGCTAGTGTTTGTGACGGATTTATTGGCAATCGAATATTGTTTCATTACCGTAAGCAGATCGATTACATGCTTGAAGATGGCGCGATGCCCTGGGAGATAGACCAGGCGATGGAATCATTCGGTATGGCGATGGGCCCTTTTCGAGTCATGGATCAAGCAGGGTTGGATATTGGATGGGCGAACCGGCAGCGGTTGGCACCCACGCGCGCTCGGCGAGAGCGCTATGTGGAAATCGCAGATCGGCTGTGTGAACGCGGCTGGTTTGGTCGCAAGAGCGGTCGGGGTTGGTATGTGTACCAGGCCGATGGAACTGTTTTACCGAATCCAGAGGTAGAGCAGGTTATTCATACTGAGTCAGCGCGGCATGGTATCCAGCGACGTTTTTTTTCTGTGGAAGAAATACAGAACCGAGTCATGCTGGCTATGATTAACGAAGCAGCGCGGGTGCTAGAGGAGGGCATTGCGCTGAGACCCTTGGACATCGATATGGTGAAGGTTTTTGGCTACGGATTTCCCCGATGGAGAGGAGGTCCAATGCATTTTGCGGACGAAACGGGGTTAGACGAGATCCTGAAGGCGCTAAAGGATTACGCGAGGACAGACGATGTTTTCTGGAAGCCGTCGTCGTTGCTAGAGCAACTGGTACGTGAGGGTCGTACTTTCTCTGATCTCAACTAGCACCGATAAGGCAACGCATTCTTTGGCCGTATGGACGAGTGCCTCCGTTTCTAATGCGGTCAGAGATCAAAGAACACGGTTTCGTTTTTCCCTTGTAGCACCATATCAAATCGGTAAACACAGGGGTCTTGTGTGGGTTCCTTGCGGCGGGCGATAAGTGTTTGTCGGCGCGGAGCTGGCACACACTGCTGTAGCACAGGATCGAGGGCATTCGCTTTCACTTCGTCATCAAAATAGATGCGACTATGCAAGTGAATATTCAGCCCGCGCGCGAACAAAGCAAGATTGATGTGGGGTGCCATGGGCCGTTGGTTAAGATCCCTGACCGTGCCAGGCTTAATTGACTCTAACGTCCATGTCCCCGTGTCAGGGTCAGTCACGGAACGACCAAATCCGCTCAGGCCAGCGTCCGCGGATTCTGCCTGAGGATCGGCAGGGTGTGCATAGCGGCCAAGTCCATCCGCTTGCCAGAATTCAAGCAAGGCGTCTCGGACCGTTTCGCCATTGCCGTCGATGATCTGACCTTCGACTCGAATACGTTGGCCATATGCATGCGTGGTGGCCAATTGGTTACCATAGGTGCGAGAACGCGCCAGGATACCGGAGACTGTGGGATAGAGCCCAATGTGGACAAAGGGTCCGACGGTTTGAGATGATGTTTCATGGTGTAGCGGATCTTTTGACATGATTTACAACCCGTCCGGTCGATTTTCGAAATGCGTCTGTTTCGGACCCCGCAATACCAGATCGAAGCGGTAGGCAAGACAGTCAAAGGGTCGCGATCGCTCCATATCGAATGCTGCAACGAGTCGAGATTGGGCACTGCGATCGGGAATCGAACCGAGCATCGGGCAGTCCCGGATTAGAGGGTCTCCTTCGAAATACATCTGTGTTACCAGGCGGGTCGCGAAGGCAGGCCCAAAGATTGAAAAATGCACGTGGGAAGGGCGCCAAGTATTGGCGCCGTTGGCAAAAGGGTAAGGCCCCGGACGGATAGTCAGAAACTCGTAATTGCCTAATTCATCGGTGAGGCAGCAGCCATAGCCGCTGAAATTGGGGTCGAGTGGCGCCTGGTAGTTGTCGCTCGCATGTTGGTAACGCCCAGCAGCATTGGCTTGCCAGATTTCTATCCTCGTGGCGCAAACGGGTGTGCCATCTTGATCTATGACGCGGCCCGTAAGCAAAGTTCGTTCGCCCAACGGGTCGCGATCGATTCGGGCATTTTTCAGCAAGTCTCGATCAGCTAGATCGATCTCCTGTGGAGAAAAGGTTGGCCCAGTAATTTCCGACAAAGTGGGTGAGAGTGGGACCAAGGGTTGAGTGGGTGCGCGGTTCAGCGTCGATTTATATTCTGGCCACAGCAGTCTGGGTTGCACAGAGCGGTCTCGGTGACGAAATCCACTGTCTAGCAAAGGCGTTTCAGGTTCTGTTGACATGGCTTGTGGTTTGGTTGGTCCGCAGAGGAATCGAGTCAGTCGATTATGCGTAAGAGACCAGCACTGAGACAAACATTTGGATCACACACCGTGGTCGTGCCTCGAAACGGAAGCTACAGGCATATCTGGCACCCACAGATAGCCGTCTGAGTCCACGAGATAGGTTTCGCGCAGTCCATGGGCTTTGTCGGTCGGAGTCTGTATCACCTCGTAGCCTAATGCCTCGGCACGTCGTGCGGCGGCATCGGGGTCACAGCCATGTAAACGCAGTTCTAGGGCGCCCCCTCGTTGCGGAAACGCCTGAAGCCGCTTTCGCGCGGGGTGTTCGTCGTAGGTGTGATCGGCGTGCAGTATCCACTCGGCATCATAACCACGGACAACAGCAAAGTCCGGGTCGCTATAGACCGTTTTAACCATGAGAACCCGCTCATGAAAATCAAGAGCAGCGTCAATCTGGTGGACTAGCAAGTTGACCGTCAAACCGCTAAGGGAGTGTGCATAGGCGTCTGCCGTCATCCATGGAACACCCTGACGACGCTTCATGACGGTTTGTCGCGTGGCAAAGAATCGCGTAAGGCAACGATCTGATTAAGAACGAGTCGATCTTGTTGAGTGTCTGGATCGACACAGAAATAGCCGATCCGTTCCAGTTGAACACGCGTGCCGACAGAGGCGTGTTGTAGGCTGGATTCTAGTTGTGCGTTCTGGATCACTGTGCGTGATGTCGCATTCAATTGATCTGTTAGTTCAACATTCGGGTCTTCCAAGGGATTGGTTGAATAAAACAGCGGCTCGTAGAGTCTGGCTTGTGCAGGTAGCGCGTGTGCCGCCGATACCCAATGGAGTGTTCCTTTGACCTTGCGCTTATCTGGTGTGCCGCCGCCACGGCTGTCAGGGTCGTAGGTGCAATGGATGGTTGAGATATCGCCGTTGGAGTCGCGGTCAACGTCAACGCAAGTCACATAGTAGGCATATCGCAGTCGGACTTCGCGGCCTGGCGATAGTCGAAAGAAACGCCGAGGTGGGTCCTCGAGAAAATCCGCCTCGTCTATATATATCTCGCGCCCAAACATTACTTTTCGACTTCCAGCAGATGGGTCATTTGGGTGGTTGGGAATATCAAATTCCTCGAAAACTCCGGCGGGATAGTTGTCGATAATTAGTTTGATTGGCCGTAGGACACCGAGTGCACGCGGTGTTGTTGGTTCCAGAGATTCCCGAACGCATTGTTCAAGGACGCTCATCGCTATGCGTTGATTTTTTTTCGTTACACCGATTCGATTACAGAAATCTCGAATGGCGGCGGGGGGGTAGCCGCGCCTGCGCATTCCCGCCAGTGTTGGCATGCGGGGGTCATCCCAACCGTCAACAGCACCGGCGTTTACCAGTTGAGTCAGTAAACGTTTGCTCGTGACCGTGTAGTCCAACTCAAGACGTGAGAACTCTATTTGTTGAGGGTGGCAAGGTGCAGTGGTGTGATCCAATACCCAGTCGTACAAGGGGCGGTGGTCTTCAAACTCCAGTGTGCATAATGAATGGGTTATTCCCTCAAGCGCGTCGGATAGTGCGTGCGTGTAATCGTACATCGGGTAGATACACCACTCACTGTCGGTTCGTTGGTGAGGCTGATGACGGATGCGATACAACGCCGGGTCACGCAGATTCATGTTGGGTGAGGACATATCAATTTTTGCCCGCAAAACATGCGTGCCATCAGGGAATTCTCCTGCGCGCATTCGGGCAAAGAGATCAAGATTTTCAGTGGTGGAACGATCTCGATAGGGGCTGTTACTACCAGGTCGAGTGAGTGAGCCACGGGACACGCGCATTTCCTCACCATCGAGAGAGCAAACGTAAGCTTTTCCATTTCGAATTAGCTCCACTGCCCATGCGTAAAGTGATTCGAAGTAATCCGAGGCGTGGGTCAGCCTGTCGTCCCAGTCAAATCCCAACCAGCGCACATCGGTCATGATGGCGGTGACGTACTCAGCACTTTCTTTGAGGGGATTTGTATCGTCAAAGCGCATGAAGCACTTGCCCCCATAAACTTCCGCTATTCCAAAGTTCAGGCAGATAGATTTTGCATGGCCAATGTGCAGGTGCCCGTTAGGTTCGGGCGGAAAACGCGTGGTGACAGTTAACCCAGGATTTTCTTCTAGGGCAGCTTCGATAATCTGGTCAATAAAGTGGCTCATGAGTCACCGTTCTTGGTCGGGTCGGGAGTCTGTGGCGTTGGCACCTTTGAGTGATCGTCAGTTTAGTGCAAAGAATGCCGGCCTCGGGTAAATCCGGCCGGGGATAGAGGAAACAACCGTACGGCGATCGTTTTACCAGTTAGTAGGGCTGGAAAGTGCTGAGGGTTGGGAAGAAAAGTAGGCCGCTAAGTCTCGCATGTCGTCCGGAGACAGTCCGGTTACCATGCCTTTCATGATCGGGTTATTTCGCGCCCCAGATTTGTAATCCGCCAGTGCGCGAACCAAGTACTCTGGATATTGCCCGGCGAGAATGGGGAACTGAGAGTTGGCGCTGTTGCCGTTAGCACCATGACAGCCCGCACAGAGCGCTGACTTTTCTTTTCCGACATTAGGGTCACCACCTGCGGAAGCGGGCGTGGTAATGACGGATAACGCAAGGGTGAGTGGTAATGCGTAATAAACCATTCTAATCATGACAGCTGGGACTCCTGTTGGGTCAGGCCGTAATCGTTATGTCGTGTGGGCGTGTTGGTTCAAGACTAATGCTTACCGAGAGTCATGAAGTAAGCCGCAATATTTTCCATGTCAGCATCACTTAAAGTCGAAGCCTGCGCTTGCATTGTAGGGTGGGAACGGCTCTTGTTCCGGTAGGCTTTAAGGGCCGTTACGATATAACCTGCATGTTGGCCCCCAAGTTTGGGAACACGATACGCTGGGTAAGCATTGCGCATGCCTGGGGCACCGTGACAGCCCATACACGTGTATGCCTTTTCTTGACCGGCGAGGGGATCCCCGTCGGCTGTCGCCAGGTCACTCATCATGATGGCCATCACGCCGAGTGCCGTCAGCCATTTGTGTTTCATTCGCTCGAAGCTCCCGTCTCCTGATTACAGGGGCCGAACTTTAGGCAAGAGTTCTCATCGATGCAACTGTGGCGCCAGCGACGATGGGTCTTTTTTGCCTATCACAGGTCCTGATGGACATAATAAGTCGACGGTGGTCCGGGCTCGGGGTTGCGGTCGTTGTGGCCTTCGCTGACCTCGCGCATTGCTGTTGTGGTTGCCTGCGGGACACGGCATCGGGAACCCACTGGCCGATCAATCTTGATTCAAGATCGTTTTCGTGCTACCCCTAACCCAATCGATAACAAAAAATTCACGCATGTCTGGCATGTCTGGCATGTCTAGCGGTCATTTAGCTGATGTTGGTGTGCCGCGAGGTATGACAAGAACGGGTTACCACAGAGTTGGATGGAGGAGGCGAGATGACAGAATACACAACGGCTGATATCAGAAACGTAGTCCTCGTCGGTCACGCGGGCTCCGGAAAGACGTCTTTGGCTGAAGCGCTGCTTCATAAGGCCGGTGCGATTACTTCAGCCGGTCGGGTTGATAAAGGCAGTACGATCAATGACTTTGATATTTTAGAAAAAAAACACCAGCACTCACTGGAAGCGTCAATCGCGGCTTTTCACTACGATAAGCATCAGATCAATTTGATTGATACACCGGGCGCTCCAGATTTTGTCGGCGTAACCCTTAGTGTTTTGTCGGCGGTCGAAACGGTGGTAGTGGTCGTCAATGCGGCCAGCGGAGTTGAAGGCACAACCCGGCGCATGATGGAGTGGGCGAAAAATGCTAACCGCTGTCGTATGGTCGTCGTGAATAAGGTCGATATTCCCGGAACCGATCTGGCGGGGGTTTACGATGAGATTCGTGATGCTTTCGGTCGAGAGTGTCTCGCCGTCAATTTGCCCACGAGTGACGCCACTACTGTGGTCGATTGTTTTTTTGATCCTGCGGGTGATGCTGATTTTTCATCGGTGGAGGAGGCACATACGGCGATTGTCGATCAAGTGGTAGAGGTTGATGAGGAGTTGATGACTGTTTACCTGGACCAGGGCGAAGTGTCACCCGATCAATTGCATGACCCGTTCGAGCAAGCAATGCGTGAGGGGCATTTAGTGCCGGTGTGTTTTTTGTCGTCTGAGACGGGTGCAGGCGTTACGGAATTACTTGAAGTGATCACTCGTTTAATGCCCAATCCTAAAGAAGGCAATCCCCTGAAGTTCGTCACCGGTGCGGAGGAGGAGACGGCGTTAGCGGTCTCCGCTGACCCTGAGAAAGCTCTATTGGGGCACGTATTCAAAGTTGCCTTTGACCCATTTGTCGGTCGTCAGATCTATTTCCGAGTGCATCAAGGGACCCTCAACAAGGACGAACCATTGTTTGTTGACGATGCGCGTAAGGCCATCAAGGCGGCCAATATGGCCAGCCCGCTTGGCAAGGAGCCGCGGGAGCGCGCATTGGCGATTGCTGGCGACATCATGATGTTAGCCAAAGTCGATGGTATTCATCTCAATTCG
>DUBL01000129.1:0-2452 GCA_012960345.1 Gammaproteobacteria bacterium | reverse complement strand
GCCGAAGCATTGGGCAAGTTAATCGAATCGGACCCATGTCTTCGCATTGAGCGTAATGCTGCTGCTAATGAAACTGTTCTCCGTGGCATGGGAGACCTTCATCTTCGTATCGCATTTGAAAGAATGAAGGAGCAGTATGGTATTGAAGTTGAGACAGCTGTTCCCACTATCCCATACCGGGAGACCATCTCTCGCAAGTCGGAGGGGCATTGTCGGCACAAGAAGCAGACCGGTGGTGCGGGTCAATTTGGTGAGGTATATCTTCGTGTTGAACCGATGCCACGTGGGGAGGGATTTGAATTCGTTAACGCGATAGTGGGTGGTGTGATTCCATCACAGTTTATTCCGGCGGTAGAAAAAGGCGTGCGACAGGTTCTGGAGGGTGGCGCTTTTGCCGGGTTTCCAATACAGGATGTTCGCGTCACGGTCTACGACGGGAAATATCATGCGGTTGATTCAAAAGAGATCGCATTCGTGTCTGCAGGGCGCAAGGCTTTCCTCGAAGCGATAGCTAAGGCCAATCCTGTTGTTCTTGAGCCGATAGCCGATGTTGAAATCACAGCACCGAGCGACAGCATGGGCGATGTGGCAGGTGACCTTTCTTCGCGACGTGGCCGAGTCTCCAATACGGACTCGCTTGCTGCGGGGGTGGTCGCGATTTCCGGTCAGGTCCCACTGGCTGAAATGGAAGACTACCAGTCAAAACTGAAATCGATGACCGGTGGAGAAGGTAATTTTTCGATGCACTTCAATGCCTACGAGCCGGCCCCGTTGGATGTGCAGAAACGACTCAGCAACGCTTTCCAACGACCTGAAGAAGAGTAGGACTTTTCGCCAACGGGATAAAACGTCGTTTTTACGGGCGGTGACTCGAATTCGGGTGGTATACTCGCGCCCCTTTTTTTGTGCAACTCGTTGTGGCCACAAAAGGATGACTCGATGACGCAACCAAATACGCTTGATCTTAGAATTGCTGCGATACGCGATGTGTCCTGTGCTGCCGTGATATGTGAAGAGCATCCGGTTTCTCCAGGGGCCGCGGAGTTGATCAGGTCAACCCGCGAGGCTGTGCATCATATGCTTGAGGGCAAAGATGATCGACTACTGGTCATTATTGGACCGTGTTCGATTCATGATGTCGATGCTGCCCGTGAGTATGCAGATCGTCTACTGACGCTTCGTCAGCGTTACAGAGAAGATCTTGAATTAGTAATGCGGGTTTATTTTGAAAAGCCACGCACAACGGTAGGGTGGAAGGGATTAATCAATGACCCAGACCTGAATGGGACGTTCCGGATAGAGAAAGGACTGCGTCTTGCGCGTGAACTTCTGTTGGACTTGAATGGAAACGGTGTGCCGGCAGGCACTGAGTATCTTGATTTGCTAACCCCCCAATACACCGCTGATCTTGTTAGTTGGGGGGCAATTGGTGCACGCACGACAGAAAGTCAGCTTCACCGAGAATTGGCGTCTGGTCTGTCTTGCCCAGTTGGTTTCAAGAATGGAACCGATGGCAATCTCAAAATTGCAGTTGATGCGATTTCGGCTGCAAACCATTCACATAATTTTCTTTCGCTCACCCATGCGGGACAGTCGGCTATCTTTACTACCAGCGGAAATCAGGATTGCCATCTGATTCTGCGCGGTGGCACAGAACCAAACTACGATGGCGAAAATGTAGCGGTAGCGGCGAATCTACTGCAACGTGCGGGATTGCCGCCGCGGCTGATGATCGACTTCAGCCATGCCAACAGTCTCAAGCAACATGAACGACAGCTACTGGTCACTCAGGATGTAGCAGGGCAGGTTGCAGCAGGGGATACCCGAATCATGGGGGTCATGGTAGAGAGTCACATCGAGTCTGGCAGGCAGGATATTGTCCCTGGCCAAGAGCTGCAATACGGCGTCAGCATTACGGATGCCTGCATTGGGTGGGAGGACAGTGTGACTGTGGTCGAACAATTGGCCGAGGCGGTCCGATTGCGTCGCACCGTCGACGGCTCTAGTACCAAGGTCAGATGACTAAGACCGGTTGGCAAGCGGACCGACTGATAGGGGCGCATATGAGTCGCTTGAGTTGGCTTTGATTAAGCCCTATCAGTCAGATCAACTGCAGCCACGTTACGTTGATGATGAGGGGGAGCGGGCACGGCTTCAGGTTGAAATACGCAAGTACGCTACTTTGACCATCAGTTCGGCGGCCGCTGCCAACGCGGTAATGTTGGGAGCGGGCTATTTCACACCGCTGACCGGCTTTATGTCGAAAGCCGATGCGTTATCAGTTGCGGAGTCTCTGCAGACCACCGAGGAACTCTTCTGGCCGGTACCGATTCTGAATCTGGTTAGAGAAGATTCACTTGAGCACATCGGTCGGAGTGTTGCCCTGTGCGACCCCAATCTTGAAGGACACCCGGTATTAGCGATACAAGAGGTTGATCAGGTTGAGGAATTA
>DUBL01000128.1 GCA_012960345.1 Gammaproteobacteria bacterium | reverse complement strand
GCGAAGGCGGGTCAGAAAGCGAGAGATATGTTTGATCTGGATCGTCCGGTACTCGACTGGCTCAGCATAGCGAGGGGGCTTGGCGTCGAGGCTGTTCGAGCGACAACTGCTGAGGAATTTAATCAGGCTTTGGCGCGGTCATTTGCCACTCCAGGGCCCATGCTGATCGACGCTGTCATCTGAGCGAATTGGCAACCATCAGCTTCTTGGTCACTGACCGACGGCGTAGAATATATTGGTCTGGCTCTTGATCTCGAGGGTTTCAAAGCGGCTAAAGCCCGCTTGTCGAGTAAGGGCTTCCATTGAAGCGGGTCCCATGCAGGTCCCAAGACCTGGACCACCACTCGCCAGAGACTGGGTCATGCAATGAAAGACGCTCATGCCATAGTACATTGCCCCAACGGGGTGGATGTTATCTTCAAGATGGTCTGCGGCTTTGGGCTCTATCACGAATAGGATGCCGTTATCTAAAAGCAAGGTGCGAAGGTTTTCTAGCGTGCCCAAAGGGTCGGTAAGGTCATGAATGCAGTCGCAAATCGTGATCAAGTCATAGCGTTCATTGTCTGGCAGTTGATCGGTCGTTCCACACGCGAAGTGGACCTGTTCTGTTAAGTTTTCTTGAAGAACGGAATCTTTGGCGACTTTAATTGATGCAGAATCGGTATCGATTCCTGTGAACGAGCTTTTCGGGAAGGCTTTTGCAAGCGCAATTGATACACGCCCTGAGCCACAGCCGAAGTCAAGCACGTTGCCACCAGTTGTTAGGCATTTGTGTGTAGTGGGGCAGGTCGTTAGCCAATAGTTAGCGAAGCGTTTCTCGTAAAGTCCACGGTTCATGAGATCAACGGCCAAGACGCCCTCCGAGCCGTAATCTGAAAAAGGGACACCACCACCATGAACAAATGCATCAGCAACTCGTGGAGCCATCCCTAACATCATAGGGACGCTGTAGAAGAGACCACCAACGTAATGATCGCTACCCTCCGAGGCCAGTAGATAGGCATGCTCGTCGGGCAGTTCGTAAGTTTCATTTTCGGGGTCATAGTCCAGATACCGCGCACACGTCATTCCTTTTAGCCACTCGGTGACATAGCGTGATTGAAGGCCGGTTTTCTTTGCAAGGTCATCTGCGTTGATGGGTCCGGCACCAGCCATAGATCGGAAAAGACCAACTTTTGTGCCGACGTATGCAAGCCCAGCCCCCATAGCAGAACCCATGTCGCCGATCACTTGATCAGCAAATCTCTTGATTCTATTCTTGTCCATGACGATGTTCGTCCTGTGGTTTCAGGAATTAATATGTTCACTTTATCTTAAGTTGCCTTGAGTCCGATATTGACCTATAAGGATCTAACATTATCGCGTACACCTCATGCCTAAACTTTCTGCAAATATTTCGACTCTTTATCCCGAGATGGGCTTGTTGCAACGGTTTTCCGCGGCGGCTCAAGATGGCTTTGATGCGGTGGAATTTCAGTTTGCTTATGAGTACACCTCGGCAGAATTGGTGGCGGCAGCAAAGGAAGCGTCTGTCAAAGTGGTTTTACTGAACTGCCCTGCGGGTGATGTTGAAGCCGGCGAGCGTGGAACGGCTATTTTCGAAGAGAGAATCGAAACCTGTCGTCAAGGGATTGACAAAGGAATAGCTTATGCGCGCGCGTTGGACTGCAAAAATATTCATTTGATGGCAGGAATTCTTGCCGATGAAGATAGGCAGGTGGCCCAGGCCACATTCAAGGACAATTTGCGTTATGCGGCTGACCGATTTAACTATTCTGATGAGGTCGTGCTGGTCGAGGCGCTCAACACAATCGATACCCCAGGTTATTTTGTATCAAACCTGGCGCAGGCGGGCGACATTATTGACTCAATCGGTTACGCAAACGTTCGGTTACAGTTCGATTTTTATCATTGTCAAATGACTCAGGGTCGCTTGGCAGAAACGTTCGATCTTTATTTAAGATTAATTGAACATATTCAAGTGGCTGGTGTACCGGGGCGTCATGAACTCGATTGCGGTGAAGTCAATTATGATTTTTTGTTTAATCACATTGACGCCTCAAGGTATTCAGGTTATGTAGGTTGTGAATACCATCCATTGATGACCACGTCGAAAGGATTAGTCTCGTTAAAGCCGTGGTTGAGCAGTAGGGCAAAGTGACGCCAGATGTATTCGACGATTGTTGGGGCTGAATTGTTGTGGTGATGACCATAAAGCCAATGTCCCCATTTCTGGGCGCGGAAATTGAAGGGGTAAATCTTTGCGGTACGCTATCATCTGAAGTGTTTGCAGCAATCAATAATGCGTTACTTGAGCATATTGTGGTGGTTGTCAGGGGTCAAAAGTTGAGTCCAAAAACTTACGTAGAGGTTATGAGCCAGTTTGGAGTGCCAGGAAAGCAAAGTCATTCGGAGGAGCTTCACCGTGATCACCCAGAGATCTGGATCATCGATAGCCGCAATTCGGAAATCGATGCGGCGGGAAAACGGATGGTGTTCGGATCGGAATGCTGGCATACAGATCATACACACCTTCAAAAGCCACCCAAATTAACATCACTCTATGCGGTTCGATTACCCGAGACTGGCGGTGATACTGAGTTTGCGAACGCGTATCGGCTTTATGGACGTTTGAGCGCGAAGCGCAGTGAAACGGTTTCTAAGCTGTATGTAATTTATGGCGCGGATCGTCATCTCACGTTTCGTGAAGCGGATCGGGACAGTTTTTCCGTACCCTCAAGGCATCCTCTTGTTCGAACGCACCCGGAGACTGGACGTCGTGCGCTGTATATTCATCCCTTAAAAATGCAGTCGATTGAGGGAATGACAACAGAAGAGAGTGAAACAGTTGTTAATGAACTGCTTGAAGCGACGATCGATCTGTCAGAGCTTTATCGACACCAATGGCGACTTGGGGACCTCGTGCTGATAGATAACCGCGCGTGCCTGCACAAGGCCGCGAGAGATTATGACCCGACAGTGGGGCGGGTAATGCATAGGATGATCATTGAAGGTGATCGACCGGTATGATGGATCAGATCAACCAGTCCGCAGATCTTTAACCCACCAGAACAATGAGCATGCGAGTCCGCCGGCCATCACTGCAATAGCGAAGCTTGCTGAGTATCCACCGGTGAGATCGACGAGAAGACCTGACAGTGATGCGCCAACCATGCCACCAAGACCGACGCCCATGGTGACTGCACCATGCACCAGACCCAATGAGGTGGCAGGATAAAGACGCGACACCAACGTCGATACGATGGGTCCTCTTGAGCCTTGGCTCAGTCCGAGTGGCAAAATGGCCGCGCAAAGCAAAATCAGGTGCGGAGAGTGCATGAGTAGCGAAAGACCCAAGAGACCCACGATGGTCATAGCATAGCTGACCGTTGCAACGCGGCGACTGCCAAAACGACTCACGAGCCAACCAGTAGTCGCTATCCCCAACAAAGCCATCATGCCAGTGACGCTATATGCCATGGTCGCGATGGTTTTTCCAAATCCACTCGCAACGAGGTAGGCTACTAGCTGTGGTGAGATCGCATATATGGCAATTGCGGTGAGAAATAACACTCCAAATAATGCCCAGAACGTGGATTGCCCAACAATAATGAGTAGGGCCTTTCGGTCCAGTCGGATAGGTGTGTGTTTGTTCTCTCGTCTCTCCAACAGCGGTCGGGCAAGACGATCCCAAGGCAGTGCATAGACGACGCCGGTGAGAGAAAGCGTGGCGACACCGAGCCACCCGTAAGCGGTCCGCCAACCACTATGTTCAATAAGGAGATGAGCAATAGGAACCCATAGTATGACCCCGGCACCGAGTCCAGCATAGGTTACCGAGATAGCCATGGGTCGAAAGCGTTCAAGCTCGCCGCTGTACCACGCTGCGAGCAGTACGGTTGCAGTTGTCATCCCGATTGATGTCATTGCGACGCCGGCAAGAACCCCCGTGGTCAAAAAGAGATGCCAAGGCGCGGTGGCAAACTGGGCGAGAAAGAACGCGGCGGAGTAAAGCAACAATCCTAGGGCATAGACGGGGCGGGGGCCGACTCGATCTACCAGCCAGCCTACCAGTATTCCGCTGACCCCATGGGCGCCCATGTATAAGCCATAAATAGTAGACAATGTTGCCCGATTCCAGTTGAATTCCGATTCAATCGGCAGCAGAAATACGGCAAATGTGTCGCCCAGCCTCGACATGAGGTTGAGGAAGAAGGTTAAGGCGACGACGATGAGTGCTGAACGATATGTCGCCTTAATTGGAACTAGCATAGAACAACCGGATGATTTTTTGGTGGAGGTCCATAAGCTCAATCAGAGCGTTCCAGCGCAGGCTAGCGAGTGAAGTTTTGCAAAGCTTAGGGCGAGCCTGTCACCGCATCAGCCATTGCTTGCAATGAAAAGAATATAAAGTCAGTTTCCGGTAGGTTGTCTACCTTCGCGGTCGCCCCCCAGTCACCGTTTTCGGACAGGCGTTGCCGATCTATCCATGCGTTAGCTAATCCAATGTTTCGCGCCGGAACATGATCGTGATGAAGCGATTGCGCCGTATGTAAAACCTGATGGGGTTGTATCTGATGATCATCTCTCAGACGTTTAAGCATATATTCGAAATTACGAATGTCAGGCTTATAGGTTCCTATTATTTCTGCGGTATAAATGCCATCGAACTCAACACCGAGTTTTCTGTTAGAGGCCGCGAAACCCGCGGTATGCACGTTAGATAAAATAACCAACTTATAGTGACGCTTAAGAGTTCGTAGTGCATCTACTGAATCAGAGAAGACCGGCCACAGGGGAACTGACTCGCCAAACGCCTGGTCAAGTGCGGGCGTGGTCTCGAGCGCTAGCTTGGAGGCTATACGTTTGTGGACGTGGGTAAGTAGTAACGGATAGGCCATATTGGGTGTTTCCGATTCCTGTATGGCTTCTGTTTGTGCGAACGCGTTGAGGGCGTGGGTGCGGCTGGTATAGGAGTCCTCCTGAGTGCGTAGTAAGGGCTGAAGGGCTTCCCAAATACCGGATTCCCAGTCGATCAACGTGCCGTAACAGTCGAAAGTCAGTACTTTGTAATCACGCAAAGAAGTGGTCATCTGAAAATAAGTCTTTGGCGCGAAATGGTCAGTTCGATCAGAATCGAGGTTAATGTTCTCGCCGATTAGGCATGATTGGCGCTTGCTGGTGCAGAGAGCGTATTGATATCAGGGATAGGTCGCCGAGTCCGAGTATGCGTCTGAAGTTCTTTTTCAATGGCGCTGGCTGCAGCGAGGGTAAAGGCATCGCTATGACGGCGAGGCCCAACGACCTGCATTCCAAGCGGGGCCGATGTGTGGTCAAGTCCGATGGGTACCAGGGTGACCGGGTGGCCGGTCAGTGTGATGGCCGACGCGATACCTAGCCATTCGACATAATTTCGAGTGGGTTTGCCGTTGATCTCCTCGCAGTACAACTGCTCTAGGGGGAAGGGGGGCACCGAACTTCCCGGACACAGCAAAAGGTCATAGTCCTCGAAGAACCGTTGAAAAGAACGGTACAGTCGTGTTTGCTCCGCCATTGCCCATCCGATGTCCTGGGGCGTCATGGCGAGGGCCGCTTCAACATTGCTGGTGACGTTGGGGCCGAGTTTGTCAGGCGTATTCTGATAGGCATTGAACTGGGCGGCCAGGAAATGAACACCACGAATGATCCAAAAGGTGTCCAATGCGCTTTGCATCTCGGGATCATGGCGCTCACAGAGTTCGAAAACTGACGAGATCAGATCAATTCGCTCTTCAAAGATTTTTTCGATCTTCTGATCGACGGGCACGGAGCCAAGATTCGGCGACCACGCGACGCGTAAAGTGCTCAGGTCAACGTGCTCGATCGTGCCAAAGATAGCGCTGTCGACGGGGCCCGACAGTGGATCACAGGATAGATGAGCCGCCATCGCCGACAGCATGAGGCCCGCGTCTGGAACGTTTCGGGCCATCGGTCCCTGGACGTTGTAGGTCGTTAGCCCAATCGCTCTGCGATCTGAGGGAACCAAGCCGGGGGTACCGCGATGCGATGCAATCCCGCAAAAAGAGGCGGGCGTACGTAGGCTGCCTCCGGTATCGGATCCGGTCGCAAGAGGCACCATTCCGCAGGCCAGGGCGACCGCTGATCCGCCAGAAGAGCCTCCGCAGATACGATCCGGATCGAAAGGGTTCCCTGTTGCCCCATATACCCGGTTGGTTGTATTGGCCCCAGCGCCAAACTCGGGAGTATTGGTTTTTCCGAGAACAATAGCACCTGCCCCTCGGAGGTCAGCAATAATTCTTTCATCGCTGTCCGGTATGAAGTTCGCATGAAGTTCTGACCCGAAAGTCGTGCGAAGCCCTTTGGTCACGTTGAGATCTTTAACGCCAAGCGGTAGGCCGTGCAGCGGCCCCAGGGCCAGTCCCTGCATGACAGCCTTTTCTGCCATCACAGCTTCGTCGCGTGCGCGGTCGTAGCAAGTCGCTACCATGGCATTCAACCGACCGTCGACGGCTTCGATGCGTGCAATACACGAATCAACCAATTCGAGCGGCGAAAGTTGTTTTTTCTCGATTTGTTTTCGAGCATCAATAGCGGAGAGGTCGCAGGGGTCACTCATGTGATTGATATTCCGTAGTAGTTTGTTCGTGGATAATTATGTGAGTTCGCAAAGGTGTTGACAGACGGGCAATGGGGGGAAGAATTGCTAACAGGTCATTACAGTGATCAAGTAAGGCTCTTATTCCCTGATCCAATCGACGGTAAAAGAGACCTTCGCATCTTCGAGTAGACGGCTGACTGGGCACAAGCGGGCAACGTGGGCCTTGAGCTCATCAAGTCGTTCGTCACTTTCCGAAGTGACTACCCATATTGTCTGGTGAACTTCATGAAAATGGTAGCTCAGCGGTTCAACCTCCGAGTACTTTTTTCCAGTGCGCTTCATTTCTACTCGTCGAATATCGGTGATCCCTTTGGCCTGACATCGCATTGTTGTCAGGCCAAAGCTCATTTCTCTTTGAATAATGTGAACAATCATGGAGGTGCAGGCGCACAAAGAGCCCAGAACCCCTTCAAGGGGCGTTGGTCCGGCGTTGTTGCCACCTAATTCCTTTGGCTCATCAAAATAAAACCGAGGAAGGTCGCGCACCTGCACTTCGCTTTTGTAACCACCGAGGTAAGTCGTTTCAACGGTGATTGGCTGGAGTCGCTCTGTGATGGAAACATCCGTTGCCGAGGACTGACTAGAGTTTGGTTTCATTGTCAAATGCAATGTAATAGTGCGAGTAACAAACAGCTATCGAAGCGTGATGTCTTTCAGGATTAGGATGATACCGGAACGAATTCCATAAGGTTGTTACCGAGCCAATGCATAGAGCTCGGCCTCAGCGTTGAAGATTCGCGTTAAGAGAGCGGCCCGCATCCACATACCATTGCGCTCTTGCCGCCAATATTTTGCACGCGGGTCAATGTCAACTTCGGGGTGCAATTCGGGGCCTCGTGGCAGGGGGTGCATAATGACGGCATCTTCCTTCAAGGCCCCCAACTCTTTCGATGAAATCGTGAAGCGAGATAAATCGATTTTCTGTGATTCTCCTGCGATATCGTGCTCAGCTTGGATGCGAGTTACATAGATAGCATCCAGATCGGCGATAACTTCTGTTAGGTCAGTTGTGGCCGTGTAGGGGATGCCGTGCTCTTCCAGATGATCGAGGATGTCCCTTCCCATTGTAAAAGCCATGGGAGCAATAAATACGATGCGGACATTACGATAATTCTTCATCAGGTAAGCCAATGATCGTGCAGTTCGCCCGCGAGACAGGTCGCCCATCATTCCGATAACTTTGCCATCGATACCTCCACGATGGGAAAGGCTTCGTTCCAGGGTATAAATGTCGAGAAGTGCCTGAGTTGGATGCTGATCCTTTCCGCTGCCTGCATTGATGATCGGGATCGGTCGAGGTATCGCCTCCATTAGCGTTGCAGCGCGCTCTGCGAGGCCTTTCTCGAGATTGCGCATAATAATGACATCGACATATGAACTGAACGTGCGGATGCTGTCCTCGAGACTCTCTCCTTTGACTTCGGATGATGTTGAAGAGTCACGAATTTCACTGGTCCTAATACCGAGGATATGACACGCGTTGTTAAACGAAAGAAATGTACGTGTTGAAGGCTGCGTGAAGTAGAGCATCGCTCGTTTGTGAGCAAGCAATTTTTGTAGGTGCGATTGTCCCTCGGGCGTTTTGGCGAGTGTCCGAATATCAGTGGTGAGTTCGCACATTTGGTCAAGAAAGGTGCGATCAAATTGTTTGGGGTGTAGAAGATGAAATAACCGATGATGGTTTTGGGGCGGCGTTTTGAATCGTATTTCCTCTCTACGTTGTTCCCATTCATCGATTAAGGGGGCTTTTGTCATATCGCTATTTTTTCTAAGACTCGCCGTTGGTCCCGGGTAGTGTAACGGGAATTTTGTCTTTGTTTTGGTAACGCTGGCCCTGGTGTGTTGCCTCTTGCGGTTTGACTAAGGTGAGGGCGATCATCATCACAGCCAATGAGACCCAGATCCATGCGGAGTGTGTCTCGTCATAAATTAATATTCCCCACAACACTCCCGAAAGCGTTATCAGATAGGCGGTTTGACTCGCATAAACTGGGCCAGCGAGAACGATCAGATAATAGAACGCCCCATAGGCTGTCGCCATAATAACGGACATGCCAAGGATGGCCCATGAGGAACGACTGAACGGCCAAGGCATTACCTCGAAGGTCCCCGTCAACCAAACAATAGGCGTCATGACGATGACCGCGGTGATCAACATCGCGGTTACGACAACAAAAACATTAACCCTCGGCGGCGCGCGGGTCGCAATCACCAGTCCTTCTGCTGCATAACAGGCGGCCGCCAGTACCATCATGATCACCCACGGTGCCGCCTTAGGGTCGGGCAGACTACTCTCCGGTAAAACCAGTAAACTGATAGAGGAGATGCCGCAAAGAATGCCCAGTATTCTCTTGTACGATAGTTTTTCGATGCGAAATATCGCAGCTGCGATAAAAGTCAAAAGAGGGACGGTTGCGATGGTGATTGATAGAACGCCTGCACTGACATGGGCGGCTGCATAAAAATACAAAGTGCCCGGAATGACAGACCCGAGTAATGCGCAGATCAAATAAAAACCGACCAATGATCGTGTTATCGGTGGTATTTGTTTCGTGAACAAACAGTATGGGGAAAGCAAGCTGGCGCCAATCAAGCAGCTCCAGTAATTGATCATCACGGGGTGGATGCCGCTTTCGGTAGCCATGCGGGCGAGAGAAAATGACAGGCCCCAAACGATGCCGAGAAATAATAGTATTAGTAGACTGCCTAGCCGTTTGGCACGCGGTGGATGTGCCAATGTTGAGTGCGTTACGTAAGGGTCAACCATTTGTTGTCTTTGATAGGTCAGGCTTAGGCCCTGTGTGGTGTCCGATGAGGCGCATCGATACGGAGTTCGTTGTTAGGGTTAAAAGATGCCGCAGTCTATACAATTTGCAGTTATTTCGGTTGGGTTTTCATTTGTTTCGGCAGGTTACTCCTCCACCAACCGGTAGAGTTGGGTCACTATCAGTTCGGTGCGACTGCTCGGCGGGCGTCTCCTGAAAGGCGGTCATGACGAAGATAACCCAGTCACAGTGAATCATCGAGTGCCCGGGGGTATTTTTGTCCGATAAGCCATATCGATCGAACGCTCTGGGCAAAGTTCATTGCCGGCAATAAGACTGATTTAATTGTTGATTCGTACCATTTTCCGCAAAGTCGAGAGTGGCCGGGGAACAGGTTTTTCGGGGTGGATTTGTGGCCAGGCGGTGGCGGATACTTCACCAACGTAGACGTCGCCGAAGGAATCGACCGCGAGTCCATGGGGCGCGATAAAGCGATCCGGTGCGTTGTCTTCTTCGAGTGAGCCGTTGACCCGTGCAAGAACCCGCCCATTATTGTCCATCACGCTAATCCGAGGTCCAAGATTAGGAAAATTGGCGTTAACCCCCAAGACCGGCCCCAGTTCGCCAACATAACAAACAGGACAGCGAGTGCTGGGCATGAACAGGCCGCACGGTCTGTGGACATTGGTCCATTGGGTCTCGAACTTTCCGTTCGAGTCAAAGACCTGTATTCGATGGCTTTCTCGGTCCGCGACATAAACCCAACCATCTGCATCGCAGCAGATATTGTGAGGCAAGTTGAACTCCCCAGGTCCGGTACCCGGCTCTCCCCAAGAAAATAACCGTTTTCCATTCGGAGCATACTTGTGAATACAGGCATTGCCGTAACCATCAGAAACATAGATTTCCCCGTTGGGGGAAAGCGCCGTGTGTGTGCAACGGTTAAAGGGCATGAGACTCATAAAAGGAGCGGCGGATTCTGGAATGCCGAGAGTCAACTCGATATGACCGTCTAAGGTGCACTTACTCACCGTGTGGCGAGCGTCATCAGTGAGGTACAGGAAACCGTCATCGCCGATATGGGCGCCGTGTGCGCGAACAAAATAATCCTCACCCCAAGATTGTAGAAAATTACCCAAACGATCGAAAACCATCATAGGGTGCGGGCCACGGTTAAAGACATAAACCTGATCACGGTGATCAACCGCAACGGCTGCAACTTCATTCCATTCCATGCCGGGTGGGACTTTCGCCCACGAGTTAGAAATGGTGTAGCGGTATTCGTTTTCCCCATGGATTGCGGTCATAGTATTTGCTCCCAAACTAGGGTGTCGGTCTCATTCATGCCGTGTTTCGTCATTACGCCAGAGAATGCTATAAAAGAACAACAATTTCCATCGTAACGGGTAGGGCATTTACCGGCAGCATAATGCCTGAGTCTGCCGTCTAACGGTGCTGGTTAGCGGTTCTCCATGTGTTGGTTTTGGTAAAGCGCTAACGGGAGACCTATCATGTCAATAAAGCTGAAGTTAGTGAGATGTTTTTGGAGGCTCGATGAGTAAACTGCCGGTATTTTTTATACCCCACGGGGGAGGTCCTTGTTTCTTTATGGAATGGCCCGAGCCGAATCCGTGGAAGAAGATGGAGTTATTTCTGGCAGGTTTTATCAAGGAACTTCCGAAGCGGCCAGTCGCACTGCTCGTGATATCGGCCCATTGGGAAGCGTCGACAATCGGCGTTAGTACGAGTCCGGCTCCACAGTTGATCTATGATTATCACAATTTTCCAGCGCATACCTATAAGCTGACCTGGCCCGCCCAGGGAGATCAAGCCCTGGCAGGCAGAATTAAGCAGAAGTTAAGCGCTGATGGAGTGTCATGCGAATTGCATGCGGAGAGGGGATTCGATCATGGGGTTTTTGTACCACTAAAGGTTGCAGTGCCGAATGCTGACATTCCCACGGTGGTTTTGTCGCTCAGGTCTGATTTCGATCCCGAATTTCATCTGAAGGTTGGAGCGAGCATCGAATGTTTTCGAGAAGAGGGTGTATTGATCATTGCTTCGGGCATGAGTTATCACAATCTCCAAGTCATGCGAAGTGGTGTTCAAAGCCCAGAATCAGGCGCCTTTGACGCGTGGCTAACAGAAACCGTGCAGAGTCAAGCGCTGATTCGAGACGTTCAGTTGCAGTCATGGAGCCGTGCGCCATTTGCCAGGTTTTGTCATCCAAGAGAAGAACACCTTGTTCCATTGTTCGTGGCAAGCGGTGCCGCGGGTTATGATGTCGGCCGTTGTATATTCACCGATCGTGTTCTGGGTGGGGCGATATCGGCTTATCGTTTTGGTTAGCCGTCATGGTGAATACAGGGTTAATCCATAATGTCCTCACGGAGCCTGGTGGTTGAATCACACTGTCAATCGGGAGCATAGGGTATGAAAGATCCGATCATTGTCTGGGGTGGTGGGGCAATTGGCGGGACGATGGCCGCCTACTGGGCCCGAGCGGGGTTAGATGTCTTGATTGTGGATATCGAGGCCGAGCATGTGAAGGCATGCCGGACGGAGGGGTTGAAGATCACGGGGCCGGTGGAAACATTTGGCGTGACTGTTCCGGCTACTGTGCCAGATCAACTTGACGGTGAATTCAGTCGAATCGTGCTGGCTGTCAAAGCGCAGCACACGTCTCGTGCGGTCCAAACGTTGGCACCTCATTTGACTGAGACGGGATTCGTAGTGTCTGCACAAAATGGACTGAATGAGCGCGTGATTTCGGAAGTGATAGGAGAAGAACGAACGGTCGGTGCGTTCGTCAATTTTGGAGCAGACTGGCATCTGCCTGGAGAAATTCTCTTTGGTAACCGGGGTGCAGTTGTTATCGGAGAACTGGATGGAAAGCGACGCCAACGTACGGATGACATCTACCAATTGATGCAGGTCTTCGAACCCAATGCCGTGCTGACAGACAATATTTGGGGTTATTTGTGGGGCAAACTCGCTTACGGTGCGATGTTGTTTGCCACTGCACTCAATAATGACTCAATGGCTGATAATTTTGCCGACTCTTTGAGGGCACCAGTGTGGATTGGTCTTGGCCGAGAGGTCATGGGGCTGGCCCACAAGAGAGGTGTTCGACCAGTGGGGTTCAACGGTTTTGATCCAAACGCCTATGCACCCAAGGCAAGCGTCGATGAGTCCGCACGGAGCATCGCCGAGCTTGCAGTATTTAATCGTGAATCAGCAAAAACGCATTCCGGAATTTGGCGAGATCTGGCGGTTCGGAAACGTAAGACTGAAATAGATGAGCAAATCGGTATCCTCTCGGTGCTTGCCCGGGAGGTTCATATGGATGTGCCGTTGATTGATTGTTTGGTCGAATTAATTCATGACATTGAATCTGGTCATCGCGAGATATCGTTTGATACGTTTTCTATCCTCCTACAACGGTGCGGTTAATGGCCGTCTTCAGAACGGGCGGCTGCATAGGCCTTAAGCGTGCAGCAGCCACGTTTGCCTGGCTTCCAAGTATCCACTTCAAAAGTGAAACCGGCGCCCTCAAATTTACCGTAATCGATGGCTGAACCGATGTCGCACATCAGCGCAACTTCGGCGTCGGTGAGTCCATAGTCGATCCATGCCTGTTTGAGTGGGCAAGTCGTGTTAAGCACCTCGAATGCAGTGTCGTCCAGTCGCTGTATTTCTGGATTAAAGACTTTTCCGCCGCCAGCGGAGTGCTTGACGTGGTATTCGCCAAGCTCGCGAATCTGGTCCGGCGCAAACTGTTTTATCGGAGGGGAAGTTTCGGTGCCGCGTTGGTAAATTGCACGTTTCATAATTTCTATAGCACGATCCTCCCCGAGGGCATTTCGTACCTCAACAAATATAAGGTAATAGAGGACGGCTCGATTGGCGTTGGCACCCTCTAGTTCAGTTCGTAACGCATCATCTTTCATGTCGAAATTTCTTCCTAAAGGTTTTCAAGCGATTTGCCGTGTAATTTATAATAACAATTGACCGTGGCTGCAACAGGGATTAGTTTGGAATAAATGGAAACGTATGTCTTTAAAACCGGTCTAACAGTGTGTGATAACAGACCATAAGCAGAGAGTCTGACTATGTCATTTAGAGTGGGGGTTGATATTGGGGGAACGTTCACTGACTTTTGTGCGTTTAATGATGTGACTAACGAGATTCATACGTTGAAGGTTTTGTCGTCTCCCGACAAGCCTGGCTCTGAAGTGATTGACGGAATTAAGGCGCTAGGTGTGCGTTACGGTGTCTCAGCTTCTGATGTCGTGTACTTCACTCATGGCACTACGATTGGAGTGAATACGGTTATTCAACGCAAAGGTATTCGTCTCGGTTTGTTGGTTACTAGAAATTTCACGGACGTGCTCGAGCTCGCTCGGCTAAAGATGCCCGATATGTATAGCTTGTTATCGGTGCGACCGGAGGCATTGATAACAAAGGATAGAATATTTGAGGTTTCCGAGCGGATACGAGCGGATGGGTCTATCGAACAGGAGGTTGATCCTGCGACTGTGGAACGCTCGTTAGCGGACGCGCAGGAGGTGGGTTGTGAAGGTATTGTTATCGCGCTGATTAACAGTTACCGCAATTCACACAATGAGCAGGCAGTCAAAGCGATGATTCAACGACTGTCGCCAGGGTTCCCGGTATTCTGCTCGACTGATGTTTGGCCGATTATTCGAGAGTATGAGCGCACGGTGACTGCGGTCATCCACGGATATGTGCAGCCGCGAGTCAGTCAGTACTTGGAGTCTCTACAGCAAGCGCTGCTCGATGCGAAGGTTAACGCCATACCACAGGTTACTAAGTCAAACGGTGGGGTCATGTCGGCGGAGCTTGGTCGGACAGCGTGTGCCCAGATGATTTTATCGGGAACGGCGGCCGGGGTTATCGGAGCCAGTCATGTCTCTAAATTATCCGGCCACCCTAATACGATGAGCCTTGATATCGGGGGGACCAGCGCCGACGTGGCCTTCATTCGGGATGGGCAGCCGCAATTCGGGATTGGAGAGGTTATCGGGGAATTTCCAATTTTTATTCCGAGTGTCGCGGTGACATCGATCGGTGCTGGAGGTGGTTCTATTGCCTGGGTTGATGATCTCGGTATTCTTCGAGTGGGTCCCGAGAGTGCCGGATCCAAACCCGGCCCCGCGTGCTATGGAAACGGAGGGAAACGTGCAACGATTACCGATGCCTTTGTGGTATTGGGTTACATCGGCCAGTTTGATTTGGGTTACAGCGCTATTGAAATAGATGTTACCAAGGCGCGGAGCGCTGTTGATGTTCTGGCCGAGAAGATCGGTAAAGAGACTGAAGAAACTGCACAGGCAATCGTCGATATCGCGGTGTCAGGCATGTACATGGAAATCAGTAAATTAATTTCTCGTTACGCGGTGGATCCTCGGGAATATGCGTTGCAAGCGTTCGGTGGAGCTGGACCGATGATGGCGTGTTTTGTTGCGAGAGAGTTGGGCATGAAGACGATCATTATCCCGACGACACCAGGGGTATTGAGTGCGCTGGGCGGATTGATAGCGGACATCAAGAACGACTTCATTAAGACTGTGTTTGTTGAATTGGGTGGAGCTGAAACTACAGTCATTCAAGAAGAATATAAATCGCTCGAGGACCGCGCTTTAGAGTGGCTGCGGGAAGAGCAAGCGTACGAGGGTGATTATCAGCTGATCTATTCGGCCGATATGCGCTATCGTGGCCAGGCATTTGAAATAGAAGCGATTCTATCCGCGAAGGATGTGGCTTCTGGGGATGTTACCGCTATGGCGGAGGCCTTCCATCGCGAGCATGAGTTGGTCTATGAACACTGTGACCGTGACGCCGCGGTCCAGATTGTCAATTTACGGTTGGTCATTGTGGGTGCGAGCCCCAAGCCGATTTTCCCCGAGCACAATCTGACAGTGCAACCGGCAACGCCGGAGCGAACGGTTGAGGTCTTTACCGGTGGTCGATTGACATCAGTATCACTTTTCCGTCGTGAACAACTGCACCCCGGGTTTACCTTCGATGGACCGGCCATTGTTGTACAAAGCGACTGTACCTCTTGTGTTCCAGAAGGACTGTCCGGTAACGTGGATGCTTACGGTAACTTGGTCTTACACGCTGATCATTGAGTCTTAAATCAAAAGGAATCTTGACATGGCGATAGACGGAGTGACACTTCAAATTCTGGCGAATCATTGTGCTGCGGCAACTGAAAGTATGGCCCATACGTTGGTTCGGACGGCACACTCAACATTTGTTAAAGAGACAGAAGATTTCACAACTGGTTTGACCACGGTAACAGGAAAAACCTTTGCGTCGCCCTTTGATCTTGGGGCAACCTGGTTTATTGGGCTTGACTATGAACGGGCGCTCAAGCTGGTCAAGAGTTATGAAGAAGGTGACGTGTGCATGACCAATGATCCGTATAGCGGATTTGTTTGTACGCATTCGCCGGACTTGCATCTGTGGCATCCTATTTTTCACGAGGGAGAGATCGTCTGTTTTGCAGTTGGGCATGTGCATAACACGGATGTTGGAGGCGCTGTGCCGGCAAGTTTGTCGCGTGCGAACGTAGAGATATTTCAAGAAGGCATAAGGGTTCCACCAAGCAAACTTTATCGCGCTGGAAAACTTAATCAGGAATTAGTAGACGTGATCCTGATGAATGTGCGTATGCCGGAACAAAATTGGGGTGACCTTAAAGCACAAATTGCCTCAATGCGAACGGGCGCCAGAAAAGTCAAAGAAATGATTGCACGATTCGGCATCGACGTCTTTCGTGGCGGCACTGAAATGCTCCTGGATCATGCAGAAAAACAGGCGAGGCGTCTGATTCGAAAAATTCCTAACGGAGAGTATTTTTTTGCTGATTATATAGACGAAGATTCGGTTGATGGATACCCGTGCCGAATTGCTGTCAACATGACTGTTAAGGAGGAAGAGATTGTTTTTGATTTTTCAGAATGTGACCCACAAGTTACGGCCTCACTAAATATTCCCACTGGTGGGAATCCGCGGCATGTGCTGTTAATGGTGCCGTACCAGTATGTTCTTTACACCATGGATCCTACGGTATTCCTTAACTATGGGTTGCTGCGCCCGGTGAGTTCAATTATTCCAGAGGGGTCGTTGGTTAATCCACAATATCCTGCCGCTGTTGGTATGCGAAGTCTCGGTGTTATGCGACTCCAGTCCTGTCTAATGGGAGCATTTTCCCAGGCGTTGCCAGATTTGATTCCAGCCGGTCAGGGCGATGGTGGACCGTTAATCAATGTTAGAACCACGGATACCAAAACAGGGCGGAAATTAATGGCAAATCTGAATCCGATAACTGGGGGTGCGGGCGCAACGGCGTTTCGCGATGGTACCGAGGGGTCTGGTGCGTATTTCTCATTTCTTAAGAACACACCTGTTGAGATCAACGAGGCTGAGGTTCCCGTTAAGATTCTCCGTTACGGATTGGCCCAGGATTCAGGCGGTGCGGGGTATTGGCGTGGAGGCACTGGCACCACGCTCAAATTCCAGACCTTTTCGCCCAATACCACGATCACGGCCCGAAATCGTGATCGGTGTTTATTTACCCCTTGGGGTGCCAGCGGAGGTGGAGCGGGCAAACCATCTAGCTTCTATCGCAATCCGGGCTCTAACCGCGAGGTGAATCTTGGCAACACGGATGTTGTATCAATCGATCCGGGCGATGTCATAGAAATAACTTCGGCTGGCGCGGGGGGCGCCGGTAATGCATTAGCTAGAGAGCCCTGGCGGGTGTTGAAGGACGTTCAGTGTCGATTTGTATCCGTATTAGCCGCAAGAGATGAGTACGGCGTTGTGATAGAAGGTGGGGAGATTGATGAGCAAGCGACGTTAGCGTTGCGGGAGCGAATGGGGGTTGCGACGAAAGTTAGTGGTTTCGGATTTAATGCTGAACGGCTTGAATTCGAATCGACCTGGACTCGGTCAAATTACACAGTTTTGATAAATGCACTGCTGAAGTTGCCGGTAGATTGGCGTTTCTTTGTCAAACACAGAGTATTTGAAAGCGTCGATAATTTGCGTTTATCGGGGGCTAAGGTATGCGAGGACGATATTAAGGCTGCGTTGAGAAACGTGGCGAATGACTACCCGGAAATATCATCCGAGCTTGCCTTTTCCTGATAGCACAGATCTCTTAAGTTAAGGTTTCTGAAAGGAGTGGCCGACCTAGGGGCTATACGGCTGGTTCCGTCGTACAGTCCAGGACTGTTCGAACGGTGTCAGAAAACGGTTAGTCATCCTGACTTCGTTTGTATACCAGCGATCTGTTTGGCGAACGTAACTATCTTCTAGGGTAGCGGAGAGAAATACCGCCTGATCCGATTGTTCAAGTGTAGCCACCTCCCAGATTACCCAGGATCCTTTAGCCTGTTCACCTTCGATTGTGATTAGCGGATTCATGAACATGTGGACCGAGAACTTCCAAGGGGTGGCTCTGAGAAATTCCCATATCGCTGTTTTCCCTTCAAAGCGACCGAACAGGCCGTTGTCCCAGAGGGCACCCTCGGTAAATACCGAACACTGATCCCAGGCTATTTGGTCGATCTCATCCTGAGGTTTCCGTTCGTGGTCTTCTGTGTACTTTGCATCTGCGCACAGCGCGTAATGTGCCTTAAGTTGTTTTATTTCTTCTATCGCTTCAAGTTTAGATATGCGTTGTTCGATGGTCTCCATTGAATCCCCAAGGTTAGGACTGTTCCGTCACGTGGTGATGGTGTGTAGGATCACAGACAGAAGTTAACGAACGTAAATCTTGCATCTATCTTGCATCTATATAGTGCTAAAGATAGATTGTGCGGACAATATCGTCGTGTGATCCTTCAAGGTTGTCCGTGCTACCGCCGTCGATCACCTTACCGTCACGCAAAATGAGATAGCGATCACTAATTTCGAGTGCCAGTCGGAGGTTTTGTTCAACCAGCAACATGGTGACACCGTCGGCCTTCATTCGGGCGGTAATCTCACCAATTTCTTTGACGAATAAAGGTGACAGCCCCCCCGATGGTTCATCCAGCAGAAGCATCCTAGGTTGGCTCATCAAGGCGCGACCAACCGCCACCATTTGTTGTTCCCCTCCCGACATCGTGCTGACTTGTTGGTCATAGCGATCCGACAGTCGGGGAAAGTAGTCAAAGACCTGTCTTAAGCCAAGCGCTTCGTCGCCTTTGATGATGGAACCGAGTTTTAAGTTTTCCTCAACCGTTAGGTCGCTGAACAAATCACGTGCCTGCGATACTTGGACCACGCCTGCGCGAAAAGTCTTATGGGGTGGTATCCCAGTGATGGATTGTTGATCCAAATGAACTGTTCCCTGGGTGGGTTTTAAGAAGCCGCTTATTGTATTTAGTACGGTAGATTTCCCACTCCCATTGGCACCGAGAAGCGCGACAATTTCACCTTGATTAACCTGGAGACTGACACCTCGTAACACCACGTTGTGCCCATAACCAGCTACGAGGTCGGCAATGTGGAGCCGAGAGTTACTGTCCATTTGTGCAGGGCTCATATCACCGGCCGAGGTACGCTTCTAGAACGTCTTTGTTCTGACGAATTTCTTCCGGGGCACCTTCGGCGATCACCTCACCATTGTTGAGTACTATAATAGTGTCAGAAACGGTCATGACGAATTCAATCGCATGTTCGATGAGGATCACCCCGATGTTTTCCTCTTCGACCAATCGGCGAATAATTTTCATAAGCTCCAATCGGGCGGGTGGGGCCAGCCCAACGGCCGGTTCGTCAAGAAGCAGGAGGGGCGGATCAGTCGCCAGCGCCCTAACGATTTCAACCATCCTTTTTTGCCCTCCGGACAAATCTCGTGCCCATTGCTCTGCTACGTGGGCAATCCCCATCATGTCCAGTAGGTTGAGTGCTTTTTTTGTGGCTGCCTTCTCAACCGCTTTGGCGGTTTTTGTGTTTGCAAGAAGCCCCCCCAAGGAACTTGGAATTTGCGTATGCAGGCCAGTTAAGACATTCTCAAGTGCGGTAAGTTCCCCAAATAAGCCGCCGGTTTGAAAGGTCCGGCGGATTCCCCGAGCTGAGATTTCGTGTGGAGTAAGCGTGTGTATCGCCTGGCCCTGAAAGTGAATAGTTCCCGATGCCAGTTGTTCCTCACCGGCTATGGCTTTGAATAGGGTGGTTTTCCCCGCACCATTGGGACCGATCAGCGCCCTGACTTTTCCGGGTTCGGCCCCAAAACTGACTTGATTGACAGCGATGAGACCGCCGAATTGGACAGTTGCGTTTGTTACGGTAAGGAGTGTCATTCTGTTAGTCGCGGTAATAACGATCCTTAAAAATTGGGTTTACTTTAGCCAGGAGACTGGATAAACCTCGTGGTAAAAAAAGAATGACGACTATGATAGCGCCGCCGAATATCCATTCTTCGGATCCGACTAGCCATTCGAAATGTCTGATCACTTCGGGAGTTGCAGTGATTAGTATGGATCCGAGAACGGATCCGATCAGGCTACCAAGGCCGCCTACCATGATAATCGCGAAATGAAGGATCACTTGAATGAGGTCGAAATCTTCCGGTGACAGATGACCGACAAGAGCGGCATACATCGAGCCACCGATGCCAACTATAAAACCGCTTAAGGCAAAAGCCAGTACAAAATACTGCCCGGTTGGTATTCCCATGGCTGCAGCCGCATTTTCATCATTCTTGATCGCCAGAAATGCCCTGCCAATGCGTGATTCGAGGAGACGGCTAGTGGCGATTACCACTACGACAACAATAAATAGAAATACGTAAAACTTGTGGTATTCGGTGGTTAACATCCAGCCGAATACTTCAGGTTCCGGGACGGTTAGTCCCATGGAACCACCCGTAAGATCAGGTGTTCGAATGTACGACCAACGCATGAGTTCACCGAATGCTAGCGTCATGATGGCGAGATAAAATAAACGAACACCTCTCAGAGCAGGGATGCTTGCGGCACAGCCAGCAAGCGCTCCACAAAGGCCAGCAGGTATAACAGTAAGCCACCACGGCATTCCAAGCTGTGTCGTAAGAATGCCTGATGCGTAGGCGCCAATTCCAAAAAATGCAACGTTGGAAAATGCCAATTGACCAAGATTCCCCACTACGAGATTAAAACCCACGGCTACCAGTATATAAACCAGTATTAGGTTGACCACGTACTGCAAGTACTGATTCAGTACTAGTGGTAGCGCCAGTACTAACAGGGGAAGGATCCAGAATATCGAACGATTAAGTTTCATTAGATTATTGAGTCGATCGATATGTTGCGGAGACGATGCCGGTTTCTTTCACACCGTCTAGATTCTTAATGTTGCGTGTTGTCCGAATAACCCTCTCGGTCGAATGAGTAGCACAAGAACAATGACAAGGTAGCAGGTGATCTCTATGAATGCCGTAGAGACGAAGACTCCCAGGACTTTCTCCAGAATCCCGATAATCAAACCGCCGATCACCGCTCCATAAAGTGATCCAAACCCACCTAGAGTCATGGCGGCGAAGCCACGAAGTAGTGTCCACGTGCCAACATCTGGATCAAGAACTAATGTTAGACCAATCATAACCCCACCAAGGGCGCCCAAAGAACAGCCAACGCCCCAGATTAAATTGTTGTGGTGCATCACGTTAATGCCTACCAGGGAGGCGCCGCGTTGCGTCTGGAACATAGCCTGTACGATCTGGCCAAAACGTGTTTTATAAAATACGATGTAACTGATCAGCAACATAACGATGACTACAGTGCAAAAGATAATTTCATCTAGTGTCATATACGTGCCGATGCCACCCCAATTGAATACTTCAAATTCCTGCTCTGGGAAGGGTCGCGGCATTTGTAAGATTTCTTTACCGTATTCTTTTCTGATCACACCTCGTACCGCATAGCCAATGGCGATTGCCATCAGGGCAAGACTGAGGTGGGGGCCTTTAAGAATCGGCCAAATAAATACGCGGTGAATGATGTATCCCATGGCAAACAGAACGCACAGAGACAGTATCAGGGCAACAAGATAGGGTGGAACAAAGGAGACGAGCGAACTCAACGCCGAAGACTCCAGCGTGATGTTGAAAGTCACCATTGGTAAAAGTATGAATAATGTATATGCGCCAAGCATTACGAGGTCGCCATGGCCGAAATTGACAACAGTCGTAGCGCGATAAAGTATCGTCATCGAGAGTGCAATCAATGCATAAAGCATGCCGATCGCAATGCCACTGACTACCAGTTGAGGTAGGACTGGTAGCATGGCATCCCAGTTGGTAAGGACTGACTGGATTTGTTCAATCATGACTTTTCCGTATCGTGTTAAGCATCGATGGCATACCAATGTGTTGTTCTAGCGCATAAGTGATGAATGTGTCCTGATGGCGATTCGCGGTATAAATTTCGCTTATAAAGTGAGGCCGGCAAACGCGTGATTCAATGCGCTGCCGGCCTCATTAGAGCCTAATTTTGCATGTTGACTAAATAAACATAATTTGGTCAATGCGCTTAGTTGAGTGCTTTACCCCAGCTGCTAAAAATAACCTCATTGCCATCTTTATCTAAACCGTTGAAGTACATATCGCTGATACCCACATGTTGTTCAGCAGTTATCGTCACTCGACCGGCAGATATATTGTTATCAAAGTCCCTCAAAGTTTCAATAGCTTTGATATAGGTGTCTCGCGTCAAGTCACGTCCGGCGCGGCGAAAACCTTCGACCACACCGATGCCGTTGAATAATCCAAAGTAATAGAAATGGGTTGGGTCACCAGTTTTGGGAAGTTCATCTTTTGTCAGGTACTTGAGGAGGATCTGTTTGCCCCATTCCAGCGCAGGAGAATTAATCTTATCCTTGTAGAGGTGACCTTGAAAAAAGACACCGTTGACTGCTTTCGCATTGCCTACTTGTTGCACGACTTGCCCAAAATCAGCGCCGAGAGCACCAATGATCGGAGTGTTGAGCTTGTACTTATGGGCGGCCTTTAGCAAGATAACGAGTTCTGGTTGATATAAACAACCTAGCACGCCGTCAACGCCCTTCGATTTAATCTGGAGGACTTGTGCAGTCGCGTCTGTCGATCCCCGTTCCATAGCGGTATCAAGAACAACTTCTGCTCCTTGGGATTCAATGTAGTCTTTCGCGGGATCACAGTAGCCTCTTGCCCAATCATTGGTATGCGCAACGATGGCGATCTTCTTGGTATTTGGCTTGGTCATGATGAATTTGCCCATGGTCATGCCACTAAAGTAACCGTTCGGCGTAACATGAAACATGTATTTGGGTGGAGCACTTGTGCCACCGGATCCAACAGAGCCTGTGATTTTCGGGTTCGCCGATACACCACTCCAGGGTACGCCTTCTTTGACTAAGGTGGGTTTGACGGCCATGGCCACGCCACTGCATGGATTGACTGTAATCATAAAGACTTTTTCGTCGTAGACCATTTTCTTTGCCGCAGCAATTCCCTTGGCTTGAGCGCAGGCAGTATCACCAAGGACGATGTCAAATTTTCGTCCAAAAACTCCGCCCATATCGTTGACGTAACGCATATAGGCAACTGAGCCATAATTTAATGGATTGAACATTGCGGCCTTTCCGGAGAAAGGTCCGATGTTGCCAATCTTGATTGATGTATCAGTAATACCGCGTTCAGCCGCTGCGGAAAATCCAGAGACTGAAGCAATCGTTATCGCAATGGCAGCGGTCTTGAGAGATTTTTGTAAAACGTTCATCACTTTTCCTCCTTAAGTTGGAAAGGTTCAAAGTAAGCGTAGCGCGTCGGGCATACGCTCCACCACGCCATAGTCCCTTGGTCTCTTTTGGAATGCAACTAATCCCGCTCTATTCGTCTGGGAATTTCTAAACATGGACCTAGATCAAAACCTAAAGCGTGTGAAAAGCACGATACAGTGCTTAGTGTTCAATCATAGAAATAGAGATGAATGTGATCATACAAACGCCATCACCATTAAGGGCCTTGATGTGGATGCTTGGTACCAGTTTCTTTGCCATTCTCATCGGGGTGTCGGGACGGGAATTGTCGGCTGAAATATCTCTGTTTCAGATCATGTTTTTTCGTAATTTAATCTGTCTCTTGGCGACGATAGCGGCGTTCGTATTTATCGGTTGGAAGAGCGTTCGGACAAATTTTATCGGACGCCACATTGCGCGTAACGTGGTCCATTTTTCAGCGACGTATTTGTGGTTTGTTGGTATTGTTTCAATTCCGATGGCGGAGGTTTTCGCTTTAGAATTCACAACCCCTCTTTGGACCGCACTGCTTGCCTGGATTTTTCTCGGCGAGCGCCTTGGGCGTCGACGGATGTTGGGTGTCCTGTTTGGGTTTGTTGGCGTTCTTATTATCCTCCGACCTGGGATTGCAATTATTCATCCCGCCGCGATAGCTGTAATGGGTGCGGCGGTGGGGTTAGCTGTGGTGTATGTATTGACAAAGAGTGTCATCAAGCAGGATTCGCCGTGGACCATTTTGTTTTGGATGAACCTTGTTCAATTGCCCATCTCTCTTGCATTGTCTTTACCAACCTGGATGTGGCCGTCGGTGTCGTTGGCGCCCTGGGTGTTGGTTGTTGGTATCGCTGGATTTGGAGTGCACTACTCCATATCGAAGGCCTTGATTTATGCAGATGCGTCGTTGGTGGTTCCATTCGATTTTTTGCGTTTGCCGTTAATCTCGATTGTTGCGTGGATCCTTTACAAGGAATTCCTAGACCCTTTTGTTTTCATCGGAGCGGCCATCATTGTTGGCGGCAGCGTTTTAAATGTGCGACGGGATTGAGTCAGTAAGATGCCTGCTCGTGGTTGTTGTCGATGCGTTAAGCCGGTTAGGTTAGTGGGACCACACGTAGCGGGCGATGTAGGCATGAGTCGCAAACCAGACATCTCCGGTGCTCTTCATGTGTTGAATGAGCTCCTCGAGAATCCATATGCGTGAGCGATAACCAATCACATGGGGGTGCATCGTTAATAAAAAGAGACCGTTTTCCTGGCGTGCGCCATCAAATTCCCGTCGAAATATGTCATAAACTGCGGTCGGTGGAGTATAGGGTCGCA
>DUBL01000127.1:24183-24605 GCA_012960345.1 Gammaproteobacteria bacterium | reverse complement strand
AATCCAGCGAAAAACTGATTCCGCGATTTTGCCAGGTCACTCCAGTACCGGACAGTACGACACCAGAACCGAACTCCCAATAAAGGCTCTGAATGCAGCTTACCGCATTGCCATCGCTATCCACCGCACCGAACCAAACGGTATCGCCATCTCCCCCACCATCAGGCCAGGCCGCCGCCTGCCCCCTGTCAATACTGCCTGCCATTTGATCCAGCAAGCTCGACTCTAGAAATATCTTGGGGTCATGCTTCATATAAGCCGGATCACCAATCTCGCGATCACGAACTCGAAACGCACACTTGGTTGCCTCGACCAACGCGTGAACAAAGTCAAAGCCCTCCGCTGAGGCCACCTCTAAACGACTGAACAGACCCAATATCATCAACGATGCAAGGCCCTGGGTCGGTGGTGGCAGGTTATAA
>DUBL01000127.1:0-24170 GCA_012960345.1 Gammaproteobacteria bacterium | reverse complement strand
GCATGACCGTTGAGGTTCAATTGCAACGGAGTTACCCGCCGTGCGGCCATCGCGTCCAGGTCGGCAAACCCGAGCGGACTACCCGCTTGAGATAATTCGTCGGCAATTTGATGCGCAAGATCGCCCCGATAAAAAGTCTCCAAGCCATGGTGCGCCAAACGCTCGATAGTCGTTGCCAGCGCGGGGTTTCGAAATAACGTGCCGGGAATCGGCGCTCCAACACCATCGTCAGCAAGAAACGCATTCGAAAAACCCGGCACCAAGCACAATTCGTCGCGTTTATTGATGGTATTGGAGTACTGACTGTCCGTGACCGCGAAACCGTCGCGCGCATAATGGATAGCCTCTTCCAACAACCGCGGCAAGGGCAAACGTCCGCCCCACTCCTTTGCAAGCGCATACGCCTCCTGCCATCCAGCCACAGCACCGGCGACCGTCAGAGCCGCTTGGCCTCCTCGCGAGGGAATCGCCGTGTGACCTGCCTCTCGATACATCGCGGCATTCACTCCTTGAGCAGCGGCACCACAGGCATCAATCCCAATAGGTAAACATCCCGCCGGCTTGATCAGCCAAAAATTGTCACCACCAAGGCCATTCATGTGGGGATAGACCACTGCGATCGCCGCCGCGGTCGCGATCGCGGCCTCCAGCGCATTTCCGCCTTCACGCAACACGTTAAGGCCAGCGTGTGAAGCCGCGTGGTGGGGAGAGGTCACGGCACCGCGAAAACCTCGCACCGTCTTCAACATCAAATACACCTCACCATCATGCACCCAACCTCTATTTGTCTCATTAACTGCGCTCGCACCAGGGACATGAATCCTTACACTACAGGGTCAAGAGGATATTGCCCTGTTCATCTAGGGTGGCACAGACACGTGGGGGAACCACACACGTGGCATCATATTCTTCGATAATTAATGGCCCATCATGAGCGCCGGACAATTGCCGACGGTCCTTAAGCACTGGCGTATCGATCCAGCCGTCTGCGCGACCGAAATAAGCGCGTCGCAAACCCGTTTTTTCAGGCACCGCGCATGAATCACCCTGGTCAACCGGTAGTCCGCGATCTTCTGTTAGCCCCCGACCCACCAGTTCAAGGTTAACCAATTCCACCGGTTCATCGGGACCGGCACGATGCCCGTAAGTGCGCTCGTGTTCAGTGGCAAAGGCTTCTTCCAATATAGGCACCGCCGCCGCATCAAAAAGCCCGGCCTCTACCGGCACACTCAATTCATAGATTTGTCCCTGATAGTGCATGTTGGCGGAACGGTATAGCGCCGTCTTGTCTGGCGTGAAGCCATCCGCTGCCAGCTGCGCTCGCGCTTCTGTCTCGAGCACCTGCCACTGTGTTTCCAATTCCAAAGGATCAGTTAATCGCACTACGCGCCGCAACGTTCGAGAATAATGATGCTCCACCGCAGCCGATAGCAACCCTAAGGCCGAAAATACCCCGGGGCTCGGCGGAACCAGTATGCGTTTCATTCCAAGCACCTTCGCCATGGTGGCCGCAAAAAGCGGACCGTTGCCACCAAATGCCACCATGGCATAGCTACGCGGATCACGACCGCGCTCGCTGGACACGGCCTTCACCGCACGAATCATGTTGGCCGCTGCAATCTCATGCGCACCATGGGCTGCTTCGACCAAGTCGATGCCAAGCGGTGTGGCCACCACATGGCTCAATACCGAATAACTTAACTCAGAGTCAATCTTCAGCTCTCCACCCACGAGATAATCGGGATTGAGATAGCCGAGCACCACGTTTGCATCCGTCACCGTGGGCTCGCTACCACCCAGTCCGTAACACACAGGGCCCGGACTTGCGCCTGCGCTGCGCGGACCGATCTGCATCGCACCACCGGCATCCAACCAAACGATAGAACCCCCGCCCGCACCAACCTCAGCGAGATCAATGGCCGGTACCTTGAGGCGATAACCCGCACCAGTCAATAAGCGAGACCCAACCATGATTCCCGCTCCCACACTGTATTCGACAGCGCGCGAGTACATACCCTTCTCGATAAGCGAGGCCTTCGCAGTGGTACCACCCATATCGAAACTAACCACATCATCAATACCGCTCGCCTGACTCAACGCCTGGGCCCCAACCACCCCAGCCGCCGGGCCTGACTCAATGATGTGACAAGGCAAACGACCGGCCTGTTCAACCGTTGTCAATCCACCGTTCGACTGCATTAACAGCAGTGGTGCGTTAACGCCTATCTCCGCTAATTTTCGAACCAGTGAAGCAAGATAATTCGACACCACCGGTAACAAATAAGCGTTAATGACAGTCGTCGACGTCCGCTCGTACTCTTTCATCTCGGGCAAAACATCGAAACTGATGCAGCAAGGAATGTGGGGCGCTTTTGTTTTTAAGACTTCTAACACCATCTGTTCATGGACAGGATTCGCAAACGAATTCAACAAACAAACAGCAATCGCCTCCACCCCTTCCGCCAACAACCGTTCGACCGCTCGCCCAATATCAGCCGAATCCACTTCGCGTTGGATATTGCCGTTGGCGTCAATGCGTTCATCCACTTCCATACGCAGATAGCGCTCAACCAACGGTGGCGGCTTCTCCCAGGCAAGATCATAGAGTCGGGGCATTCGCAAGGTCCGCAACTCAAGCACATCCCGAAAACCTCGAGTCGTAATTAACCCCGTTCGTGCACCGGTCATCTCGAGAATGGCATTGGATGCCACCGTCGTCCCGTGCATCACCTCACCAATAGAGATGTCCTCTAAGACATGACTGGTGATGACCTGACCGATCCCATCAATAATGGCCCGCGCATAGTCATCCGCAGTTGAGGAGACTTTGCGGGTAATCACCGCACCGTCCGGCGAGACAAACACAATATCGGTAAAAGTACCGCCTATATCCACACCGACGCGATAAACGTCAGTGGACGGCTTCTCGTTGCCAACCGCGTTCATTCAGGCGTCTTCCCAGGTCACCGTCGGTAACGGTTCGGCCCCGCGTTTTTCGCGATGGGCCTCCCTCAGTAGAGTAGTTGCTGCTTCATCTACCTGCCACGTGGCATCATCTATCACTACTCCGTAATCTGTGGCCGCGCACTCTAGACTGACAAATTCGTTACGTACGTCCTTGAGTACTTTTTGCGGATCCCGTTTCAGCGGATCGCCCCATCCCCCGCCGCCAGGCAGTTCATGTCGAAAGACATCGCCTTGGTATAAGGTCATGGTTAACTTTGAGTCCAGTACTTGTGCATTGCGGTCCGGATTTAGGATATTGCAGGACGGTTTGCCCGGTCGGCCACCGTAAAGCCCGTAGGGCCGAACACGCCGTCGATCCGATCGCACCTGCAAGACCGCTTCTTTTTCCAGAAACCGGTAGTCACGTCGATAAGGTACTCCACCCCGGTATTCACCAATACCGGCCCGATCCGGTATCAATTCATACGACAATACTTGCAACGGATTTTCCGCCTCGATCAGCTCTATCGATTGGGACGCCATATTCGCAAACATATTCGAATTACCCTGAACACCGTCCGCCCAGGGCCGCCCACCCCAACTGCCACAGGCAAAATCAACGAAAATAAATGGCTTTCTATCATCGTCGTAACCACCGACCGTGATTCCTGTATTGCCACCATCCGATGCCGCGCCTACTTTATCCGGAAGCATTTTAGCCAACGCACCGTAGATACAATCACCCATGCGAAAACCTGTCAGTCCACGCGCAGCACAAGCCGCCGGCAATACCATGTTGGTCACCGTGCCGGGCGGTGCCGTCACGTCAATAGCTCGAAACAAGCCTTCGTTACACGGAATATCGGCGGCCAGAACAGATCTCACTGCGGCATAAGACACGGCTTTGGTGAACGACAAAGTGCAGTTAATAGCCCCTTTCACCTGCGGCGCACTGCCATCCCAATCGACCTGAATTGCATCACCGTGCTTGCGAATGGTACAGAAAAGCCGAATCGGCTGATCACGATCAATTCCATCGTCATCGATCCAGTCTTCAAACGAGTATTCCCCATCAGGCAACTCGCGCAACCCAGCGCGTGCGAGACGTTCGGCATACTCGATCACTGCCATCATGTAATGGCGAGTCGTCTCTAGGCCAAATCGCTCAACCAATTCAAGGAATTGGCGCTCCGCGATATTGCAAGCCGACAACTGTGCCCGCATATCGCCCGTGACCTGCACCGGTATGCGCACATTGGTTTCGATCATCGCCCACATCGTCTCATTCGGCTGCCCTCGCTCGTACAACTTGAGCGGAGGAATACGAAGCCCCTCCTGAAAAATCTCAGTCGAATCCGACGCATTGGAGCCCGGCACACGTCCGCCCATATCCGCCTGATGTGAAATGGTTGCACCAAACGCCAACCGTTCACCATCAACAAAAATTGGCTTGAAAATAAACACATCCGGCAGATGCATGCCACCGTGGTACGGATCATTGATAACAAATACATCCCCCGGATGAATGTCACCTTCAAACTCAGCCAGCACAGCTTCCAGTGCGGTCGGAATAGAGCCCAGGTGCAGTGGAATGGTCAGGCCCTGCGCCACTAACTTGCCGCCGGCATCGGTGAACGCCGTCGAAAAATCCATGTTATCTCGAAGGACACCAGAGTACGTTGTTCGACAGATGGTTACCGCCATCTCATCCGCAATTGAAAACAGTGCATTTTTGAACAGCTCCAGAGTAATCGGGTCGGTCTTCATCAGAGTGAGGTCAAAGCAGTTAGCAGAACGAAGGATCTAGGCTGTCGCGCGATTGTTGCGCGAGGGCGAAAAACGATCAAGCACCTGGCCCGGTCCACTGTCCAGACTCGCGTAGCCATTTTCCCCGTACACCTCAACACCGTTGACATAGACACCGTGAACCCCCACGGGGTGCCGAATCGTTCGTCGGCCCCCGCCTGGTAAATCGCTCACCCGCTCCGGTGCGCTGACACCTACACGATCTGCATCAAACAGCAGAAAATCTGCCGGTGAATCCATCGCGATTCGTCCCCGATCACTAATGCCGTAAAAGTCTGCTGGGTGACTGGTCAATCGGCGTACACCTTCGCTTAAAGAAAACTCGCCCCGGTCACGAACCCAATGCGAGAGAAAGTGCAAACCAAAACCCGCATCGCACATAAAAACCAAATGCGCACCCGCATCGGATAGTGCGACTACCCCCGCCTCGTGTTGCAACAGTCGCCCGACCCCCTCGTCACCAACGTTGAGAAAGCGACCGATAAAGGTCGTCGCGAGGTCTTCTTCGAGCACCAGATCAAGCATCACATCCAACGGGTCGCGAGCTTGCTGACTCGCAAGTTCAGCGATGGTCTGGTTAGCCAGCGCGTTATTCCTCTCAAGCGCGGGCACCGCAACCGTGATTCGATCCCAATTGCCCTGAAAAATCATACCGGGCCCGACGTTCGCGAGGTTATTCCGAAACCGATCACGGAAACTCGAATCCTCAAAGGCCTGTTTTAGCTGTTTCGGCTCATACGCCTTAATCTCGGAGAATGCTTCATGGCTGTAAAACGGATAAGCATTCGCCAACGTGAAATCAAACGACAAGGGTTGACATGGAATCTGCACATAAACCTGACTGCCCTTGGCGTTAGCGCTTGTGCAGGAATCAAAGACACCGATACCGCGCTCGGGTGCCTGGTCGTTGTACATAGCGACACCACTGGTCAGGAAAATGGCCCTGCCATGTCGACGCGACACATCGGCCAATTCCTCCACACTGCGCGCTCCCGAAGCCACCTGCACGACACCATGTCCACTATCACTCATCGCAGAAACCAATGCGTCGAATTCGCCGAGGTCTGAGATGGTCGAGGGCATCGGCACACCGCCATAGCCCGAGTGATTCAACGAATAGGAACTGCCTAATCCAACGGCGCCGTTGGCCATTGCTTCGGCCACCATGGCTTGCATGCGCGCGAGCTGTTTCGGCGAGGGTTCCTTCTGCTCAGACGCAGCTTCTCCCATCACAGCGGTTCGAATCACCGAATGCCCGGCCAGCACTGCAACATTCAGGTAAGGCGAGGCATCTTTGAGCGCTGCCATGTAATCAGGAAAACTTTCGAAATTCCATTGCACCCCTTCCCTCAGTGCATCCAAATCCATGCCCTCGACTACCGACAGATTGCGCAGAATCAGATCGCGAACCGAAGGCGGGCTCGGGACAATGCCAAAACCACAATTGCCCATCACGGCCGTGGTCACGCCCAGTGAGGGTGAGGGCGACAGCGTCCGGTCCCAAGTCACCTGCGCATCGTAGTGGGTGTGTAGATCGACGATACCCGGCGCAAGCACAAGGCCGTCGGCATCGATCATCTTTGCAGCCGACCCACTGACCTGCCCAATGGCACTGACGCGGCCGGATTGAACCGCCACATCGGCGAGTCGCGGATTACTGCCCGTGCCATCAACGAGCGTTGCACCACGAATGATCAGATCATGCATTTTCATTAGTCCGTGCTCTGGCTTCGTTATCGCACCACCTGCACTATTAATCAAGAATAATCAAGAAACCCCGCCGCAGCGGGGTTCTTGCCTAAAACTGCTTAACTCCGAACGGGTTATTGCACCTGGTCACACACCCAACTGACGCCCGGCACACTACAAGCCAACGCGCCTGCATCAGATAGGGTCGCACAACCACCCAGCAAGGATGCCATTACTAGAATCGAGAAAACGGCTTTTTTCATCTTGACTGCTCCGAGAGATGTTTTGCAGGGTTCAACAACCGCTACCCTACCACGACAGTTCATGAACGAACAGATACCAACTGGCTTGGTCTCAGCCCAATCGGGCATGCTGCGTCTGCAACGGTACATTCATGTTGAAAAAAAGGCCGGGGCACTCTGTTGAGTGTCCCGGCCCAGGGTACTTCCCGTCACACTTGCTTGGTTAATTCAAACCAGCGTAACGATGTCAACCTTATTTCAAATAAGTTGCATTCAGGCTCTGTGCATCGCCCCATTTCTTGTACTCTTTACGAAAGCCCAAGTAACTGTCGGCCACTTCCTTGAACAGTGGATCCTTCGCAGCATCTTCATTGAGCGTATCCAGCCAGGCCTGTTCAAACACGGCCAACTGGTCATCGCGCCACCGCATGGTATGTACGCCGTACTTGGTGCCCATCTCAACCATCGCAGCCGGGTTCAGGGCTTCTGTCTCAGCATAGGAGTTCATAGCACTCGCTCGACAAGCGACTTCTAGGATCTTCTGGTTCTGAGCTGTCAGTTCGCTATGCTTTGGTATGTTCACATCAAGCGTACCGATAGAGACCTGTTGGTGCCAACCGGGGAAGTAGTTGTACTTGGCAATCTGGTAGAAACCGTACTTGATGTCCATCGTAGGCATCGAAAATTCGGTTGCATCGATTACGCCTTTTTCAAGCGCGGGGAAAATATCCCCACCGGCGAGCAACTGCGTCGACACGCCAAGACGCTGCATCACGCGGGCGCCGAGGCCAAAGAAACGCATCTTCATGCCCCGGAGTTGATCAAGTTCTTTGATCTCTTCACGGAACCAACCGGAGGTTTCCGGACCAATCGCCAAACAGTGCATCGGCTTAATGTTGTGTTTTCCGTAAATGCGCTCGGAGATTTCCTTACCGCCGCCAAACCAAATCCACGCCATCATCTCGCCAATACCGGGTCCGAACGGCACCGCAGTGAAGAAGGCCAACGCCGGGTATTTGCCCACGTCATAACCTGCGGTACTCCAAGCGCTTTCAATAGCACCCTTGGAAACCGCATCGAAACCCTCGTTCGCTGGGACCAGCGCGCCGGGCTCAAAAAACTTCAACGTGAAACTACCACCAGACATCTCGGTGACATTGTCGGCAAAGCGAACCGCTTCCCAACCCAGGTGAGGCACCTGACTACCCCAAGCGGAGTGCATCTTCCACTTGACCCGCTTGGCCGCATGAGCACTGGTGCTCAGAAAGGCCGCCGCGGACAACGCGACTACAGCAACTACAATAGTTTTCCTTAGACTCATCAGAGCATTCCTCCTCGTCGTCAAATCAAAAGTTACTCACCGCCATGACTCATCGGTCGGCGGATACGCTGCATCCTAACCCATAAACCTCACGAAAAACCACCATATTCATCGGGACAGACCAACCACTGGGCATCACCCACGTCATTTCGCCAACAAAACCTTGGGTTTTACATCGTAATGTGACGCTGAGGCTTTTGATCAATGCATTTGGAATCAACATGAGACGCGTCGACACAAGGCCCAACATCGACTGTTTGGTCCAATTAGCACATCGAGCCTCTACCCGCGCGAGCGCACGCACCGACCGATATCGGCGCTGGCAACCCGTCGCGGCTACCCCTTTGCCCTGCCGACTACCAACTGTCGCCTAGCCAGTAACCTGTTCGAGCACACTCGACATGATGTCAGAGCCCGCCAGAAAATACTGATCAAGAATGCTGAAATGATTGTCCCCCGCACTCAGTAGACAATCAACAGGGCCATCACCGAGTGCTGCGTGCTCGGCATAGGTCAACGACTGTTCAATCCAGCCTGCTGGCTCATCCGCCCCCACGATCACTTTCAATGGACATGCCATTATGCGCGGCACGCTGAGATAGTCGTGACGGTCACACAGACTCTCATTGAGATTCAGTTCGGCGTTCACACTGATTCTTTGTGCCGGTGCCGGATCATAAATGCCACTAATCAGGACCGCACCGCGCAGATTACAGACCGCAACCCCCTCATTAGCCGAGTCCTGAGCGAGAATCGCCGCGCCAAGATGCGCGCCTGAAGAATGGCCCGACAAGCTGATACGCTCTGGATCACCACCATACGCACGGATTTCACGCCGAACCCAATCCATGGCCAATCGTGCACTCGCCACCACCACATCCAGCGTCACTGCCGGGCATAACGGATAGTTGATCACCACAACCAAGATGCCGTGGCGATTGAGCGCAGGACCGATAAAGGCGAAGTCTTCCTTCACTCGACTGCGCCAGTAACCCCCGTGAATAAACACGTGCACCGGGGCCAGTTTGCCCCCCGACGCCACAGGATAAATATCTAAGTCCTGCATCGACTGATCACCGTAACGAATATCCGCATCACGTTGGGCCAGTGCGACCTGGTTACGCTCAAGGCGTGCCTCACCGTAATGCTCTGAATCGGATACTGCGTGACGTGGATTGAAATGCCACTCCATGTCATTCAGCGTCATCGACGCCCACTTCGCCCGCGTTGTATTGGTCACCCGTCAAATCTCCCGACAGCGTCAGTTACAGCGCACAACCAATTCAATCTCAACGGGCGCGCCGCGAGGTAATGCGGCAACGCCGACCGCGGATCGGGCGTGCCGACCCAACTCCCCAAACACATCAATCAATAAGCCAGACGCCGCGTCGATAACAGCCGGTTGGTCGGAGAAACTCGGTGCTGACGCGACAAAGCCAACCACTTTAATGACCCGCTGAACCTGGTCCAGATCGCCAAGCGCATCCTCTAACACAGACAAGCCGTTTAAAACGCAGGCTCTCGCACAAGCCATGCCGCTATCAAGATCAACCGCCGCACCAAGACACCCCGTGTGTACCAAATCCATCGAATCGCCTTGCCACGGCAATTGACCGGACACCCAGGCAAGCCCCTGGTCCACCACCACCGCCTGATAACTGAACGCTGGTTTGCGTGGCACCGGCAAACTGAGTTGAAGTGCTTCGAGTCGTTTTCGAATCGTCATAGCGGGTCACTCATTTTCTATTCAATAATAGTGGTGGCTGGAATATCACGGCCCCAGTGGCTCCGATTCCCCCGCCGGTAAAGGCATATCGAAGACATTCAGCGTGGCAGACACCAGACAGTAATAACCCACAATGCCCACCAGATCGACCAGACCGCGCTCACTCAACGCGCCCACTGCCTGGTCGTACAATATTTGATCTACCGTTCTGTCACGCAACAGTTGCCCCACAAAGGCATACACGACGCGTTGATCAGGCTCGACCAGGTTAGGCTCCTGGTGGCAACGAATCGCTTCGATCACCGCTTCGGAAATACCGGCTTCAAGTGCCATTGGAGCATGTGCATACCATTCAAACTGCGACCGCCAGTGCCGGGCTACCACCAGAATCGCCAATTCAGATAGCGCTGGGGCCAACGATGTCGAGAATCGACAGAAAGCACCCAAGTGCTGAGCCCGATCCGCGAGCTCCGGACTGTGCAGCCAGGCGTGAAAGGGACCCCTCAGACTGTCCCGGGGACCGGCAAGGATGTTGTCATACACCGCTTTCTGGGCCGCATCCATCTCGGCGGGGTTCAGTTGAGAAATTCTTGGCATGGTATCCATTCCTTATGGCAATCGGCGCATCATTGATGTGACCTGTCCGCATTGTAGTACCCGATCAGAAAACTTTGCCCTGCCTCTGTTGATGTGCCTGTCGCATTAAGACAGCAACCGACTCAGCACCGGGAAATAATCGTCGCCATCGCCCGCATCAATAGTCTCTTGCAGACGTCGAGCAACCAGCTCAGCCCCTTCTGCCTTGACGCCTGCCACCTCAGCCAATGCCAACGCATAATCATTATCCTTCAGTGCATAACGTGCGGAGAAAGCCAAGGTAGGGAAAACTTCTGGTAGTAACGCCTTCATACCGTGGTTGCGTAGTGCAAAACTGTCGGCCGATCCTTTTGCCAACGTCTCGAACAACACTTGCGGATCCACACCGGAGCGACGCGCAATGTGTAACGCCTCAGCTAAGGCAGACACGGTCTGAAACAACACCATGTTATTCATAATCTTAACGGTCTGCCCGGCGCCGACATCACCACAATGCGTGATGTCCTCGCCCATATGGCGCAGCAGCGGTTCAAGCCGCGCATAAACACTCGCCGCCGCCCCCACCATGATACTGAGTGTCCCGGCTTCAGCGGCAGCCCGTGTCCTGGCAACCGGTGCATCGGCGAATGCGACTGACCGCTCCATCGCATGCAGTGCGATCTCTCGAGTCAACGCCACCGGTGAAGTACCAAGATCGACCAACGTCGATCCAGCATCCAGTTGCGACAGCAATCCCTCTTTACCAAAGCAGACCGCCGACACGGCATCTCCATCGGGCAACGATAAAAAAACAATCTCTGCCGCGCCAACCTCCTGCACTGTCTTGGCCGCCAATACACCGATCTTCGTCAATCGATTCAGCGGCGCCGAGTCCTGATCAAAAGCAATCACAGACCGCCCCGAACAACGGGCAAGATTCCGGCACATCGGCTCACCCATCACGCCAAGACCAATGAATCCCAATGGTGGATCCTCAGAGAGGCCGACTTTATTGCTCATCTCGGCTCACGAGAATTGACGTATCTCATCAAGTACTGGCAAAAGGTAGCGGCGAAACTGATCCGGATTCTCACTCATCGGAAAATGTCCAAGCTGCTCCATTATGGTCACTTGGGCACCCTCGATGCGAGATGCAGCATCTCGTGTGTGCTCAGGAGAGCACGAATAATCGTACTCTCCTGTCAAGAGAAACACAGGGCAATCTTTGGTATCGATATCGCACAACTGATCACGGATATCGCCATCGACCATGTAAAAGTGAAGATCACCCTTGAACACCCCGGGACCGCTTTGCATGTAATGCCACAGTGTTTCCCATCGATCCGGGTCCGGGCTTTGCGGGGCAATCAAGCCGTAGACGTACCCCGCGCTCACTTCTCCACCGTGCACATCACAATGGTGCAACCAGGTCGTATCGTAATAAGGATCGACATGCCCCGAGGACTGCAGTCCGATCACTGCCCGCAATACAGATCCATGAGTCCGCGCTAAATTCAGCACCACCCGCCCGCCGATCGAACAACCCATCACTACGGGTTGCTCCAATTCGAGAGACTCCACAAAGCGCATGATCATTGTCGTATAGGCCTCAGTCGTCAGACGATACTCTTCCTCGTGCCAACCAATAGGGGGGGAAGACTTGCCATGCCATGGCATATCAAAGGCGATAACGCGAAAATCTGAGGTTACTGCAGGATCGTTCAAAAGCGCACGGTACTGGCGCGTATCCGAACCGGCTGTGTGCAGACAAACCAGTGGAATTCCTTGGCCTGCCTCTTCGAAGTAGAGGCGATGCTCCCGCCCATCAAGATCAAGACTCAGGTAACGTCCAATCGTCGGTTCCAATAGAGCGCTCATCACCTCTCCATCAACGCCCGGGGCGTTGCTAAGACCTGCTTGATATAAATCAGGTTGGCCATAAACGGTTGCAGGTTTCCCTCAACAGACATCTCGCCGGTTTTCCTTAGCGCAAAAATATCATTGTCCCCGGGTGCCGGTAGCGGCTGCCAGAATCGCTGCCACACTGACTCGGACGCTCGAATAGCAAACGACCAGGACGGCATCACGAAGGGTCCGTGCTCCACACTCAGCAACCGTCCTTTATCAACATGTACAAGAAATTGCGTTGTGCCGGCCTCAACGAGAAAGACATTGCTCAGCCAACGTCCTCGTCGAACCAGCGCCGTATCCTGATTCACTAAATCCGGCAAGCGAGTCATCACTTCACTGCTATTCATTGTTCTTAGTAGGGTGTATTAAAAAAAGGAGGTCAATTATGCTCAACGACTATACAACAGCGAACAACTCAACCGTCTGGGGTTGAGATACCATGCCCTTTATCTTGCCCTTCGGCTGTGCCCCAACACCGATCTGCCATGAACCCTGACCAACCAACGCGTTTGCACTACGCCTGGATCATTGTTGCCGTCGCCTGTCTTGTGGTGTTCGCTTCACTCGGACTCGCCCGTTTTGGATACGGAGTCGTACTGCCTGCCATGCAGGCTGACCTGGGTCTCAATAATGCCCAGGCTGGCCTTCTGGCAAGCGCTAACTTCGTTGGCTACCTGGCAATGACCTTAGTCGGGGGCATGGCGGCCACTCGATTTGGCCCACGCTATGTCATTAGCATCGGGCTGGCGCTGGCCGGCGTCAGCATGATCATGACCGGTCTTTCCAGTGAGTTTTTTTTCGTGGCCCTGTGGCGCATGCTGACAGGAATGGGCAGCGGCCTCAGCAACGTGCCGGTCATTGGTCTGCTCGCCGCCTGGTTTGGTTCTCGTCGCATTGGGACAGCCACCGGATTGGCCGTTACCGGCCCCTCCTTCGCGCTCATCGGACTCGGTAGCCTGGTGCCATGGACACTGGAAATCTTTGGGGATGACGGCTGGCGAATCTGCTGGTACGCGTTCGGTGTAACTGCCCTCCTCATTGGTATTGCCGGGTTCGTACTGTTGACACAGCGCCCTGAAGACAAAGGCCTCCGACCGATTGCGGAAAACCCCGCATCAACAACAAACTCCGCGGACATGAAAAGGCATCGACCACAGTGGAAAACTATTTATCGGTCCTTGACTGTGTGGCATCTGGGCTTGGTCTACGGCGGGTTTGGCTTCTCGTACATGATCTATCTGACTTTTTTCATTAAGAAACTCACTGCCGAAGCCCATTACAGTGACCACGCAGCCGGCGAACTTTTCATGCTCGTGGGATGGTGCAGTCTGCTGTGTGGCGTCATATTTGGCACACTCTCTGATGTCATTGGCCGCAATTGGGCGCTAATGATCACCTACCTTTTCCACAGCACAGCTTTTGCGCTTTTCGTTCTATGGCCGACCGACATCGGCTTTACCCTGTCCGCCATCATTTTCGGTCTCAGCGCCTGGAGTGTCCCTGCCATCATGGCCGCAACCTGTGGAGAACTGCTTGGTGCGCGACTGGCGCCTACCGCGTTAGGCTTTGTGACCCTCTTTCATAGCGTAGGTCAGGTCGCTGGGCCCTACATTGCAGGTGTGATGGCAGACGCCACCGGCTCATTTGATTCTTCATTTCTGCTGGCGAGCGCCGCTGCACTGGCAGCTGCGATTGGCGCCGCATTCCTTCGAGTAAAACCCTTGTCTGATAATGACAGTCAATCATGTGCCTGACCAACCGGCCACAGTCACTCAGCCTTAGATAATGGACGCAAGTACACTGCTCCACCTTAACCGTACATCACTAGCCCGAAGGAGGCACTATGAGTCGTTTATTTGGTCCGATTCGCCAGATGGGATACGTCGTCCGCGACATCGAGTCTGCCATGCACCATTGGATCGATGTTTGCGGGATTGGTCCGTTTTTTTATGTCGACCGACTACCGTTAATTAACTTTCAGTACCAAGGTCAATCGGGTGATCCTCACCTTTCCATTGCGCTTGCCAATTCAGGAGATATGCAGGTTGAACTGATTCAGCAAAAAGATAACACCCCCACCATGTATCAGGATTTTCTCGGGCGTGGGCTCGAGGGACTGCAACACTGGTCCAGTTGGCCAGAGGACTTCGAAGGCTACTACGAAACTGCGCTGAAGGCGGGGTATAAAGTCGGCCAAGAAGCCGACAGCCCGCGCGGGCGGTTCGTCTATTTTCTTAACGAAGGGCACCCGGGGACCGTCATTGAGATGGCAGCCTTAACACCGGAACGTCGGCGTATCTTTGATGGGGTTCGTGAGGCGGCGGTTAACTGGGACGGTACGGAACCGATTCGGCGCGAATGGCCAAGCTAAACTGTTGGCGATTGCCATCAGATACCAATAAACAGGCCTGTCAAAACTGCTAAATTGTTAACGCCTCGGGCGACTCGATCAGCGCCTTGAGATCCGTTAGAAAACGAGCACACGGCGCACCGTCGATCACACGATGATCGAAAGTCACCACCAGCGTCGCTATTTGCCCGACTTCAACCTCGCCACCGGCCACCACCGGAGCAGAACGAATGCGCCCCACCCCAAGAATTGCCGCTTGGGGTGGATTCAGCACGGGAGTAAACCAATCAACACCAAGACCGCCGAGGTTACTGACGGTAAACGTTCCATTCTGGAAATCGGCGGGCTCCAGAGATCCGGTCCGGGCTTTGTCGGCTAATCTTCGCACCTCGGCAGCGATCTGAGTGAGGCTGAGTTTTTCGGCGTCGCGCAAAACCGGCACCACCAGTCCCGCTTCAATATCAATCGCTACACCAAGATTAATGCTTGAATACTGATGAACCGCATTGTCAATCAATGCCGCGTTTAACCTGGGGTGCACCTTTAACGTCACCGCCGTGGCTTTAAGAATAAAATCATTAATGGATGGCACTACGTCAGACGTATCTCGCCAGCCCTGTTCGTGTTGTGCGCGCAGCGCCATCAGCGCAGTGCAATTGATTTCGACTCCTTCCGTCACATGAGGGGCAGCCGCCCAACTGGCACCCAGTCGTTCAGCCGTCGTGCGTCTTATGCCAGCCAGAGGGGTCACTTCCACACCTTGATCAGAAACTGGCGTTGGAGGCGCCGCCGTGCCTTCATCAATGGCTCGCTGCACATCTTCCTTGGTCACACGACCACCCGGTCCTGTGCCGATAATCGCCTCCGCATCCACCCCATGGCGATCAGCGAGCCTTCGAGCCACCGGCGTTACGCGCGAACCCGCTGGCGCGCCCGGTGCTGGCGGCGCTGGTGCCTCTACCTCGGGTAGTACTTCATCGGCCTCGCCAATCCAAGCCAACAGGGCCCCGACCTCATACTCACCATCAGTCTGGCCTACGATACGAAGCAGAATACCGGCGACGGGCGACTCCACTTCGACCACTGTTTTATCCGTCTCAATCGACACCAACAGCTGTCCTTCTGCAACATTGCTACCCTCACCAACATGCCATTCGACCACACGACCTTTCTCCATCGTGTGGCCTAGCGCTGCCAGGCGAAATTGTGTGGCCATATCAGATCGTCATTAGCTCATTACACGGTTGACTGCGGAAACGACATTCGCCGCCTCGGGCACTACGTGCTTAACCAATTCTGCGCTGAACGGCATGGGCACATGGGGACTGCCAACACGCACAATCGGTGCCTTGAGATCACTGAAACAACTCTCTGCGATCATGGCCGCGATTTCCGATACGGAACCGGCAAAACTGGAATCCTCCCCGCACACCACCACACGACCTGTTTTACGAACAGACTCACAGATCGTCTCCGTATCGAGCGGCGATAACGTGCGTGGATCAACGATCTCAATGTCATAGCCTTCATCTTCGAGAAGCACTGCCGCCTCTAGTGATTTCTGCACCATCGGCCCAATGGCAATCACCGTAACGTCTTCGCCTTCGCGCTTGACATCCGCCTTACCAAAGGGAATCAGGTATTCCCCCTCTGGAACTTCACCCTTGTGCGTATAGGTCCGCTTGTATTCGAAAAACATGACCGGGTCAGGACTCCGTATGGCCGTCTTGAGCAACCCCTTGCCGTCTGCCGGTGTCGAGGGCACTACGACCTGCAGCCCGGGCACGTGCATAAACCAGGATTCCATTATTTGAGAATGCTGAGCGGCCAACAGACGACCCACTCCGCAAGGTAGCCGCACCACCATCGGTACGCTCGCCTGTCCTCCGGTCATATAGCGCATCTTCGCCGCTTGGTTGACCACCTCATCCATCGCGCAGGTAATGAAATCAAGATACATGATTTCGATTACGGGATTCATGCCAGCCATTGCCGCTCCCACACCCAGACCCACTATCCCCGCTTCAGCAATTGGTGTCTCAAATATTCGTCCAGGGAACTTTTCCGCAACCCCATCGGTAACCTTGTAGGGCCCACCGTGGGTAATGACATCTTCACCCATGACAAAGACCGACTCGTCCCGCGCCATCTCTTCATGCAATGCCTCACGGAGTGCCTCATTGAATGCCATAACAGTCATCACGCCACCTCCTTCGCGTCAAACAACACATCCGTGCCGACCTCACCCATCTCAGGCCACGGGCTCTCTTCTGCGAACTTGGCAGCGCGCGTGATCTCATCCCCAGCGCGCTGCTGGACCTGGTCATCATCTGCGCTGGTCAGCCAATTTCGTTCCGTCATAAAGTCACGCAAGATGTTGATCGGGTCCGCGTTGCGCTTGCGCTCCTCGACCTCTTCCTCAGTGCGATATTGCTGCTCATCACCAAGACTGTGGCCGTAGAATCGATAGGTCCGTGCCTCGATCAGGCTCGGTCCGCCACCACTTCGCGCCCGTGCAACAGCCTCCGCGATAACCTCGTAGACCTCGATTGCATCCTGCCCATTAACCGAGACCCCGGGAATGGAGTAGGAACCCGCCATATCTGCCACCGAGTCAACCACCGCGACATTTTTTCTCGGAACCCATTGCTGATAACCATTGTTTTCGCAGACGTAGACCACGGGTAGCTGCCACAGCGATCCCATCGCAATGGCCTCATGAAACGTACCGCGGGCTGCCGCTCCATCACCGAAGAAACAAACAGAAACCTGATCCGTGCCACGAATCTTACTGGCTAATGCGGTGCCGGTAGTAGGACCGATACCTGCGCCAACAATACCATTGGCCCCCAACATATTGAGTGAGAAATCGGCCACGTGCATGGATCCGCCTTTACCTCTACACGTGCCCGTGGCCTTACCGAACAGTTCGGCCATCATCTTATCGGATTGAGCTCCCTTGGCGATGCAATGGCCATGGCTGCGATGCGTACCAAGGACGTAATCATCATCTCGCAGATTTGCACACACGCCAACGGCGACGGCCTCCTCGCCGCAATACATATGAAGCGTACCCACCACATTACCCAGATTTGTTTGCCGGTTCGCCTCTTCCTCAAACAAACGGATACGCCACATATCCGTATACATTTTCAGGCACTTTTCTTGTGTCAAGCTCATCGTCTCATCCTCTCTTCGATCGTTGTTTGAGTTTAGGGGACGAGCCGCTATGATGACCAGCGCATATAGGAAATAAACAGATCAACGTCGAGTTAAACCCGCATTCGCATCGTGGTTTCTTGTCCCACCACTCGGAGAACATACCCTATGAGACTCAAGGGCAAAGTTGCCATCGTTTCCGGTGGCTCCTCCGGGATCGGCGCCGCTGCCTGCCGTTTGTTCGCTGGTGAAAAAGCGGCCGGTATCATCGTCGCCGATATCAATGCCGAAGGCGGTCTCGCGGTCGCCTCGGCCATTAACGAGGCCGGCGGTCAAGCGACCTTCATCCATCTGGACGTGAGCGACGAGTCCGCTTGGCGTGACGCCGTCGCTACCACCGTATCCACCTATGGGCGCCTCGATATCACGGTTAATAATGCGGGTTTGTCTTTGCCTGAAGGCCGTGCCCGTATTGAGGAAACCAGCCTAGCAGTGTGGGATGAAATGCACGCCGTCAATCTGACCGGCGTTTTTCTTGGCATGAAGCATTCGATTGCACCCATGCGCGAGTCCGGTGGCGGCTCGTTGATCAACATCTCTTCTATCTATGGTCTGGTTGGCAGTATTGGCAGTACCGCGTACCACTCCGCCAAGGGTGCAGTACGCAACCTAACCAAGGCCGCCGCCATTCAGTACGCACCGGAGGGTATTCGGGCCAATTCCATCCATCCCGGCTTTGCCGACACAGGAATGACCGCTAAGTTGCACGCTCAACCCGGTGAACGTGCAGCTCGCATTGGTAAAACACCCATTGGTCGAATGGGCACACCGGAGGACATCGCCTGGGGCTGCGTTTATCTTGCCTCCGACGAATCGAGTTTTGTCACCGGCGCCGAACTGGTTATCGACGGCGGCATGGTCGCGCAGTAAGTTAACACATGAAACTCACCGGCAAAACGAGTCTCGTCACCGGCGCTGCCCGTGGAATCGGCCGCGCCATTGCCGAACGTCTTGCCGATGAGGGATCCAATGTCGCGCTGGCGGATGTTCGCAAAGAACTCCTGGCTGACGTTGCCGCCTCCATAGATAAAAAGGGCGTCCAATCCCTCATGATCGCCGCGGACGTGACCCAGCCCACCGAAGTCGAATCGATGATCAATGCGGTCATCTCAAACTTCGGTGGGATTGATATATTCTTCAACAATGCCGGCGTCGTGAAGGTCCAGGAATTCTTTGACGTCAAAGAAGAGGACTGGGATCACATCATGGACGTCAACCTGAAAGCCGTCTTCTTCTGCGGCCAAGCCGTGGCCCGCCACATGCGCGAGCGAGGTCATGGAAAAATTATTAACACCGCTTCGCTGGCCGCAAATCGAGGCCGGCCCGAAATGGCGGTTTACGCCGCGAGCAAGAGTGGTGTCGTTTCGGTGACTCGCTCAATGGCGATCGAACTCGCAGAGACTGGCATCACTGTCAATGCCCTAGCCCCTGGAATCATTGATACCGACATGTGGGAATTGATTGATGCGCAGTCCGGTGACCTGCGCCATGTGGCCAAAGGTGAAACCTTCAGAAACCGCAGCAGCCTGATACCCATGAAACGACCCGGCCGACCCGATGAAGTAGCGAATGTTGCCGCTTTCCTCGCCTCTAGCGAATCCGACTACATCACAGGTCAGACGATCTATATCGATGGCGGTGATTCGGCCTGACCGCGTGCTTCGCCACTGATCAACTGCCGCAGTGTTTGCTCGGTCTCCTTGACCAGCTTTTCGATCAGCTCTTCCGCAGGCAGGTTGCGCGACAAAGACGCACTCTGTCCCGCCCACAATGACATGAAATCAGTATTGCCCGCTTGACTGCTGGCTTTTCTGAGTGGCCCAGTCAAGGTGTTAAGAATCGGAAAGTCCGGTACAGCATCTTCTAAGTCACGCATCTCTCGCGTAAAACGATTCTGAAGACCCCGGGCCGGTCGGCCGGAAAACGCGCGCGTAATTTGGGCATCATCCGCAGAACTGCGGCTGAGTGCGTCACGATAGGCTGGCGCAACAGCAGATTCAGGGCAAGTCAGAAACGCCGTGCCCAACTGCACCCCCTCCGCCCCCAGTGCCAAGGCGGCCGCGATACCGCGGCCATCTGCAATACCGCCGGCGGCAATCACTGGAATCGACACCGCATCAACCACCTGAGGGACCAAAGACAACGTACCAATCTCACCCGCCGCATACGGTTCGGCAAACGTACCGCGGTGCCCGCCCGCTTCAAAACCCTGTGCGATGATCGCGTCTACTCCTCGTGACTCGAGCGCCCGCGCTTCGGCAACATTGGTGGCAGAACTCATGGTAAAGATACCGCAGTCACGCAGGGGACGGAACAGCGACTCACTCGGCAGACCAAAATGAAAACTCACTACCGCCGGCGCCATCTCAAGCACAGCTTCGAGATGCTCAGCATTGAACGGCGGCGCCGAGGCTTGCGCTAACGGCACCTCACCCAAACCCAGTTCCTGATAGAACGGCGCCAGTGCCGCTCGCATGGACTCATCTCTAACCAGATCCTGCTTTGGCTCGCGATGAACAAAGAAGTTGATGTTGTAACTTCCGTTAGTCGCCGCACGCAGGATCCGGCAATCAGTACGTACCGCGGAAGCCGAATGAAACGCGAGACCCAACGAACCCAGGGCACCGGCATTAGAGACAACGGCAGCCAGTTGTGGTGTGGTAGCACTTGCCATGGGAGCCTGTACAATAGGAAAACGCAGCCCAAGCCGCTCAGTGAGTCGATTCGATGGCCAGCGCGCGGACATCACTGCGGTGTGCGAGTCACTCATTAGTCAAAACGCCTGAACGTCACACAACCATCCTTCTCGACCTGTGCGACCAAACCCAGCTCCCAATCAAGATAAGCCTGCATCGCTTCCTCAACGGCATCGCGACGCTCGTAAGGCTTGTACCAGACATCGGCGGGGTCCTCTTCCCAACACGGGTCTACGCCCACCTCTATGGGATTGCCTGCAGCCTGCCAAGCCTTGGTTCCACCAGCCAGGACCGATAAGGTCCGCGCGTTGGACTCAGTCACATCACCAAAGGCTACCCCGGCAAGCACACCGTCTGGCGACAGGAGGACGACCTCCCGGTCGGGAGCCTGAGCAGACACCCACGCTGGTATTTCTTCACGCCTTATCATCCTGGCGCCTGGCAAGTGCCCCTGGCGATAGGTCAAGCTGTCTGCAAGATCAAACAATACACCGTTGCCCGAGCCCACACGGGCGGCCAGTTCTCCAACCGAAATCTGGTGAACTGTCGTATTTGAAAGACCGAGCACAACACTTGATTCCCCACCGTGAACACACGGCAGTTGATCCACCCCCACATCTAAAACATAAACCTCAGACCAACCCATCTGGATGAGCCAAGATGCGGTCGAGGTGGCGCGCACCCCGGTATCGTCAACCAAAACCAAACGCGCGTTTCTCACACCCACATACTCGTCGGTCGCCTGAACGAGTTGACCACCCGGCGCACACCGGGAGCCCGGTACATGACCTTTCTTAAACTCCGCGGGCGATCGTACGTCCATCACGAAAAGAGTGCGTGCGTCCGCCTCGTGCCGAAAACCTTCTAACTCTTCGAGTGAAACATACGGCACCGAAAATCTTGCGGCCACTCGTTCGGTCACAGCATTGGAACGCTCAAGTCCGCGGGCCGACACTTTTGGCGCAACACGCGACTGATCACGCTCTAGCTCATAACCGGCCAGATGCCAGCCCATGGTCCCATCCTTGAGGGCAACCACTCGATTCGGAATACCGGCATTGATCAATGACTGGCTACCGATGATGCTGCGAGTCCGTCCTGCACAGTTCACAACCACCAAGGTATTAGGGTCCGGGGCAAGATCGTGCACGCGATAAACCAACTCGGCCCCAGGACAACAAACCCCCCCGGGTATATTCATGTTTTGAAACTCTGGCAGCGGTCGACTGTCCAAAACTACCAGGTCCGTTCCCGATGCTTGAAGCGCTTTCAACTCCTGTGCCGAAACGTGTGGCGTGCCATACATCGACTCAACAAATTCGCCAAACGCCTTACTGGGCACGTTAACACCAGAGAATAATTCAAAGCCAGCCGCCTTCCATCCTGCAACGCCGTTTTCTAGTACGTGAACATCGCAATACCCGAATGCAGACAAGCGCTGTGCGGCTTTACTGGCACCAAGCCCTCCATTCCCCTCATCACACAAAACGATGGGCGTCGCTAAACGCGGGACCAGGCGGCCAAAATCCATTTCGAGGCGGGCCAACGGTACAGACACAGCAAAGAGCAGATGTTGATTGGCAAATGCACCGCCCTCGCGCACGTCCACCAATGCAAGTTCATCGGACCCTTGGATCCGCTCTCGCAGACTTTCCGCTGACAGTTTCATCATGCCGACAGAAATTCAGTGGTGAGCGCCATTTGCCGCACTGTGCCATCGACCGTATTAAAGACGAGCCGTTCATGCAATTGATCCAGCGCCAGTCCGTACAGGTGAAGATGCAACGTGGACTCCGCATCATCCGTCGAAATAGCGTGAATATCCTCAGGAAGAAAAACAACGCCGTTGCCATGACTCACGGTGAACTTCCCTTTCTCCTCCACACGACCTTGTCCTTCCACGCTGCCATCATCCACACGCTCATAGAAGCGATTTAATTCATCACCGTGCACACCAACGATGACGGCCCAGGTAGTGTGATTATGCGGAGGCACTGATTTGCCAGCCGCCCCCGTCGAACCATAAAGCGCGAAGCGATGGTCGACATCCTCTGACAAGCGATAAATAGCAGATTCCCCTGTTCCAGTCAGGGGGAACTGTTCACGGGGAAACAGGGATTTATCATCGGCAAGCGTAATGAGCTCAGCTCGTATCGCCTTCAAAGTGTCATAACTTATTGGCCCATCTTGCTCAATGGCTCGTATGTTTGTCATCGTGTCAGAAATTGCTGTGTCTCTTGCCTGCTTGATTTCCATCACCTGTGTGTCTCCATGGATTTACACCTGATGCCTGAAGGATCCCACATTTCGTTCCCTTTGCGCCAGAAGCAGATAGTCCAGTCCTGATATGGCCCCCACGGTAAAGTATGTCCCTTGAACAACGAGACCTCGCGCGAGACCGCAATGAACCCATTCGTTGAGTCACAAGAGCTGATACCAGATGCTGAAGCATTAAAGACGAGACTCGATCAGGACGGCTACCTATTTATTCGAGACCTGATCCCTCGAAACACGATCGAAAACGTTCGTCAACAAACGCTGGCACCAGCAAAAACTGCTGGCTGGCTGAAAGACGGCACACCTGTCAGCAAAGCCATTGCCAATTCCGATGCGGCCTGTGTTGACCCTGACTCCGAGTACCTTAAGGTGTTGCGCCAACAATTGGTACTGGAAGACCTGCATGCATTAAAACACCATCCCGCCATCGTTTCGCTTTTTGAATCACTCTTTGGTGAGCCAGTGCTTGTCCATGCGTTGGCTATTCCCCGAAATATTTTTCCTCAACGATCGGACTTCACCACACCGCCCCACCAGGACTATGTGCATATCCAAGGCTCAACATCAACCTACGCCATTTGGTTGCCGCTAGGCGACGTGCCATTGGAAATGGGCGGCCTTTCCATTGCCAGCGGCTCACACCGTACCGGTGTGCGAGCCTTTAAAGTCTCAAGCGGAGCTGGTGGTATGGAGTGCAGCGAGTCCTTCACCGGTAGCTGGGTCGGTGGTGACTTTGCAGCCGGGGACGCGCTCATCTTCCACAGCCTCGCCGTGCATCGTGGCCTGCCGAACCAAACAGACCGACTGCGTCAGTCGCTGGACTGCCGTTACTCACCTGCGAGCGAGCCCGTGATGGAAATCTCTCTTCGACCCTATGCGGACCTGTTCACGTGGGATGAGGTTTATGCGAGTTGGCAATCAACACAATATCAGCGTTACTGGCACGCCTTATCGCTCAACATCGTGCCGATAGACAGGCAGTATTACGAGGTCCGCGACGAGATGGCATTCGACCTGGCAAAAAAAGGTGATCCATTGGCTCGGGCTGCACTCATGCGCATCATCCAGCGCGACCCTGATCCCAATAAAAGATCGCGTGCGACCAAGCTCGTCGATGAGCTTGCGGCCTTTCCGACAGGTTAGCATCATCTGACCATCCCACCGCTAACCGGTGCTAGAACTGCTGGATGAATGCTTCGATTCGTCGCAGATCAACAGCACCTGCCCCAGCCGCCTCTAACACCCCGGTCGGGGAAAAAATCAACAAGGATGGAGTGCCCCGAAAAGACTGACCACTTTCTCGCGTATAGAAGTCAGCGACCTCACTGGGCTCTCCAATGAGGTTAATAAAATCTAGGTTGTATTCAGCGACAAATGCCCAGGCCATCATGGCTCCCACTTGCCCATCGAG
>DUBL01000126.1 GCA_012960345.1 Gammaproteobacteria bacterium | reverse complement strand
GCCCAGCAAGTACAGATCACCAACAGCATCAAGAATCTTGTGCTTGACGAACTCGTCACGATAACGAAGACCATCATCATTCAAGATATGAAAAGCGTCCATCACAATCGCGTTATCAAGGCTCCCACCCCTGGCCAGGCCCGCTTCTTGAAGTGCCTCCACCTCATCGAGAAAGCCAAATGTACGGGCACGACTGACATCCTTAATAAACGATGATTCTGAAAAATCGATGCTGGCATGTTGCTGGGATGACTGCACTACCGGATGATCAAAATCAATAGTGAGATCTACCTTGAAGCCATCATACGGGTCAAATTTTGCCCATTTATCCCCGTCGCTAATTTCCACGGACTGCTTAATGCGAATAAATTGCTTGGGTGCTCTTTGTTCTTCGACACCCGCTGATTCAATTAAAAACACAAAAGGGCCCGCACTGCCGTCCATAATGGGAACTTCCGCAGCCGTTAAGTCAACCAACACGTTGTCGATGCCAAGACCCGCAAAGGCCGACATCAGGTGTTCTACCGTAGAAATACGGACGCCATCTCGCTCGAGTGTGGTTGACATTCGAGTACTAGAGACATTATCGAGAATCGCTTTGACGTCGACCACAGGTTCAAGATCGATTCGCCGAAACACAATACCTGTGTTGACAGCTGCCGGTCGCAAAGTGAGAAATACCTTCTCTCCGGTATGCAGGCCGACACCAGTCGCCCGAATCACGTTCTTTAGAGTACGTTGCCTGATCATTAAGTATTGTTGTTCCCTTGATTGACTACGGCACCAAGATGACCGAGAAAACCCCTAATGAGACTGGCGCAATTCTACATTATTTCACCACCTTTGCGTACCTAAAACACCATTTTTTACCATAATTTCTGCATATTTCGCGTTCATCCACGATATACTCGTAACCTATTGAAATAAAACGAATTAATCAGCTTGCCGTCGCAGAAAAGCGGGGATATCCAGATATTCGCTGTCTTCCGCGGCGTTAACCATGCCGCCAGTTGCTACCGCGCGTGGGCCCCGTCGAATGACCGTTGGTGTATCGTAGTCGATCGGTTTCACCATTGGCTCTTTTCTGCCACCTTCTATCACTTCGACCTCAGGTGGACCGCGGCGGATGCCCGTGGCCACCAGTGTCACCCGCACTGCCCCCTCTAACGTCGTATCGAGAACCGTTCCAATCACGACCGTTGCATCGGGGGCAGCGAATTGACTCACCGTCTCACCGATCTGAGCAAATTCTTCAAGTGCCATGTCTGGACCGGCAGACACATTCACCAACAATCCTCTAGCTCCATGTACGTTCACGTCTTCAAGTAGCGGACTCGACACCGCGGCTTGCACTGCATCGACCGCTCGCGCCTCACCCGTGGCAATCGCTGATCCCATCATGGCAACGCCCATTTCTGACATCACCGTACGCACATCAGCAAAATCGACGTTTATCAACCCCGGTCGAGTGATCAGCTCTGATATTCCCTGAACCGCATTGAGTAACACTTCGTTGGCTTCTGCAAACGCCTCAAGCAACGTGGCACTGCCACCGAGCACTTCGAGAATTCGATCGTTCGGAATAACAATCAAGGAATCAACGATTTCCGCCAATTCCTTGATCCCCTGTTGAGCTGTATCACACCGCTTCTGGCCTTCGAATTTAAATGGACGTGTTACCACCGCTACGGTAAGCACTCCTTTTTCTTTCGCTAGCTGCGCAATAACGGGCGCAGCGCCAGTGCCGGTTCCACCCCCCATCCCTGCTGTGATGAAAAGCAGATCAACATCATCCAATACCTCGGCCAATTTGTCCCGATCTTCGATTGCGGCCTGTCGTCCCACATCCGGATTAGCCCCCGCACCAAGCCCCTTGGTGAGGTTCTCACCCAACTGAAGCATCTTTGAAACACCCGACCGCCGGAGTGCTTGTGCATCGGTATTCGCATTGACAAATTCAACCCCTTCCAGATGAGCGGTCAACATGTGATCAACAGCGTTACCACCCCCACCACCAATACCAAGCACTTTAATGACAGCTTGCTGACCGCCAGTTTCCATTAATTCAAACATGTTTCATCTCCGCTTGCGATTGAATTTCTGACCCTTTCAAACATCTGATCCCATAACATATTGCGTGCATCATGCTTATCGCTCCGCTCCCTCAGTTTTTCCCAGGTATTGGCGACACCAGCCACGTGCCCGCGCAAACCATTGTTTGATACCCCCCGCCGAAGTCTTCTGTCCTGCCGGAGTCCCACGTCGATGCCGTTGACCAAAAAGCACCAGACCAACGGCCGTTGAGAAAATTGGATTTCGGATCACTTCACTGAGTCCGCCAACGTAGTGGGGAACAGCAGTTCGGACCGGCATGTGAAAAACCTCCTCGGCCAGTTCTACCATCCCGTCCATCTTTGCGCTACCGCCCGTTAAGACGATGCCCGCTCCAAGTAATTCTTCGAATCCACTGCGTCGGATTTCAGCTTGCACCAAAATAAACAGTTCCTCGACTCGTGGCTCAATGACGTCCGTTAATGTGGATCGGGCCAGTTGACGGGGCGCACGATCACCCACGCTGGGCGTATCAATGAGGTCCCCATCATTAGTCATTTGTGCCAGCGCACAGCCAAATTTCTTCTTAATCTCTTCAGCCGCCGATGTCGGCGTTCGCAAAGCAACGGCAATGTCGTTCGTGATCTGGTCGCCCGCGACTGGTAGCACGGCGATATGGCGAATCGATCCTTCGGTGAATACCGCAACATCGGTAGTGCCCCCGCGAATATCAATGAGGCACACTCCGAGTTCTTTCTCATCGCTGTCCAAAACAGCGTAAGAAGAGGCTAGCGGCGCCAAGATGACATCGTCCGCATTGAGGCCACATCGGCGAACACACTTGACAATATTCTGAGCGGCGCTCATCGCACTCGTAATGATGTGTACTTTCGATTCCAAGCGCACACCGCTCATCCCTACTGGGTTACGAATGCCATCTTGCCCATCAATAACGAAATCCTGCGGCAGTATATGAAGAATCTTCTGGTCATTAGGAATAGCTAGAGCCCGTGCCGCTTCCGTCACTCGCTCGATATCGTCACGACTCACTTCGTTATCTCGAATGGCAACCACCCCGTGTGAACTGAGACTACCGATGTGGGCACCGGAGATACCCACAAACGCTGACTCAATATCGCAGTTGGCCATCAGTTCTGCTTCTTCGACCGCCCGCTGAATGGATTGGACAGTCGATTCGATGTTTGCAACTACACCTTTTCGAAGCCCGCTAGATGGATGATGACCGATACCGATGATCTCGACCTGGTCGTCCGCGAGAATTTCAGCCACTACCGCTAAGACTTTCGACGTGCCCACATCCAGGCCGACGATTAGATCTCCCTCCGGACGTCCGCTCATCTCTTGATCTCCCATTCAGCTCTTAACTTGAGCCGCGCTAGCCCTGACACGCCAGGACACAGCTAGACCCCTCTCGTAACGTAAGTCGACCCGTGCTAACTCTGATACCCGCTCGCTTAGCGCAAGGTTAAACACACGAGTAAAGCGCTTAACTCGACTTACCGGATGGTAGCGACCCAACAACAACATGATCAATGCATCGGGCCGCTTACTATCAAACTGAACTTCAGCACGCCACTCGCCGTTTTCGCCCTGCCTCAAACTGGCTACTTGAAGACCTGCGCTGTGAAGCAACTTGGCAGTATCCAAATACATCTTCAGTACCTGACGCTGTCGCCCTGCCGAACCTGCCAACCGAGGCACTACGGTTACCAGAACATCGGGGGATAAATTAATGAGTGCGCGTTCAACTGGGTCGCCGTGTTGGTTGAAACCTTGCCACTCAGCCAAAGCAGTTGCGGGTCGAACCGTCACACGCAGCCGATCGGGCCAGATTCGACGCACTGTGGCCTGGTAAATTCCGGGCGCCCGCTCAAGTGCACGTTCAATGCCACCCAGATCGACCGTAAAGTAGTTGCCGTTGATGCTTTTCCAGACAATCCGCTGCACTCGTTTGTGATCCTTCGAGGGCATGTCAGAGACGACTGTAATACGCTCGATCGTGAAATTCCCCGGCCGCAGAAGCAAATCGGCAAGCAACACCATCACAACACCGAGCATCAGCAAGGTGCCAAAATAAACAAACATGGCCCCTCGCCCTGCGGCTCCCATATAAGTAATCCCTGCGCGCGCCGCTGACCAACAATAGCGCCAACGATTAGAGTGAGGTCGTCTGTGACTCACGAATCCCCCACAATGTGTACTTCTCTTTCCAATTCGACGCCACAGAATGCCGCAACCGCCTGCTGTATGCGCTTGATCAGGCACTCAATTTGCAACGCCGTTGCACTACCATCGTTAATAATGAAATTAGCGTGGGCTATCGACACTCGGGCGCCGCCACAATGCTGCCCTTTCAAACCTGCAGCCTCGATCAAGCGAGCGGCAAAATCCCCGTTGGGGTTTTTGAACACAGAGCCCGCACTGCGCTCTTGTATAGGTTGCTCCCGTCCACGAGTTTGCAGCAATGTACGAATTGCGCCCTGGGCCGCTTCCTTATTTCCAGGGGTCAAGTCAAAGGTCGCATTGAGAAACCAGCAATCACCGTGGCCAGCAACCGAACGATAATCAATCTTGAAGGCATCCCGCGTTGACTCGTAGAGTTGCCCCTGCCGGTCAATTAATTCCACCTTTTTCACAATACTCCAGATGTCGTGCCCGTAAGCACCTGCATTCATTGCCAGCGCGCCACCGATGGTGCCAGGAATACCAGACAAAAACTCAGCGCCGCATCGACCTATCTGAGCGCTGTGTCTTGCCATTTTGGCGCAAGGCACACCGGCCTCCGCGAAGTACCCGCTAGAACCTGATGGAGAAGAATGTCCGAGACCCTTATGGGTGCATATCACGGCACCCCGATAGCCACCGTCCCTAACGAGCAAATTACTACCAAGTCCAACCCAAAGTAGCGGGACGTGCACCGGCAACATGGCTAAGAACATGCCCAGATCTTCTCTATCTGAAGGAACGAAAAAATAATCCGCCGGGCCACCAACCCGCCAACTGGTGTGAGCGGCTAATGGTTCATCGCATAGTAATCGTCCACGCAAGCCACGGGCCGCCTCACTGGACAAGGCACTGAACGAGGCGTTCATGACTCGGCGCCCCTACCTGATGGGCCGATAGCCGGCAACAGCGTTCTGACCCAACGCCCAATATCACCAGCACCCAGTGTCAACACCACGTCATCGGGACGCAAGATGGGAGCCAATGCGTCTTTTAATCGACTTAAATCCTTAACAAACGTGGGCGCTATGCCGGTACGACTGGCGATCGCACGGCACAGTGATTGCCCATCGGCGGCCTCAATCACCGATTCACCAGCGGCATAAACGTCACTGATCAATAGATGGGACTCACTTGAAAGCACATCGCAAAATGCGTCGAACAACGCCTGTGTACGCGTATACCGATGGGGCTGAAAAACAACAATACGTCGTCGTTCAGGCCAGCAATCTCGTGCTGCATCCAAGGTCGCGGCAATTTCTGTCGGGTGATGCGCGTAGTCATCGACCAATAAGACTTTTCCCCGCCCAATGACGAGTTCGCCCAGCACTTCAAAACGCCGGCCAACCCCCTGGAATTGGGCAAGCGCTTTCAGAATTGGGTCAAGACCCACACCGAGCTGGTGGGCGACGCTAACGGCTGCTAACGCGTTCAGGACATTGTGCTTGCCAGCCAATGCGAGCTCAACAGCAACATGCGACTCACCGGGCATGCACAGGTAGAAATACATTTTCAGTTCTTCTTGACGAATGTCCACTGCGCGATAATCAGCGTCAGAACTAGTACCATACGTAACCACCGGATTCGATAGGCGCTTGCGTAAGTCCTGCAACACAGGATCATCTGCGCACAAGATAGCCAAACCATAAAAGGGCAATCGCTTCAGAAACTCATCAAATGTTCTGATCAACTGATCAAAGTCTCCGTCATAGGCCTCAAGGTGATCTGCATCTATGTTCGTGATCACCGCCACCAATGGCTGCAAGTGGAGAAATGAAGAGTCACTCTCATCCGCCTCAGCAACCAGGTAGTCACCGTCTCCGAGACGGGCACTGCCTTGCGCACTTTTCACCAGACCACCAACGACAAAAGTTGGATCCAGATCCGCGCTTAAAAGAATCTCCGCAATCAAGCTAGTTGTTGTCGTTTTTCCATGCGTGCCCGCAACGGCAATACCCCTTCTAAACCGCATCAACTCACCCAACATTTGAGCTCGCGGAAGTACCGGTATACCCTGTCGCCGTGCGGCCATAATCTCCGGGTTATTGGCACTTACAGCACTCGACACGACCACTGCGTCTGCGTCCATCACTTGTGCCGCCTGATGACCAATGTCGACCACCACACCGCGGTCAGCCAGCCAGTCAGTGACAGAGGATCGGCGGATGTCTGACCCCGACACCTTAAAGCCCTGATCATGCAACACCGCCGCGATACCGCTCATTCCAGTCCCTCCAATACCAACAAAGTGGATCGTGCGAACAAACTCACGCACCCAAGACCTCCAAGCACTGCCTCGCAACACGATCCGTCGCATTCGGTTGAAAAAGCACTCTTGCTTGTGAAGCCATCGCTTGTAACTGATCTCGATTCTGATCGAATTTCCCAAGCATCTCTGATAACGCCAGAGGCGACAGGGCAGCCTGTGGCACAGCCAACGCTGCCTGGTGTTCGACAAGATAAGCCGCGTTCACGCTTTGATGATCACCCGCCGCATGAGGATAGGGAATCAGTAAAGCGGCAACACCAACCGCACACACCTCGGATACTGTCATCGCACCAGCACGGGCAATCACCAGATCGGCAACACTATAAGCAGAACGCATGTCATCAATAAATCCGGTCACTTGCGCTGCCACACCTAGTCGGTGATAAGTTTGTCGGACTACGTTTAATTCAGCGCTTCCGCATTGATGAACCACGATCGGTCGCTTGTCTTCTGACAATAACGCAATCGCTTCAGGGACTACCTGATTTAACGAGCGCGCACCCTGACTGCCACCCACGACAAGCAAGCGTAGCGCGCCCTTACGATCACGGTAACGTATCGACGGCGGCGGGATATCCAACAAATCAGCGCGTAATGGATTTCCAGTCCAATCAGCGCTTTTTCCAAGCCCTGCAGTATTCGGGAAACCGCACATGACGTATCGGGCTAGTGGTGCAAGTAATCGATTGGTTAGTCCCGGCCTCGCATTGGATTCATGAATCAATAATGGCAACCGCATCAGGACTGCCATGAGCCCGCCAGGGCCGGAAGCAAATCCACCCATTCCAAGCAATGCCATCGGCGTACGCCGGCGGATGATCTGATGGGCTTGCCACATCGCCCGAGTTAGTACAAAGGGCAGCTGCAACAGTCGCAACCAGCCGCTGTTGCGTACTCCCCTAATATCCAGCACATCAGACTGGAATCCGGCAGCCGGTACGATACGGGACTCAAGACCCGTGCGACTACCAAGCCAGACCACGTTAATCTTGGCGTCGCGCAGCTTTTCGGCAACGGCCAATGCTGGGAATATGTGACCTCCGGTCCCTCCCGCCATCATCAGCAGCGTCTTCATGGACTTCGTCTTCCACTGGTCACTGCCTCTCGGTAGGCCGCCAGTACGAGACCTATTGCAAAACAGTTACCAATCATGCTGCTACCACCGTAACTGACCAACGGCAATGTCAATCCCTTAGTTGGCAAGACCCCGAGATTGACACCGATATTGATTAACATCTGTAGTGCGATGAGCACGCCAACCCCTTGGGCGATACGGGCGCCAAATAATTGGCCCTTTTGTGCTGCCCATCTGGCGACGTCAAACGCTCGCCAGAAAATGATCACGTAAAGTGTTAATAACAGCACCAATCCAATCCAACCAAGCTCTTCACCAATCACAGCAGCTAGAAAATCGGTATTTGCCTCAGGTAAATACGAAAGTTTCTGGACACTGGTGCCCAAACCAGTGCCAAACCACTCGCCACTAGCAAACGCAATCAACGCCTGGTGTAACTGGTAACCCGCATCCAATAGATCGCTTCGCGGGTTGAGAAAACTGGTGATTCTCTCCATCCTCTCCGGGGAGAACCTAACAAGCACCGAAAATGCACTCGCCGCGACGGAAAATACCCCTACGAGGTATAGCAACCGAGTGCCTGCGAGAAATATCATGCCGTATGCCGTTGCTAAAACCACTGCAGTACATCCATAGTCCGGTTCGCGCAGCAACAACAAAGCGATGACTCCCAGTACAACGCTTGGCAATACAATACCGGCGCGAAAGTTTCTTATGTCGACGCTAGAGCGACAGCAATAGTCTGCGAGCGACACAATGACAAAGACCTTGATTAATTCTGATGGTTGAAAACGCAAAGGCCCCAAGGCTATCCATCGGAAACTCCCGTTTACCTTCTGCCCAATCCCCGGTATCAGGACCAATACCAGCAAAACGATGCCAATAAACAAAAGCGGTCGATTCCAACGCTGCCACAACGACAGATTGATCCGTGCCGTTATTAAAACGATGGCCACACCCAGGGCTGTACTGAAAACATGCTTACTCAACAGCGACAGACCGCCGCGAGAGTGAGAGTCAACACCAGCCACTGCAGAGAACACCATCACCATACTGAATCCAAGCAAAGATAACACTACCGTCAACAAAACTGGATCCATGCCCGGCCACTTTTGCCACACAGGGAAGACTCCGGGGTTACTTGTTGCAGTGGTCATGCGTGACGCTCTTTGACCAACTGACGAAATACGTCACCGCGGTGCTCGAAATTGTCAAACTGGTCGTAACTAGCACAGGCAGGCGAAAACAAGATCACATCACCCCTGTGGGCCGCGCCTGCGGCAACATCAATCGCCTGTGCCAAGCGCTCCACCTGAGTCACGCCAATGCTGGCATCGACGGAACGCGCAATGTGTTTAGCATCTTGCCCAAAAACAACAAGATGTGTGGCCCGTTCGCTCAACACCGAACTCAGGCCTGAAAAGTCAGCTGTCTTGGCCTGCCCGCCCGCGATCAGAACCACTGGCCGATCCAGACCTTCAAGCGCTGCTATCGTGGCACCCACGTTGGTGCCTTTAGAATCATTAATCCATCGAATACCCCGCCAATCGCCCACCACTTCGCAACGATGAGGTAGCCCATCGAATGCCCGCAAACCGGAACAAAGTGCCTGTGGCGTAAGACGCGTGAATTCAAGGGCAAGCGCCATTGCTGCGAGCGCATTGGCAAGGTTATGACGACCGATGAGGCTGATCTCAGTTACCGAGATCAGCCGCTCGTCTCCCCGAGTCAACCAATCATCACCGTGGGCGCGAATAATACCCAGATCATTCGGCCCGGATGGAGCATCGAGTCCAAAGGTGACTAACGCACCCGAATAGTTGGCCGCCTGTTGAACTAAGAACGGGTCCTGCCGATTAATCACCAACGTTTGACTACCTTTGGCGATGCGCCATTTGGCAGCCTGGTAAGCGGTCAAATCAACATAACGATCAAGGTGATCAGGTGTAACGTTAAGAATAGCCCCCGCCCGCAGGCAAAGACTTTGTGTGCTTTCTAACTGGAAACTGGAGAGTTCCAGCACGTAGCATTCGGGCAGCTCATCCGCTAGCAGATCCAATGCCGGTGGACCGATATTACCCCCAACCAAGACTTTATGCCCCGCTACTCGGAGCAATACAGCGAGCCATTGCGTCACCGTACTTTTACCATTCGAACCAGTAATACCGATGACTGGAGCCGCCACTGCTCGTGCGAAAAGCTCTATATCGCCGACGATCTCTATCCCGATATCCTGGGCTTTGCGGACAGTCGGGTGATCTAATGAGACTCCGGGGCTAATAATCAACACATCGGCAGACCGAAGATTATTGATATCACCCCCACCTGTCCGAATATCAATCCCGGGCGCGATCTTCGCGAGTTGCATCGCCAACGGCGGATTCAACTGCGCATCGACAACCGTCACCTGCATGCCTCTCCCAAACAGATAACGAGCGACAGAAAAACCGGTCGCACCCAACCCAACGATCACCGCATTTTTCCACGCTGCACTCGACAAGGTGGTGGTTTGGGGTGATGTCACCATATCGTCCTCACCGAATCTTAAGCGTTGCGATCCCAGCAAGTACCAAGACCAGGCTGATGATCCAGAAACGGACGCTGACCCTGGGTTCCGGCCAGCCCTTGAGTTCAAAGTGGTGATGCAAGGGCGCCATTTTGAACACGCGTCTACCCGTCAAACGAAATGAAACGACCTGAAGAATGACCGACAGTGTTTCGATAACAAAAATCCCACCCATGATGGCGAGAACAATTTCCTGGCGAACGATGACAGCAACAATTCCTAGCGCAGCCCCCAGCGTCAGCGCCCCAACATCACCCATAAAAACTTGAGCGGGATAAGTATTGAACCAGAGAAAGCCCAGCCCTGCACCCACCAAAGCAGCACAGAAGACCATCATCTCACCCGCCCCAACAATGTAAGGGATGCCTAGATAGCCGGAAAAAACGGCATGACCGGAAACGTAGGCAAAAACCCCCAGTCCGCCGGCCACCAATGCACTCGGCAACACGGCCAAACCGTCAAGGCCATCAGTTAAGTTGACAGCATTACTCGCGCCAACAATGACAAACCACGCAAGCAGCACAAAACCCATACCCAAATCGATTGCAATCGATTTGAAAAATGGCACGATCAATTGCGTCTCAACAGGAGCAACCGCAGTGTGATAAAGAACCAGTGCAGCACCAAACCCTACCATGCTTTGCAAAAGAAATTTGTTAGGTGCGCTCAAACCAGAAAATTTTGGAGCACGCAATTTTTGGTAATCATCCAGCCACCCAATGACACCAAATCCAGCGCTGGTCGCGATAGCTATCCAAACGAAACGGTTGCCAAGATCAGCCCACAGCAATGTCGCCACAACAAGAGCAACCACAATCAATCCGCCACCCATAGTCGGAGTACCACTCTTCTCGAAATGAGAGGTGGGGCCATCATTTCGGATCGTCGCACCGATACGCATAGAGGTCAGTCGACGGATCATGATCGGACCTATTAACAAACTCAGCGCCAATGCGGTCAGCACGGCGCAGACTGCACGAAACGTCAGATAGCGGAAGACGTTGAAAAAACTATAGTCCACCGCGAGTGTGTCGAAATAGTACGTGAGCATTAGTCGTCTATCTAACTACCGGTTTCAGTCAACGCATCGGCAACATTTTCCATTTCCGCACTGCGAGATCCTTTTACCAAGCAGGTTACATCTGCACCCAGCAAGCTCCTGGTTGCATCAATAACAGCCTCATGACTGTCAAAGTGACTCGCCCCCAGGCCGAACGCGTCTGATGCATTTTTCGCCATGTCACCTATCGTCAATAACTGATCGATTCCGGCATGCCTGATCATTTCCCCGGCAGCGCTATGTAGATCACGTGAACGGCCACCCAATTCGGCCATATCACCAAGCACAATGACCCGCTTTCCCATCCGTGGGGCAAGGCATTGGATAGCAACAGCTAACGAAGCAGGATTAGCGTTGTAGGTGTCATCAATCAGGCGCGAGCCGGCCGCGCCGCGCCGTGACTCCAAGCGACCTTTGATTGGCTGGACATTGCCTAGACCGCATCGAATCTGCTCCGGTGTACAACCCATCGACCAAGCAGCCGTAGCGGCTGCAAGAGCGTTGGCTGCGTTGTGACGACCCAAAAGATTGAGCTTTACTTCGATCGAATCATTGGGCAATTGAATCAACAACTCCAGCACCTCTCCGGCAACACTAACTTCGGCCGTGACATCGGCCGGGCGATCCAATCCGAAGGTCAACGTGCGATGATGTCTGGCACGAGCACGCCAATACACGGCGAATCGATCATCCGCATTAATAATGGCGAGACCGTCCTCATTTAATCCGGCAAAGATTTCCGCCTTAGCGCGTGCCACACCGGTGATGTCGGCCAATCCTTCCAGATGCGCCGGGGCAGCATTAAGCACCACCACCACAGACGGCAATGCAATGCGAGTCAACTTCCGAATTTCGCCCGCATGATTCATACCCATTTCAACCACTGCGTACTCGTGGTCTTCGCTCATACGCAAGAGAGTAAGTGGTAAACCGATTTCGTTGTTCAGATTGCCGGCATTAGAAAGCGTTGGCCCCAGCTCGCGCAGTATCGACGCCATCATTTCTTTAACTGTCGTCTTTCCGTTACTGCCTGTCACCGCAATCATCGGTATATCAAATTGGCCACGCCAATAACCAGCCAGTTGCCCAAGAGAACGGCGTGTGTCTGCAACCACTAGCGTGGGTAGGTCAGTATCAACCGGACGCGACGTCATCGCAGCCACTGCGCCGGATCGTTTTGCCTCATCAATGAAATCGTGACCATCATAATGATCGCCAGCTAATGCAACGAACAATTCCCCCCCATTGAGAACTCGGGTGTCCGTGGTGACCTGATCAAATACCACATCACCGCCCATGACCTGTCCAGACACAGCTGACGCTATCTTCATCAAGTTCATCAAGCATTTCCTCGCAGCAGATTGGTCACGACCTCACGGTCGCAAAAAGGGAATAAGGTGTTACCAATTACCTGGCTCTGTTCATGCCCCTTGCCAGCAATCAGCACAATATCGTCTTCATCAGCATTATTGATCGCCTGGTAGATTGCCTTTGCTCGATCGGGTTGTCGCAACGCCTCATGACTTTCGATCCCCGCTTCGATATCAGTGATGATTTGATCGGGCGATTCACCGCGAGGGTTGTCATTGGTCAAAACAATCTCGTCCGCCCAACGGTCAGCCACAGCACCCATCATGGGACGCTTTCCACGATCGCGTTCCCCACCACAGCCAAACACGCACCAGATCTTGCCGCTTGAGTGCGCCTTAAGCGATCGCAGAGCACCCTCAAGCGCCACCGGTGTATGCGCATAATCCACAAAGACTCGAGGATCACCGCGTTCTCTTTCAAACGACTCCATCCGCCCGGGCGGCGCAACAACACCAGCCATGACATCAACAATGTCCGCGGGGTGATAATCAAGTGCCAATAATGTCGCCACAACGGCGGCAACGTTTGGAACGTTCACCTGACCAAAAAGACTCGTTCTCAACTTCATCTCGCCTGCGGGGGTTGCAAGCCTCAAGTAAAGACCGGCGAACGAACTGTCGACTGAAAGCGGATAAATGTCGGCCCCCTCACGAACGCCATAGGTCCAGATACGCGCTGATTCAATCGCTTTGGAAACCATACTTTCATGTGGGTCGTCGTGATTAATCACCGCAATACTCAAGCTGGTGCGGCGAAATAGCATTAACTTAGCATTGACGTAAGCCGACATATCTTGGTGATAATCGAGGTGATCACGACTGAGATTCGTAAACAGAGCGACGTCGAATTCAATGCCGTCCACTCGGTGCTGCGACAAAGCATGCGACGATACCTCCATACAGACACTATTGGCATCACGACCCACAAAATCTGCCAGCATCTGCTGTAATTCGATGCCATCAGGTGTCGTTAAATGGTTTGGCTCAAGTTGCTCAATGAGTCCGCTGCCGATAGTGCCAATAAATGCACTTCGACGGCCGAGAAGATCAAGCGCCTGAGCCAACAAAAACCCACACGTCGTCTTGCCGTTGGTGCCCGTTAATCCGACGATGCACAACACTCGTGATGGAAACCCATAGAAGCGATTGGCAATTAGGGCGATCTTGCCACGCAGGTCATCGACAACAAAACACGGTACTGCCAGCCCATCAGGCGCTTGCCACTCAGCATCACAGACGACCGCTGCGGCACCTGCCTGCACCGCTTCAGGGACGTATTCCCGACCATCTAAACGGTCGCCACGGATAGCGAGGAAAAGCGCTCCCCGTGTCACACTTCGACTGTCCAGCACCAACGCAGAAATCTCGATATCGGCATCGGCCGGCACCTCGACGAAGCCAGCCAGTAACAGCTTTAGCGTGCGGACCGGTATCAACACTGAACCCATCATGCCCCGCTCTGTTTCGATTGCGGCGTCACAACCACTTCACGCCCTTGGGGCTGAATATCGCTTGGTATCGAGTAAAGTCGCAGCGCCGTCGCCATGATGTCCCGAAAGACAGGGGCCGCCACCCGGCCGCCGTAATAGAACTCTCCTCTGGGGTCGTCAATCATGACCACCGCGACGAATTGTGGCTCGTTGGCCGGCGCAAATCCGGCAAACAACGCGAGGTAATGACCTTCCAAATAACCCCCTTCAGGATTGATTTTTCTGACCGTACCCGTCTTGCCAGCGACTCGATACGATGGCAGCCTCGCACGCCGCCCCGTCCCCTTAACAACAACCTGCTCAAGCATCTGATTAATTTGACCCACAACATCGCTTGGCAGAACTCGCTCCCCGCGCGGCAACTCCTCTCGTCGACGAATCGTGATCGGCTTCAGTACACCACCGTTGGCCAGGACCATGTAGGCACGGGCCAGTTGCAATGCAGTCACCGACAGGCCGTAACCATAAGACAGCGTCGCATGCTCGCTTAAACGCCACCGCTCTTTAAACTGCAGTACTCCACTTCTCTCTCCAGGTAACTCGACCCCAGTTAACTGGCCAAAACCAACAGCCTGAAGGGTAGCAACCAGCTGGCTCGGATTGAGTTCAAGCGCGATCTTCGCGGTCCCGATATTGCTTGATTTCACCAACACATTTGCCAGAGTCAACACTCCATAGTCGTGAATGTCTCGAATACGATGTCGATCCAGCACAAGCACACCGGGACTGGTTGAAATCTTAGTGTCGGGAGTAAAAATACCGCTCTGTAGCGCTAGCGATAAAGTAAACGGCTTAACCGTCGATCCTGGCTCAAATATGTCCGTTACCGCACGATTGCGCATGGCATTCGTGTTAAATGTTGAACGATCATTGGGATTGAATTCGGGCAGATTGACCATGGCTAGAATCTCCCCCGTTCGACTATCTAACACCATCGCAGTCCCCCCAGCTGCCTTGTGCTCCACCAAAGACCGAGCCAATGCCTGATGCGCGGCGGATTGGATACGAACGTCAATGCTTAATCGCAATTCACGTCCATGGTGAACCGGAGAAATCTGATCTAGGTTTTCAACGGTGTATCCGCGTCGATCGCGACGAATCCGCTTTTGCCCCACCACGCCGCCTAGATGATTCTCAAATGCAAGTTCAGCGCCCTCCTGACCCCTGTCATCGACATCAGTAAAACCGAGCAAATGGCCTGCAACACGGCCAGCCGGATAGTAACGGTGATACTCCCTCTGGCGATCCACGCCAGGCACTCCAAGTGCTGTAACCTGACTCGCTAAAGCGGGAGACAAACTGCGCTTTATGTAGACAAATCCCTTGTTAATATTGCGTTCCAGAATACGATCAATGTCAGCCGTCTCCATGCCAAGCGCATTCGCCAGGCGTGGCCAATCTGCCCGCGCTTGGCGGAGCGACGCTGGATGCGCCCAGATCGCATCAACCGGCGTGCTAACCGCGAGCACATGTCCACGCCGATCAAGAATCTTTCCACGCGCAGGCATCATCTTCAGCACTCGAACCTGTCGCTCTAACCCTTCAGCCTGTAACAAGTCATTGTCGATTACCTGAACATAAAGTCCACGAACGGCAAGCGCTACGGTCCCCATCACCAAACAGACCAGCACAAACCAGTGCCGACCCTGATAAAACAAGTGCTTGGGTTTCTTTCTTCTGTCACGTGCCATCAGTAACGTTCTCGTAATTGGACCACCATGACATCGGCAAGCGATGGGGCAATCATGTGCAGATCACGCTTCGCCACCCTCTCAACACGGTCATGTCTAGCCCAGGTGGCTTGCTCAACTTGGAGCTGACCCCACTCACTGTTCAGTCGATCGCGCTGCTCTTGTCGTGACACAACCTCTCGAAAGACATCACGGTTTTCCTGTCGCACATAGACCACTGCCAGCGCATTCGAGAAGACGACAAGGCTAAGAAGAATGATCAAACGCACGAAATCTCCTCGGCGGTACGCTCGGCCACCCTCATCACTGCGCTGCGTGCTCGAGGATTAAGGTCGACTTCTTCGCTTGTCGGTCTGAGCAACTTACCGACCAATCGCAACGTCGGCCGAATTTGATCTCGCGTGATGGGCAGGTCAGGTGGATACCGATCACCGCGGGCGCAACGACGGAAAAAGTGTTTTACTCGACGATCCTCCAGCGAATGAAAACTGATTACGACGAGACGCCCATTAACCGACAGTAACGACTCGATCTGCGAAAGGATAACGTCGAGTTCATCAAGTTCTCCGTTTACCTTGATACGCAGCGCCTGGAACGTGCGGGTCGCCGGATGTTTACCAGGCTCAGCAGTTGGAACGCATTGTGAAATTAATGCCGCAAGCTCTGTAGTTGTCGTTAACGGCATATGCCCACGTGCACTCACCACCGCTCGAGCAATGCGTTTCGCATAGCGTTCCTCGCCAAGCTCCCGCAAAACCCTAACCAACTCAGCTTCTTCTACCGCCGACAACCAGTCAGCAACCGTCTCACCGGTCGAGAAATCCATCCGCATATCTAATGGACCTTGCTTTTGAAAACTGAACCCTCGCGAGGCGTGATCGAGTTGCGGTGAAGAAACACCGAGGTCAAACACCATGCCCGTTATACGTTGGCGCAACCCCTCTCTTTCAATAATTTCTGCAAGATCAGAGAATCGCGCCTGGACCAACAACATACGAGGTTCGTTGGCAAACGCCTCGTAACCGTAACGACAAGCGTCGGGGTCGCGATCAATAGCCAAAACACGACCCGCGGGGCCCAAACAATCGAGAATGGCACGTGTATGCCCCCCACGACCAAACGTCGCATCCACATAGGTTCCCTCGGGTCGGATGTTTAGGGCCTCTACGACCTCTTTCACCATAACTGATGTGTGCCCGGCGGTTGACATGGGCCCTGGTGGCTTACAGCGACAATGTCTCGAGTTCTACCGGTAAGGGGCCTGGCTCGGACTCCTTAACCAACCATTCATCGCATCGCTTGTTCCAGCACGATTCATCCCAGATCTCAAACTTATTACCCTGACCTATCATGACCACACGTTTTTCCAATCCAGCAAATTCTCGAAGCGGGGCGGATACTCTCACCCGACCCGCACTATCGAGTTCGCAATCAGTGGCATAACCGATGAGGAATCTTTTAAGCGCCTGCGCTGACGCATCGAAACTGGGCAGATCAACAACTTTGCGTTCTACCTGCTCCCATTCGTCGTACGGGTAAAGCCATAGACAACGTTCACGGGTGTTATTAACCGTCAGCACCAATTTACCCGCGCATCGCTCTCGCAAGGGATCACGGTATTTCGTCGGCACACCGAGCCGGCCCTTGCTGTCCATGTTGAGCGAACTTGCCCCGCGAAACATGCTTTAACTCTCCGTAACCCAACGATCGGTCAACGCACTAAACGACGGTTCGTGTGTACAGGCGCGGCTCTCAAGAAACAAAGAAAATGCCGGGCCTCTCAAAGAGGCCCGGCAATCACCATCGGAGGATACGGGTGGATTAGCCGCCACCCACGGCGGTCCTTGCGGGCTGATCAACACTTCGAACACTAGCGGCTCTCCCACACAGTTGTTGGCTAATAACCACCTCAATTGGCAGTTATTTACCTAAATTCAACACATAATTCCACAAAAAGACACTATATTCGCGCTTGAATCCGACTGTCAACCCCTAACGTATTGAAATGCAAGGTTTTCAACAAAGGGAGCCGGCCTGTAAGCCGGGTTCTGTCGAAGGCGACCATTCATCTGGGATGCGCGTCACCGCACACCTCTAGCGACCTACCCGAATCCGGCGCGGACCACGCCCATGGATTCCTATTTGGTCTTGCTCCGGGTGGGGTTTACCCTGCCGTTCGTGTTGCCACGCACGCGGTGCGCTCTTACCGCACCATTTCACCCTTACCAAGCAATAAGGCGTGGCCTCGCTGCCTGGCGGTATATTTTCTGTGGCACTGTCCGTCGACTCGCGCCGCCCAGGCGTTACCTGGCACCCTGTCCTATGGAGCCCGGACTTTCCTCAATCCCGCACCGCGTACCAACGCTGACGATGGCAACAGCCGCGAAACTGCGGTCGCCCGGCCGACTCCCCAAGGGTGAAAATAATACCTACCTCTCTCAATATCAAGCAGCATATCAATCCCGCCTTCCCGAAGACTCTGAAGACAAGGCCTTACGATAAAACATATTCTTGCCTCCGCCTGCGATTTCGGCAGCCACTTCAGCCACTCGGCGCGGTGACAGGTGCGGCGTTAAGGCCGCCACCAGTCTGTCAGCATCGGTTTCAATCGCTTCTATATGATCAACGCCCGAAACAATCAGCACACATTCACCGCGACAGACCCATTCACCGTTTTCCAGCCGGCGGCATAACTCACCCACCGATGCAAGGCTGATCCGTTCATAGATCTTACTGATCTCAAGCACAAGTGACACTTCCCGATCCGACCCAAATACCGACACCATATCAGCCAACGTACCAGGTAACCGTCGACTGGCCTCGAAAAAAACAAGGGTGCGAGACTCATTAACACAACGAGCCAAATGAGTCCGCCGCGCCCCCGACCGCGTTGGAAGGAACCCCTCAAAGACGAATCGATCCGTCGGTAAGCCACACACAGACAGTGCCGCGACCACCGCGCTGGGTCCTGGCACCGCTCTGACGGGTAAATCTTCACGTACAGCTTGTTCGACCAAGAGAAATCCCGGATCGCTCACCAATGGTGTGCCCGCATCACTGACCAGTGCAATACTGTCCTTATTTCTTAAGCGCGCTATCAACTCGCCCACCCGTTTGCGCTCGTTGTGCTCGTGCAACGATACCAATTGCGCTGAAACCCCGTAGTGGGTCAACAATTTTTGAGTGTGTCGAGTGTCCTCAGCCGCGACGACATCGACGCCACCCAGTACTGCAATGGCCCTCTGTCCCATGTCGAACAGATTGCCAATCGGCGTCGCCACCACGTAAAGGGTGCCCGCACTGATCTGACTGCTTAATAGCTTCAAAACAAGGGCCTCCTGTAACGCGGTAACTGATCCGTCGGCCAGCCTGTGCTTCCATTGGGTACGAGTCTATCCGCTATACTCATCTGATGAGTCACGCTGTCGGAAAGCGCGTTCGCCGCGGACTAGTCGCCGGCGGGGCCTTCCTGCTGCTTGGCGGGTGTGCGGCCACAACGATCACACCGCCAGTGGGCACCTCCAAACCACTCGCCGCCACGTCGCAAGAACAGGTTACCGACGTCCGTCCGGCGCCGAAAGTTTCGGTTAGCGCAACCAAGCCAACACAATCTAAAACTGTTTCTCTGCTGCCAGCCTGGTCCCATCTTGAATATGCCCTAAGCCAACCCAGACTTCGACGCACCAAGCCCCTGATCCAGGCGACCCATCGGCTACTCGACCAAGGCGATCCTCAAAAAGCGATCGCCCTAATTCACTCCTATCGAAAGCGCCGAAACAAAGAAAACACGCTTGCTATCGAATACCTACACGTGCGGGCGCTCACCCTCGCCGGCAAACCTGAAAACGCGCTTGATCGCCTGAAACATTCAGCAAGACTCGCTCATCGAAAACCTCATGACCAACAGACATACAATCAACTAGAACTCAATCTACTGCTCATCCTCGGTCGATATGACGACGCATTACGACTGGCAGATCAGCTCGGAACATTGCCTTCACCCGCGACACTACGCGGCAGCGGCTACAAACAACTCTGGCAACACTTGAAAGGACTGTCCACGCAATCGCTGCGCAAACTGCAGGCGGACACAACGGATCTCGCACTCCTACATTGGATTCACCTGGTTGAAGTACATCAGCAACATCGTTTCGATCGGTATGGACAGTCCCTCGCGTTGGCCCATTGGCAGAAACGATATCCTGATCATCCTGCCAGTCGGTATGTGCTGCCCACACTGGTGGCAAATTCTCCTTTCCGGATTGAACATCCGCGTCAGGTCGCCTTATTACTGCCCTTGAACTCACGCTACCAGGGAGAGGCGGAAGCGTTTTCTAGCGGCGTCCTCTTCATGCACGAGTCAGACAATCACCCCAACCAGCCGACGATCAAGCTCTACGACACCGGGCTGGCGCATCAAGAAATTCGGGCTATCTACGAGAAAGCCATCGCCGAGGGTGCTGACTTCGTCATCGGACCATTGGGCCGGCAAGCAATAGATCAATTGGTGAGCGACAAGCGTTTTCCTGTACCAACCTTACTTATCGGGCATCCAACCCACCCCGCCTCAGCATCCCCCAATGTTTATCAACTCGGGATGGCACCCGAGCAGGACGGCGTGCAATTGGCCCGCCGCGCTTATGCAGCTGGTTATCGCCGCGCATTGATCATATTTGCAGCGTCAGACTGGGGTCGCCGCGTATCCACTGCAACCAGTAACGATTGGACTGGACTCGGTGGAAAAGTCGTCGCACAAGCCGCCGTACCTGTGACTAGCGACCATTCTGCTCAGGCCATTCGTCGCCTTTTCCACCTGGATCACAGTGCCGCCCGTGCCGCTGCGCTTAAAAAGGTCCTGACCCACCGCTTACCTTTCAAGGCCATACCTCGCCGCCGACAAGACGTAGACGTCATCTTTCTGTTCTGCAGTCGAGCGCAAGCCCAGGTGATTAATCCCCAGATTGACTTCCTCTATGGCCACGATCTGCCCGTATTCTCTACCAGTCACCTCTACCACGGAACGCAGGATCGCCTGACTGATCTCGATCTAGATGGCATCATTCTGGGCGATATGCCCTGGATTCTTGGCAGCAACGGACCTCGCGCATTCCGCGCGGGCGGGACGAACAACCCCAACACTTACCGCGGCACACCTCTTGACCGGCTTTTTGCCCTGGGTATGGACGCCTATGCATTGAGTTCCCGCATCATCGCTCTACGAGCCATACCAGAGGCTCGATACGCGGGCTTCTCGGGCCAACTCAGTTCAGACCAAAGCGGTGTTATCCGGCGCAAATTGATGTGGGCTCAATTCGAAAATGCTAAGTTAGTCGCGATGCCCCAGCCCAATGCGAGCCAAAATGAAGGAGGCTCTTATCTCCACCGTGGAGACGATAGTTGATCAATAGCGTGCGGCACTGGGCAGAAAAAGTTGCTTGCGAAGCACTCCAACTAAAAGGACTCCAGTTGATTGATCATAATTTTTCCACTACCCTCGGTGAAATTGATCTAATTATGCGAGACGGTTCAACACTCGTCTTCATTGAGGTTCGACAGCGACGCTCAGCGGCTTATGGCCTGGCTGAAGAAACCATCGGGCATAAAAAACAAGAAAAAATTAGACGCGTTGCCAACCAGTTTCTTCAACGGGACAGCAAGGGTTATGATCAGCAGTGTCGCTTCGATGTTTTCGCCGTTAACGGAGACCAAACGGAAAAGACCATTCGGTGGATCAAATCTGCCTTCTAACCTCAACAGGTAAACACTTCATACCCATGAATAAGGAACAACGTATTCAAGAGCACTTCGATGGTGCTACTGCCACGATGCAGGCAACACGCAACGCATTGAGCACCGCTATCGTTGAGGCGGCCGACGCCATGTCATCAGCATTGGACAATGGCAATAAATTGCTGATCTGTGGCAATGGTGGCTCAGCGAGTGACGCCTTGCATTTCTCGGGGGAACTGCTTTGTCGCTTTGAGCGGGATCGGCGTGCGCTCCCTGCCATCGCGCTGCCAGCAGACACCGCGACATTGACCGCAACGGGAAATGATTACGATTTTAGTCAAGTCTTTGCCCGACAGGTAGAAGCATTTGGCCAACCCGGGGACCTGTTGGTCGCCATCACAACTTCGGGCAATTCAGAAAACATACGACAAGCAGTGATAACTGCCAAAGCTGCCGGCGTTCGCGTCATTGCACTGACTGGCCGAAATGGGGGCCAACTGGCCGAGGAACTCGACGCTGACCATTTGGAGCTGCGAGTACCCGCTACATCGACTGCACGTATCCAGGAATCACACGCTATAATCATCCACTGCCTGTGTGATCTGATTGAACTGCACGTTACGGAGAATTCAGGATGACTTACCCATCCAATTTGCGCCAACACATCTGTGGTATCGCCCTGATGGGGCTGTCGGTGATATTAATAAGCGGATGTGTTGGCATTCCCATTGCCGGCTTAATCGGTGGCTCGGCCATTGCCATTGATCTTTCGCGTGATAACCGCTCGGTCGGGACCTATCTCAATGATAATGTTCTGGAAGCAAAAATTAGTAATGAGATTCGCTCTGATGCGACGTTGTCCTCATCTCAAATTAACGTCAGCCCAACCATTATCAATGGCGTGATCCTATTGACAGGTGAAGCACCCAATCGCACCCATATCGACCGCATACTCGATATTGCCAAGAGTTTTAAGAACACACGAAAAGTCATCAACCGTATCGAGTTGGCTGGCAAATCGACCCTTGCCAGTCGCGCTAACGACAGTTGGATCACGATGGAAGTCAAAACTGCACTGTTTCACTCGGAAAAGGTGGATCACCTGCGCATCAAAGTGGTCACCGAGAGAGCCCATGTCTATTTAATGGGGCTTGTCTCTACCGAAGAAGCTGACGCGGCAGCACAGGCCGCCCGCTCGATCAACGGCGTTGCCCGCGTGGTTAAGGTCTTCGAATACCTCTGATTGCACGATAGCAAGGGTTACGATCACTCCCATCTATCCCTTTGACTACCCGCGCCGCCGACAAAATTCTCCGCAATCCCCAGGATCTCAAGCGAATCCTGCCATTGGACTCGCGCCCCCTGGTGTTTACCAATGGGTGTTTTGACATTCTCCACCGCGGACATGTCGATTATCTCGAACAAGCCGCTGTTTTTGGTCGAACACTACTTGTGGCTGTCAATGGCAATGACTCAGTCCGGCGCTTGGACAAAGGTCCGGGCCGTCCATTCAACGATCTTGACGACCGAATGGCCGTCATAGCGGCACTCGAGTGCGTTAACTATGTGGTGCCTTTCGATAGCGACACACCCATCTCACTGATCTCACAGGTTCGACCAAACCACCTTGTCAAGGGGGGCGACTGGGATACTAGTCTGATCGTCGGTGCAGCAGAAGTGTTGGCGACGGGAGGTGAAGTGCACAGCATACCGATTCGTTACCCGGTTTCGACGAGTAGTTTGGCCGTGCGAATCCGGGAATGGGGCAGCCACAAATAACTTCTCAAAGTCTGTCGGGATCGCGCAGGCGTAGAAAACTGACGATTAACAATCCACTGAGACTCGGGAAGTCGGAAAACACCGGTCGATCAACGAGCGACATTCAGTTCGGTATGACCGATTGCGAATCCATAGGTAATAACGGTTCTAGCTCAGACAAGACCCGTCGATAAATGTCGCGCTTGAAAGTCACAATCCTATCGACTGGCACCCAGTAATCCACCCAGCACCACGCATCAAACTCCGGGCGCGCAACCGTGTCAAGACAGATATCCTTGTCATTACCCGTTAATTCCATCAAAAACCAGATCTGTTTCTGGCCCAAGAAAGAAATCTTTCCTCCACTCGTGTAGTGCCTGGGAAGGTCATAATGCAGCCACTCATGAGTTCGCCCGACCAAACGGACTTTGGAAGGCGGTAATCCTACCTCTTCGTAAAGTTCGCGATAGGCCGCCTGCTCCACGGTCTCTCTTGGTTCGATACCCCCCTGAGGGAATTGCCATCCATCGTGCCGCGCTCGCCGCGCCCATAGGACCTGTCTGTCGATGTTGCACACAATGATGCCAACACAGGGTCGATACCCATCCTCATACTCAAGGTGTCCCAATGCGGCCTCCCGAGGACTTTGGCCTGTCACTATCCATGCGATTCTTTCATGAGTTGCCCTACGACGTAAATGAACCCCTGTTGGCATTCGCTACACGAGGCCGATCAAACGAAGGGGCCCTTACTCATCAGAATTTTCCAAAAAATATGTTCTTGCGAACGTTACAAAAGCTTCGATTGCCCGAAAGCGAAATTTCTGACGCTGGTAAATAATTCTAAATGGCCGTTTGATTGGCGGATCGAGACTGACACCGACTAAACGATCGAGCAAACGTTCTTTTTCAATCGTCGCGATTGACATGATTGATATACCCAGACCCGCCGTCACCGCACCTTTAATCGCTTCCGGGCTGCCAAACTCCATGGTCAAATTAAGGTCAGAAAGATTTACCCCCTGCGAAGAAAGATAGGTAGCGATCACCTCACGGGTACCTGATCCTTCCTCACGCACAATAAAGGGGTAATCGAGCACCTGTGTGACTTTTAATGATTCAACCTGGGTCAGGGGATGACCAACCGGCGTCACCACCACTAACTCATCTTCCCAGCAAACTTCCGTTTCAAGATTCTTATTGGCCACGGGCCCTTCCACAATGCCCAGGTCAATTTCACTGTCCTCCACCATATGGATGACACCAACCGTATTGGAAACAAATAGACGCAGCGCCACCTCCGGAAACTGCGCCCGATATTGACCGAGTAGCGTCGGCACAACGTACTGACCGATGGTCATACTCGCGCCAAGAACGAGCTGGCCGCCCGCGCTGCC
>DUBL01000125.1 GCA_012960345.1 Gammaproteobacteria bacterium | reverse complement strand
CATCATGCTCGGCCGACATTACCAAGATCTCTCCTGACATGTCTGCGGCGCGGGTATGGGGTGAGTCTTCCGCGTCCACCGCTAGACGCACGCCATGGATCGATGCGGCTGATTTCACAACCTCAGGGAACTCGGCCGCAATCCAAAGGGCAAATGGCCCGCTCATGCAATATCCCGTCACACCCACGCGGCTTGCGTCGGCAGTGCTATCAGAGGCCGCATAGTCAATCATGGCCCTGGCATCCTCAGACACTAACGCATTGGTTAAATTGGCCATTAAGCTGAACATATATTCACGGCTACCCGGATCTTCGCGGTGCACCGTAAAAGACGGCACATCCCGATAATACAAGTTGGGCAACATGACGTAATAACCGGTCGCACTGATACGTCGTGCCATGTCATGCAATTCTTCCCGCTTTCCTGGTGCATCCATCAGGAACAAAATCACGGGATGCGGCCCATTGGTCTCTGGGTGCGTTATAAAAGTCGCCATGACACCATCGGCCGTCTTGATTTCAGTATTGTGTTCGATCAATTTCCCTCTCCAGTTTCGCTACCCTTATCACCGTTACACTAACGTATGAGTGAGAGGATACCGTGGAATTTGATTACATCGTAATTGGAGGCGGCACGGCAGGCTGCGTATTGGCCAACCGGCTGTCGGCTGATCCCACCGTGTCGGTCGTGCTAATTGAAGCGGGCGATAAGGATGACTACTTCTGGATTGATATTCCCGTCGGCTATCTCTACACCATCGCGAACCCTCGCACCGATTGGTGTTACCAGACCGAAGCGGAACCCGGTCTCAACGGCCGATCTATTGGCTATGCGCGCGGCAAAGTCCTTGGTGGCTGCTCTTCCATCAATGCCATGATCTATATGCGGGGCCAAGCGAGCGATTTCGATCACTGGGCACAGCTTGGCAATAGAGGCTGGTCCTGGGTATTGGCTCCCCGGACTGGACTCGAACCTGCAACCTACGGCTTAGAAGACCGAGAGATAAATTGGTCTAAGTGATTGTTACGACTAAGGACATAGCGAAAAGCTGTGCTACATAAATTAGAGTTTTGGATATTTTTCGCTAAGTTTTATAGGTTTTTCTCAGGCTTATATAGTACAGTTTTAACTCAGCCTGGCTGAGCGCCGTTAGCTTCTGCACCTCCTTCCACCAGGCGGGGTCAGCGTCCGAGTTAATCGGGTGTTGAATACCTAAGTTACCAAAGATTTCTTTATGTCTGCTGACATTCAACGCGATATCCTCATTGTTGGAGCCGGGGCTGCCGGTATGTACGCTGCTATATCTGCTGCACGCAACGGTGCCTCGGTGCTATTGGTCGACAAAAGTATCATCGGGCGCGGTGGCGCCACCGTTATGGCACAAATGACCGTGGCAGCGGCGATCGGCTCTCAAACCGATGACCACTGGTCTGTACATTTGGAAGACACCCTGAAATCAGGCCGAAATCTATGTGATCCCACTTTGGCACGCGTTTTGTGCCAAGAAGCACCTGAACGTATCCGTGAGATGGACGCCTGGAATGTTGGTTGGGCTAGGGAAAATGGTCTCATCCGGCAGGTCACCGCTCCAGGCCATCGCCAACCGCGCTGCGTCTATGTTGACTTTCTCAACACCGGACCAGCTGTCTCCGGCACCTTGCGCAAACAGGTTATACAGTCCAGCGGAGTCGATCGTTTAAGCGGTGTCACAATTATCGAACTCAAACACCAAGACCAGCGTGTGTGCGGCGCAATTGGGATTGAAATAGATACTGGGCGCCGCGTCAGTATTGCTGCGAAATCGGTCATCCTGGCAGCTGGCGGACTAACTCGCCTATTTGACCGTAACAGCGCATCGCTCAACATGGGTGGTGATGCTTACGCGCTCGCACTTCAAGCTGGCGCAGATTTGATCGACATGGAATTTGTCCAGTTTTTTCCGATAGGCCATCTAGCACCTCGACTCGTTGGTATGGATCCGATCATGTGGGATCCGTTTCGCTACAAACTTGGGGGACGCTTACTTAATGGTCAGCGCCAGGAATTTGCGGAGAACTACGGACTTAGTGACTCGGGCACTTATAGCGCGCCACGTGACGAGGCATCGTTCGCCATATTACGCGAGGTGGCGTCCGGTCGCGGCTCCCCAGCGGGAGGTGCTTATCTTAGCTTCGAGCATATCCCAGAAACTCAACTGCGATCGGCATTTGGGCCGGTCATCGATCGCCTAAAGAATAATGGCATTGATCTTTGCACGGCGCCGGTCGAGGTGGCGCCAATCGCGCACTACCACATGGGTGGAATACGCGTAAACGAACAGATGCAAACAAATATTGAAGGGCTCTATGCAGCCGGTGAAGCGGTAGGTGGCGCAAATGGAGCCAACCGTCTGTCTGGTAACGCTATTTCAGAGGCATTCGTATTTGGTGAGCGGGCCGGTCGTTTTGCAGCACACTACCGCGACGGTGAATTCCTATGGCGAGAAGAATGGTCCAACACGCAAGCGGCCGACCTCAACGATCATCGTGATCCTGTTAATCCATGTACCCTTGGACGTGTACTGACTGAACTTCAGAAAACATTATGGGAAGATGTCGGCCTGGTGCGTAATGGCACCGGACTCACGAAGGCACTGAACCGGATCAGGCATCTACGCGATGAAGTTGCACAACTTTACGTGCCTGCGGATGATGGATATATCCCGTGCCTCAGGGAGTGGCATGATCTCGGAGCTTCGTTGTTGGTTGCAGAGACGATCGCTTTGGGTGCGCTCACTCGTACCGAGAGTCGCGGCGCACACCAGCGTTCCGATTATGAAAATACCGACCCGGATCAGGAACACCATTTAGTGATCGGACTACAGCATCGAACACCGCGAATCACTGGCAGCGTAGCCGTACAATGAAGTCGGGCACCCCATGACTCAAGACCTAACAACCAGCGTAAGGATCCAAGTTCAGCGCGGCACAACATCCAGCGAACGCAAACTCGCTACCTTCGATGTTCCTTACCACTCTGGAATGTCGCTGCTCGACGCGCTGATTTGGGTACGTGCAAACGTCGACGCCTCCCTAGCGATTCGTTACAGCTGCACAAATGCCAACACCTGCAAGGAATGTCTGGTAAGGATCGATGACAAAACTGTCTATGCGTGCACCTATCGACTAACAGAAGCTGGCGCAACGGTATACCCATTGAAAAATAAACCCCTTGTCGCTGACCTGGTGAGCGACATCATCCCACCGAAAGAAAAACTCTCACATCTACTGCCGGATTAAAATTAATAGTTGATCCTGTCGTCGTTCAGTCCCTCAGACCACATGGGCAATCTTGCTGCTGCCTTCCGAGGGCGCCGACGTAGTCTTGCCGTCGCTCGACAAATACACTGCGTTAATCCTTGGATAGGGCGCTGTGTGACGTCAGCCCATATGGCACTGTGTGACAACAAGAGGCAGTTGGCTCGCACGGCTGTTCTCGCACCGCGCTATGTCATGGAAATGGCTGAAGATAAATGGTCGGGGTGAGAGGATTCGAACCTCCGGCCCCTGCCTCCCGAAGGCAGTGACCTACCAGAAAGCCCTTTAATAATCAGGTACCAACTCCACGCAAAGTTTCCTGATTAGCCCTCAATGGTCACAAATCAGCACAGTTTCAGCACGTTTTCAGCACACTGGTTCCTGGCTGTTCCTGGCTGTTCCTGGCTGTTCTTGGCTGTAGGTGAGCCTCATCCCTAAGGCTTAACCATATTGTTGTGGGTGTCTATTTGTTAGCACCCTCGCTCAGATACAACGAGAGGCTCGCTTGGACAACAATGACATAAAGAGTGCACTACTGTTGAATGACTGATGCGAACGGCGACGTTTACCCGTTTTCTTCTGTCCTTTTCGATCGCTGAATTAGATCCGATTAACCAACTGAATAGCATGTTATACCAATAATGCATTGACGTCGTATTTGTGATATCATTATATAACAGTATCACAAATACTATTCCGCTCAATCTTGGTGGCAAAGACTGACCTGGTCATCACAAGGTAAGAAACAACATGATTTATCGCTTCACAATAATATCAATCATTTTCTGGACTCTGCTGATAGGCGGTTCCCTTGCATATAACGTTGACCATGC
>DUBL01000124.1:15549-24948 GCA_012960345.1 Gammaproteobacteria bacterium | reverse complement strand
CTCGGCGTATCGCCGGCGACGAACGCTCTTCGCTTCGCGAGGCGATGGATACCCTAGATTTGCCCAGTGAACATGCCCTGATCGCACGCACAGCGGGTATTGGAAAGTCGGCAGAAGAATTGCAATGGGATCTAGATTTTTTACTGCAATTGTGGAAAGCCATTGATGCGGCAGCAAAGGAGCAGTCCGCTCCATTGCTGGTGTACCAGGAAAGCAACCTTATCGTCAGAGCGATACGAGACTACCTGCGTGCCGATATTGCTGAGATCATCATCGACCAACCCGATATTTATGAAAGGGCAAAACGGTTTATGGCGCAAGTGATGCCACAGAACCTAGAGAAATTAAAACATTACGAGGACACAGTTCCATTGTTCTCTCGCTACCAGATCGAGAACCAGATCGAAAATGCCTACTCCCGCACGGTCAATCTGAAATCTGGTGGTGCGGTGGTCCTCGACCACACGGAGGCGCTCATTACCGTTGACGTTAACTCTGCCCGTTCCACGCGGGGATCAGACATCGAAGAAACAGCGCTTCAGACCAATCTGGAGGCAGTAGATGAACTCGCCCGTCAGTTACGTATTCGCGATCTCGGCGGGCTAATCGTAGTTGATCTCATCGACATGACCTCGACCCGTAATCGACGGACCGTCGAAGATCGACTGCAGGAAGCGATTAAACCAGACCGCGCCCGCATTCAAATCGGACACATTTCTCGTTTTGGGTTACTTGAGATGTCACGACAACGCTTACGTTCATCCATTAGCGAAGCCAACTACCAGACCTGTTCGTTTTGCAGTGGCACAGGCAATATTCGAAATGTCACCTCTTCTGCCTTGAGTTTTCTTCGTATTGTCGAAGAGGAGGCACTAAAAGAGAACACCGAAGCGATTTTCGCCGAATTACCCCTGGATACGGCAACGTTTATATTGAATGAAAAACGTCACGAACTCTTGCAGATTGAGTCAACCTTAGGCACGCGCATCGCCGTGCTTCCTTGCGCAGACCTGCATCGGCCGCAATACAGACTGAAACGTTTGCGCAGTGAGGAACTCGATCATTCCGCCGCAACGCCTAGTCATGAACTTGAGCTGGAACGGGAGGATAACGACGTTCCAAAGACACCAATGACGCAGGCCACACAACGGCCGGCGGTGAGGCTTGAAAACCTCGAGACCACCCCGCCACCCATGCCAGCGACAACAAGCCGGGCTTCAGGTCTTCAGGGCATCTCGTTATTTACGAAAATCCGGAAGTGGTTCACCGGCCCCGCCCCAAGCGAAGAAGAAAAACCCGCAGCACGGCCAAGCCGACGACGCGGTGGCCAGCGACGGCCAAATCGGTCGCGGACAGGGCACCGGTCGACCGAATCAGGCGAGCCGAACACCGGAAAGACGTCAGCCGATAATCGGGGATCCCGCTCCCCTCGGCCCAACACACGGCAGGGCCAGAGTAGTAACTCACGGCCTCAACGTTCACGGGGCGGGGGGCGCTCCGGGAGCGGTCGCAGCCCGTCCGGACGAGCTCAATCGGACCAGGCTAATCGGGAAAGCCAAGGCTCTTCTGATAGGTCATCCCAAAGCCAAAGTAGTCGGCAAGATCAGCGAGGCAACCAACAACCGGCCCGAAGCCAAAGCCAAAACCAAAGTAGTCGGCAAGATGAGCGAGGCAACCAACAACCGGCCCGAAGCCAAAGCCAAAGCCAAAACCAAAGTAGTCGGCAAGATCAGCGAGGCAACCAACAACCGGCCCGAAGCCAAAGCCTAACCCAAAGTAGTCGGGACGATCAGCGAGGCAACGAACAACAGGCCCAAAACCAAAACCGTGATGACAACTCGGCAAGGCCTCCACGCACCGATCAACATTCAGAATCCGATGGTAACCGTGCGGACCCGGCCGAGAGAAAAGACCAACTGGAGAACTAGATCGCTGCCTTAAACAAACAGTGCAATGGTTTCGACGTGCCCAGTGTGTGTGAACATGTCTACGACCTGAACCGCCTCGAGTCGATATCCGAACCGGGCCGTGAGGGTCGCCGCGTCTCGTGCCAAGGTCTCCGGATTACATGACACGTAGACAATTCGTTCCGGGGCAAGTGTCGGCACTATGGTGTTCAAGATCTCTAGGGCACCGGATCGCGGAGGGTCGAGTAGCAGTTTGGTGAAGCGTTCTGATGCCCACCATTCGCCCACGGGGGCTTCTGTAAGATCTGCTCGTATGAATTCAACGTTGTCTTTGTGATTAAAGAGCGCATTGTCTTTCCCACGGCGCACCAGTTGCTCGTCGTAGTCCAGTCCGACTACACGGTCAACGTTTGACGCTACCGGCAGGGTCAGGTTACCTAGCCCGCAAAATAATTCCAACACGCGGTCGCTCTGGGTCAGTGCCAACATATGCAATACCAAGTCCACAATTTCTTGATTAGCCGCATCATTAACTTGGATAAAATCGGTCGTTAGGAATTCAATCGTGTCACCACTGGCTCGAATCCTATAGGTCAACGGTTCCCCTCTCTTTTCCAACGGAACTATCGTATCGGGGCCTCCACTTTGAAGATAAACGCGAACATTCTGTTCTCGCCCGAATGAAGTTAATCGCTGAAGATCCCGCTCGCTCAAGGGAGTCAAATGACGCACGACGATGGCCGCGTTATTCATTCCACTCGCCACTTCGACTTGTGGAATACTCTCTCGGCCACTGATATCTTGTAACCGCCCTTTTAAACTCGGCAGCAAAGAGGAGAGTTCCGGGACCAGCGTATGGCACTGTTTGATATCGGTAACGTAGTTCTTTTCGCGTTCGCGGAAACCAACCAAAATTCCACCTTTCTTGGGCACATAACGCACGCCCAATCGCCCTTTTCGACGATAACCCCATGCGCTAGGTGAAATACCCGTTATCCCATCAGCGGCGAACTCAACGCTATAACGTTCCAGTGCCGCGACAACGTTCGCCTGCTTGTGGCGTAATTGACCACTGATTGACAAATGTTGCATCACACATCCACCGCAAACACCAAAATACTCACAACGTGGAACGACTCGATCAGGGGACGCTTTTAAGGTGATGAGTGTTTTCGCTCTCCGGACTCGTCTCCGTTTGACCGCAATGGTGGCTCGGACAATTTCCCCCGGAAGTGCGTCATCAACGAACCAGGACTCTCCGTCGTGTTCAGCAACACCGCGGCCATTGCTGGCTAGACCGGTTATCGAAAAATCTATGGTCGTCAAAATGGTCGCTTTGTGCAGGCGTGAGGCGTGCCTACTGCCAGTCGGCCAGGAAGGCATTCAAATGAGCTTTATCGGATGCAGCGAGCGCCTTACGGACCGCCTCTTGTTCACCACGCAAGGTTTCGCTATTTAGCCGTCCGCGCAACGCCTCGAAACGCAGATAGATCAAATACGTATTGAGTACATCAGTTTCACAGTAGTCTCGGATGGTCTCCAGCTTTCCATCCAGAAATAGACCGCAAACATCTTTGCCGCTGATCGTGCCTTTTCCGGGCAAATCAAGCAACTTTGAAATATCATCGAGCGGCGCGTTTGCGCGCGCCTGATGGCCTGCCAAAATGTCCATTAGGTCAATATGGCGCCAATGAAACCGGTTAAGGTAATTGTTCCAGCGATACTCGCGATCATTGTCACCGACCTCCCAATACCCGCCCGCCGATACATCCCGTAACAAACTCCGGTAATGGAGCACAGGTAGATCAAAGCCGGTACCGTTCCAACTCACGAGTACTGGGTTGTAGCGTTCAATTCCTGTAAAGAATCGTTGGATAAGTTCCTTTTCGCTCGATTCCTCATCGCCAAGTGACCAAATCCGGAATTCCTCTCGAGTCCGTAATGCGATCGAGATGGCCACCACTCGGTGAAGGTACAACGGAAGGAAGTCTGACCCCCCCGTTTTCTCACGGCGTATCGCCTGCATCGCCTTAACGACCTGTTCGGGGGGTAGATCACCAAGTTGATATAGACGAACGCCGGCATCGACATCAGGGACCGTTTCAATGTCGAAAACCAAAATGTTATCAAGCATTACGTGCCCAGAGGTCGGGATATGGAGTAAACGAGCGGAGGCATGAAAACGGGCAAAATTAGTCTGCCGATATGATTGCCCTGACCTCGGCCGCATCGGCACGTACACGTGTTGGCGCAGGACTCTGAGCGATAGCAGTATCGGGATCCTTTAATCCATGCCCTGTCAGTGTGCATACAATCACGGAGCCATCTGGAATAACACCAGAATTAATCGACTCTCGAACCCCAGCGAGACACACGGCGGACGCTGGTTCACAAAAAACTCCCTCCCGTTCAGCAATGTCTCTTTGTGCGTTAAGAATCTCCTTGTCAGAGAAAGCGAGAAACCAACCCTGTGATTCTTGCTGAGCCGCCCTCGCCAAGTCCCAGGATTGAGGTCGCCCAATACGGATGGCAGTTGCGAGCGTTTCTGGCTGCTCTACTGGATGGCCCGAGACAAAGGGTGCTGCCCCACTGGCCTGGCAGCCAACCATGCGAGGCCGTTGATTGCTCCGGCCGGCCTCTAGGTATTCGTTGTAGCCAAGCCAGTAGGCGCTAATATTGCCCGCATTGCCAACTGGCAAAAAGTGATAATCCGGTGCGCTTCCAAGCTCATCTACAATCTCAAATGCGGCTGTTTTCTGACCGGCTAATCGGTGTGGATTAACCGAATTCACCAGCGCAATCTCCGTCTCATCTGCAAGCGACCTCACGATAGCCATGCCATCGTCGAAATCCCCGGATATCTGAATGACTTTCGCGCCGTGCATCATGGCTTGGGCCAACTTACCTTGCGCTATTTGACCATCGGGAATCACGACAAAAGCCTGAATACCTGCCCTCGCCGCATAAGCGGCCGCGGAGGCCGAAGTGTTGCCGGTTGAAGCGCAAATAATCGCTTTCGCTCCTGCCAACAGTGACATGGTCACCGCCACCGTCATGCCGCGATCCTTGAACGAGCCGGTTGGATTCATGCCTTCACATTTAGCATAGACCGATATATCTCGGTCTCTTAATGAAAAACTGGTTAATGGGATAAGTGGTGTTCCGCCTTCAGCGATGCTGATAATCCGGGCATCCGCTGGAACCGGAAGAAAGGAACGGTAGGTCTCAATTAGTGTTTGCATTGTCGGGCTTGTCAGGCACCGTCCGGGTAGATGCGAATGCGTGTGATGGGTGCAACCACACTATCCAATGCTTCTATTCGCGTTGAGGCCGCCACAATCTGTCGCTCGAGAGTGCGATGAGTCGTGATGATTACCGGCACCGCTTCACCATCGCGGCTCGCCCTTTTTTGAACAATCGCTTCGATACTAATTTGCATTTGTCCCAGGATCCGCGTGATGTCGGCCAACACGCCTGGTTGGTCTATCACCTGAAGTCGCAGATAGTTCGCGCTATCAACTTCAAGAATGGGGACTACCGGCAAATTAGTGAGGGCGCTGGGTTGAAACGCCAGATGAGGCACTCGATTACCCGGGTCGGTCGTCAGAGCTCGAACCACATCAACAATATCGGCAACGACAGACGACGCGGTCGGTTCTGCGCCGGCTCCGGCTCCGTAGTGCAGGGTTGGTCCAACGGCGTCTCCTTCGATCAGTATGGCGTTCATTTCGCCACTGACATTGGCCAACAAGGCACTCACTGGAGTCAAACAGGCATGTGTTCGAAGCTCTGCACCCGCCGGCGTCCGTTGTGCGATGCCAAGGTGTTTTACTCGATATCCTAACTCAGCGGCGTATCGAATATCGTCTAGAGTGACGTTCGATATTCCTTCGACATGAACACGATCAAACTGTAATGGAATACCAAACCCTATGGCCGCTAATATTGTCAATTTATGGCCAGCATCGATGCCATCCACATCAAAGGACGGGTCCGACTCGGCAAATCCTTTCCGCTGAGCCTCTTGCAAAGCCGATTCAAAAGAGTAATGTTCCTCCAGCATTAAAGTCAGAATATAGTTGCACGTGCCATTAATGATGCCAATGATTCGATCAATGCGATTGCCTGAGAGGCCTTCACGAATAACCTTGATTATCGAAATGCCCCCGGCAACCGCGGCCTCAAATGCGACCATTAAACCCCGTTCATGGGCTACCTGAAAGATATCGTTGCCGTGTAGAGCGATTAGTGCTTTATTGGCCGTTACGACATGCTTGCCCTGATCAAGCGACCGTAGAACAACCTCTTTTGCGATATCACATCCCCCCACCAATTCCACAACAAGAGAAATATCGGGGTCATCCGTCACATCAAAGGGGTTGGAAGTCAGCACCAGGTCGTCGACAGCGCAGTCGCGCGATACATTGAGATCTCGAACCGCTGCCGATCGAATGCGGATTTCGCGGCCCGCCCGGCGGGAGATTTCTGCCTGATTTCGCCGCAGCACATTGACCGTCCCCGCGCCAACAGTGCCGAGTCCGACGAGTCCAATATGAATGGGGTTAGTGCTGGCAGTTGTCTTCATTGATCTGTCTGTAGTTGAGAGCGGCGCAGTGTATCCCATCCGCGGCTACTCGGAAATCATTCACGTTCTCCGCCCCCCGATCACTTGTGCTAGTGTTTAATGGTCACGCTCTTCTTGGCTATCGCCGTGCAATTTCAACTCGACAATAACGAAAACATTGAGGCCATTGTTACGGTTTGCGAGGATTACATTGATACTCGGAATACCCGTCTTAAGGAAAGTTTCTTAATCACCCCCGAGGCTGTTATTCCACACTGGCGACCAAACCGAGCAATCGATATTCGCTCGGCAGATCTGGAGGCCCTTCTGGAGACGAAGGCAGAAATTTACCTAGTGGGCACTGGGCCCGATCAATATTTTCCGCAGGCGCTTGAACTTCAATCTTTTATCAAGATTGGTAAAACCATTGACTTCATGCACTCGCGGGCCGCATGCCACACGTACAATCTCCTGGCCGGTGAAGGACGCAAGGTCGCGGCCGCTATTATTATTGAATCCGACTGATCCGTTAGCGTGTCAATCTCCGGCGCGAGCGGGCAAATAGTTCAGGGGGTTAACTGGCTTGCCATTTTTTCGAATCTCGAAATGTAGTCGGGCGCTACCCGTATTTTTCTTTCCCATCTCAGCGATCTCCATGCCAGCGGCGATGGTATCGTTTTCTTTGACTAACAGTCGTCGATTATTGGCGTAAGCGCTCAAAAGTTGATTGTCGTGTTTTAGTATCAGGAGATTGCCGTAACCGCGCAATCCAGAGCCAGCGTACACCACCTTGCCATTAGCGCTGGCTCGAATCAGTGTTCCTTCTCTTCCCCCAATTTCTATTCCATTGCTCTCTTCACCGGTGGTGAAGCGCCGAAGGACTTTACCCTGCGCGGGCCATAGCCACGTTCGTTGAGTTGTTTCTCCATTGACCGGGGCGGTATGACTTCCACTGGTATCTTTATTGGTCTTCAATCGTGTGCCTTTAAAAGATTTCACCGGCGCGGTCGAAACAATTACCTTTGGGGGGGGCGTGGCACCATGACCCTGATCATCTAAATTTGATACCCGAATGCGTTGACCTGGTACTACTCGGTAAGGGGGTTTTAGTCCATTCGCCCGCGCAATGACCCGATAATCAATACCCGCCTCCCAGGCCAGCACGTACAGTGTTTCCCCAGGCTGGACGGTACGGACCAATGGGCGGGAAGTCTCGGCGGTTAGGTCGGCGATGGGCACCCTTGCTGGTGTCGAACATCCGTGCGCACCAAGGAGGCACCCTATGATCAAGACACACCCAGATCGCCAGTTCTCGCCTATTTTCATCAGGCAATCACAGTGAAATAAATAACGACCAACAAGACCACCATGCTCCATCCGATTCGGTCCGCATAACGTCTGATAAAACCTTCAAGCGATGCGCCGCCCCAATAAATAAGTCCTGCTACTAGAAAGAAGCGGGCCCCACGGCCGACAACCGATGCCACAACAAATGGAAGCAAGGGCATGCCAACGAGCCCTGCCGAAATCGTAAACAACTTATAGGGCAACGGCGTAAAGCCAGCGATCAGAATCACCCAGGTACCGTATCTCCCAAACCACTGCTGGGTCATTATGAATCCTGTTTGCGCGTGATAGAACTCGATAATGACCTCGCCGACTGTGCTAAATAGAAATACGCCAAGGACGTAGCCAAGGCAGCCCCCCAAAACCGATGCAACGCTCGTTAGCAAGGCATACCGCCAAGCGTTATTTGGCCGCGCCAGAACCATGGGCGCAAGTAACACATCCGGGGGGATTGGAAAAACGGATGACTCGGCGAAGCTTAAGACCGCAAGATAGCGCGGCGCGTGTCGATGTTGCGCCCAGCCAAACACTCTGAGATAAAGCGTTTGAAAAAGTTTCATTACACTGTTTCCCTAAGCATCGGCACGAAATGCACTGCCTCACCGCGAGTTTCTTTAAATCCGTCGCTTGTTCGGTCGGCAATAACCAGTCGTTGTTGGTGTTTTGTTCCTACCGGCCCGACTAGGCGCCCCTTCAGAGCCAACTGCTGCAACAGGGAAAAAGGAATCTGGGAGGGGGCTGAAGTCAAGAGAATGACATCATAGGGTCCTCGACCAGGCCATCCCAGATAACCGTCACCATGGTGGTATTCGATGTTCAATATGCCCATCGCCCCTAAACGCTCCTTGGCCGAGTCTAATAGCGCCCCGATTCGTTCAATCGTATATACCTTATCTGCAAGACAAGACAATACAGCGGTCTGATAACCAGATCCGGTTCCAATTTCCAACACTCGGCCGAGTCTAGAAGCTCCGCGAAGGGCCATTTGGGTCATTAATCCAACGATGTAGGGTTGCGATACGGTCTGATGGTGGCCAATAGGTAGTGGAATATCGTCGTAAGCCCGACTAATCAATGCAGGATCAGGGACGAAAGAGTGACGCGGTATTTGTTTGAATGCATCCAGCACTGCCGGTTCGATAATACCTTGACCCATAAGGCGATCAAGGAATCTTTTTCTTGTTCTATCAGAGGTAAAACCGATTCCCGACAGTGCCTCGCGAGACATAGCTACGGCGCGCCACCGAGCCATTCGTCCAACTCAGTCAAGCGAGCCCGGTCAGTCATGTCTGCCGTGAGCGGAGTAATAGATACGCAGTTCTGTGCGATAGCAAAAAAATCAGTTCCCGGACCTGCGTCCTGTTCTACTCCCGCAGCCCCTATCCAGTAAATATCTTTGCCGACAGGGTCCTTCGCCCTGATGGTGGGAAACGCCCGACCCCTCCCCCCCAAGCGGGTTGCTTGCCATCCACTAATCTGGTCTCTTGGCAAATCGGGAACATTGACATTAAGAATGGTGCTTGGTGCCAGTGGCGTCTGGAGCATTCTGTCGAGTAACCGTCGTACAACGTTGCCCGCCGT
>DUBL01000124.1:11803-15473 GCA_012960345.1 Gammaproteobacteria bacterium | reverse complement strand
GGCTGGTAAGCCTAGAAAGCGCCCTTCCATCGCAGCTCCCACGGTTCCTGAGTAAAGAACGTCATCACCAAGATTGCGCGCGTTATTAATTCCAGAGATGATCATGTCGGGTCCCTTCGGCATGAGGCCGGTTATCCCGAGGTGGACACAATCGGTCGGTGTCCCACTACAGACAAAATAGCCATTCTCAATCTGCTCTACTCGAACGGGAACCGTCAAAGTCAGCGAATTGCTGGCCCCGCTTCGATCCTGATTCGGAGCAATCACCGTCACCTCTCCGTAATCAGACACCGCCTCGACCATCGCGGACAAACCCGGTGCTCGATATCCATCATCGTTGAAGGGGAACCCGAATTTGCGGTACTTTGTTCGTCCGGTTTTTCCCTCAAACGTATACCCGGTCGTAGCAAGTTGCCCGCAGCAATGCATTTACGTTAATGCGCACGAATCCTAATTATGATTGAAATCACAAAGAGTTTCAGTGTCGCCTCCCTACCCATCTGGATGTCCACATGCCGCGCTCCTCTACACGACTCAGTCGATAATTTGCGCTAAGCCGCCACCTACCACACCTCACATTACCCCGCATCGTCCGGCGGTCGCTCGACTATGACCTGTTGGATTTGTCGCCCAGAGGCCGCTTTGACATGCACTCGCAATCCATCGAGATCGAAAGTCTCCTTCGCGACGGGAATTCGTTCCAATTTCTCGAGTAACCATCGACTAATCGAGTCGGTCGGTTTACCCGGTAAATCAATGCCGAAATGCTCCTCCAGTACGCGTAATTCTACGCTGCCATCAAGCAAAGCACGGTTTCTATCAAGGGGGGTGATTTCCTTTGGTGGTTCGTCGCTCTCATCGTAGATCTCACCAACTAGTTCTTCCAACAGATCTTCAAACGTCACCAGCCCCTTTAACGTTCCATGTTCATCGATGACGATGGCCATGTGCTGTTGTTCCTGACGAAAGGAAGCGATGGTTTCCGTTACAGCCTGCCTTTCTGGAACGAATTTGGCAGGGCGGCCAAGACCAAAAACAGGGACCTCTAACTCCCCCCCAGTGACCACAGGCAAGAGATCCCGCAGATGGAGAACCCGCGAGATGTCGTCTGGATCGTTTAAGTATAGTGGTATTCGACTATACCGGGCCTGGCTCAATACCGGCAAAAGCTCGCTGATCATGCGACCGCCGTCGAGCATAAATATCTTCTGTCGCGGCGTCATGACATCTTCAACCGTAAGGTCAGTCAAGGTAAACGCCCTTTCGATCAACTGGCGTTCTTGTTGTTCAATCGTGCCCTCCTCCTCGCCATAAGCCACCATGCTGATGAGTTCCGATTCAGTAACGTGAGGTTCGTGCGTCTGAGCCCCTTCCTTGCGATCGAAAACATTGGCTATGTGCATAAATATCCACACCAATGGGGAAACCAACCACAGAAAACCAGCCATTAACGGTGCAACCACAAGAGAAATTCGCTCCGCATGCCGAGTGGCGATGCTTTTTGGTGTGATCTCCGCAAAAATCAGGACGACCAAGGTCAATACTCCGACAGCAACCCCGGGACCGATCGACCCTAGATGACGGGTTGCGAAGACCGTCGCCAAAGCAGACGCCGCGATATTAGCGACGTTATTTCCGATCAATATGGCCACTAACATTCGTTGAGGTTCACTCTTTAGCTTGAACAATGCTGCGCCGCCGCGTCGACTTTCCCTCATTAGCGACTCGGCACGGGCGAGGGAAAGGGAAATCATCGCAGTCTCTGATGCCGAAAAAAGCGCAGACAGACACAGCAAAACAAACAACGCGAGGATTTCTCCCATTATCGGACTCGGTCCCAGACGCTGTTCTTTGCCGCACTCATGCTCATTTTGTCGGTGATTGCCAGATAGCGAGTTTATTCCTGAGGAAGCCGGAAACTTTTGGCATAGGTAACCAGTGCATTGATTCCCTCCAGGGAACCCTTAAATTACTGGATAGTAAGGAACTGCGTCTGACGAGTCGTTACTCAATCCACCAACACCGACCATCCGTGGTTGTCTTGCGTTACGCCAAATTGCAATTCGGTGATGGTTTGATACAACTGTTGGCATAAGGAATGATTGTCCTCTTGGGGAAGTTGTAGATCTTGACCCAAGTAGTGGATGCGATCGATGGGCACCACGACCGCCGCTGTTCCTGCACCGAAGGCTTCGCGCAAGTTGCCAGCCTTACTTGCAGTGATTACTTCATCCATAGAGATCCGCCGTTCCTCAATCTTGTAACCCCATTCTCGCAAAATAGTGAGGGCCGTGTCTCTTGTGATACCAGGAAGTATCGTTCCTGACAAATCCGGCGTGACAATCGTATCGCCTAGATGAAAGAAGATATTCATCTGGCCCGCCTCCTCGACGTATCGGTGCTCGACACCATCAAGCCAGAGAATCTGGTCAAACCCTGCACCTGCACTGTCACTCATCGGTCGGAGCGTCGCCGCGTAATTGCCAGCCGTCTTAGCCCCGCCGGTCCCGCCCGGAGAGGCTCGAGTGAAGCGATGTTCTGCTTTGAGGTAGATGCCCTGACCTTGGCGATTAAAATATTCCTGCACGGGGGCTGTGATGATTAGGAAGCGATAAGTACTGGCTGCTCTAACAGCCAGCGTTCCCTCAGAGCCGAAGAGCAACGGCCGGATATAGAGCGAACAATCCGGCCCCTGAGGAACCCAGTCGCTATCGATTGATACCAGTTCACGAATAGCGTCCAAGAATAGTTCTGGAGAAACACAAGGAATACAGAGGCGCTCGCAGGAGTCTTTCAATCGTTGTGCATTACTGTGGGGGCGAAACAGTCTAATCCGGTCATCCGTGGGGCCACGGTAAGCTTTGAGTCCCTCAAATACCGACTGACCGTAATGCAGGGCAAGCGCAGACGGAATGACTTCAATAGGGCCGTAGGGATAAATACGCGGTTCAATCCACCTATCTCCCAACCAATCCATCGAAAACATGTGGTCTGAAAAAATCCTTCCAAACCCCAGATCGCCATCGGGAATTTCGTTTATACGACTGACGCTCGCGCGTTGGATATCAATATGCATCCTCGAAGTCCTTAGATATGATTTGTCCGCGCCTCATCGTCGATAGGTTTCATCCACATACTACCGACCGATAACAAGCAAAACAGCACCATCGCGATCAGAACCCAAGCGGGCATGCTTAGTCCAGCGAGGGTCCAATCCACCGATGCGCATTCGCCCGAGCCGGTGAATATCTTCATTATCGCTTGGTTAAACGGCAGCGTCTCTAGAAGATACTCGAGCCCGGGTCCGCACTCAGGCGCTTTATCAGGGGGCAATGATTGAAGATAAACGTGTCGCCCCGCGACTAGGAAACCAAGAGCGCCTAGCCCCGCGCCATTAATGGCATATACACGGCGAACGCGAGTTTTGGGGGCGTGAATAAGCGCGATTAACGCGTTGAGACCTAACAGCAAGACAACCACTCGTTGCAGAATGCAAAGCGGACACGGCTCTAAATACAGATAATATTGCGCGTAATAAGCATACGCCAACAATCCTACACAGGCAGCAACAGAAACAGCCTGAAACGTTCGATAGTCTTGGAGCCCTGGGGACATCAGCTAGGTTCGTGGTTGTTCGTAACCGATTGTAAACCGATAAGCTGCCACTGTT
>DUBL01000124.1:0-11793 GCA_012960345.1 Gammaproteobacteria bacterium | reverse complement strand
GGGCGAGAGGATTTGAACCTCCGACCGCCGCACCCCCAGTGCGGTGCGCTACCAGGCTGCGCTACGCCCCGTGTTGGACATCAGATTAACCGCTTGTCTCGAGCAGCTGCGAAATCTCTTCGAGCGCTCCAATCAATCCATCACGGGTGTCTTGGCTCAACGGCCCGTCCGAAGGGTGACCCTGGTCAATATGGAGCTGATTGCGCGCGCCACCGATCGTATATCCGTCAAGGTACAAAAGGTAACGAATCTTACGGATTAACTCAATCTCATGGCGTTGATAATAACGTCGATTACCGCGACGTTTAACCGGTTTAAGTTGCGGAAATTCCTGTTCCCAGTATCGAAGCACATGCGGTTTCACTTCACAAAGTGCGCTGACCTCTCCGATCGTGAAATAACGTTTAGCAGGAATCGGCGGTAATTCAATCGCCGAAGGATCAAGCATTGTCATATTAGATCGTTTTCAACATGCCTGCCGTCCAGGTGTTCTGCATTGGCTGCAATCCCTTTCTTAACTTTCTGACTCACTTTGAAAGTAACCACTCGCCTTGCGCTGACAGGGATTGCTTCCCCCGTTTTTGGATTCCGACCGGGACGCTGACGTTTCTCGCGGACACTAAACCCTCCAAATCCAGAGAGTTTTACCGATTTTCCGCCTTCCAACCCCTCGCGTATTTTTTCGAAAAACATCTCTACGATTTCCTTAGCCTCTCGCTTGTTCAATCCAACCTCTTCAAAAAGAGTGTTCGCGAGTTCCGCCTTAGTAACCGTCATACCTGCCTCCAGCAATTTAACTCCTGAGTGTGCCCCCCAGGTTTTCCCGGATCGCGTCGACTATCTTGTCGATCTGCCGGTCGATCTCCCCGTCAGTAAGATTGCGGGAAGTGGACTGCAAGGTCAAGGCAAATGACAATGATTTTTCAGTTGACTCAATTCCTTTTCCCCTGTAGACATCAAAGAGTGTAATCCTGGACAAGTAGCCGCCCCCGGCCGTCTGAATCTCCCGTGCCACTTGGGATGCCGTAATTTCCCCAGAGACCACCACGGATAGATCCCGGCGGAGTGCGGGGAATCGAGACACCGATTCATACTGAGGGATTTTACGGGTCAGAATCCGCTCAAGGTCCAGCTCGAATAGATAGACTGGTTGATCCAAACCATAGTAACCGGCAAGGTCAGGATGAAGTTTACCAGCCAATCCAATGGGTTCATTGTGCAGGCCGATTTCGGCACTTTCGCCCGGGTGTAGCGCAGCAACGTTTCCAGCCGAGCGCCAGCGGGACGCATTGTCTAACCCACCGCATGACAACAATGCCTCGACATCTCCTTTCAGGTCGAAGAAGTCGACACCCGCCCGTGTACCATCCCACTGGTTGGCATCGGCAGGTCCCAATATGGCCCCGCCTATGCAGCTGCGCTCGATCGACTTGCCGCGTTGCAAGGAAAACACACGACCCAACTCGAATAGTCGAATCCTATGTTCCTGCCGGCGAAGATTCCGGACAAGCGTTTCCAAGAGTCCTGGCCACAGTGAAGTGCGCATCACATCCATGTTTTCTGCTATCGGATTACGCAAGGTAATGGGGATTGACTCTGGAGAAAATAGTTTCTGCGCTCGACTGTCGACAAAGCTGTAGGTAATTACCTCCTGGTAACCTCTAGCGACGAGAAGATCCTCCAACACCGTATCGGGTATGTTTTTCTCAGGCGTGATATCACGCAAAGCCTGTGTGCGAGGCAAGTGGGTCGGTAGCGTCTCGAAGTTATTGACTCGGGCTACTTCCTCGATAAGATCATGTTCGTATGAAACATCAAGGCGGTAACTGGGTGGACGTACTAGCCAATCTGAGCCGCTTACTCGCACGTCCATTTGCAACCTTTCCAGCCCCCTCTTCACTAACCGAGCAGCAAGGCGGGTTCCTAGAATGCGGTCCAGTCGTTTGCGTCTAAGTGTGATTCGTCGCCGCGAAGGCAAATCTTTCCTGACCACCGCTTCGCAGACTGGCCCAGGCTGAGCGCCAGCAAACAGAGTCAACAGTTCGGTGGCTCGTGAGATAGCCTGTTTTTGAAGGTCCGGGTCAACACCTCGCTCGAAGCGATAAACCGCATCCGTTTGTAAGCCCATCTGGCGTGCGCGTTGTGCAATCGCACTCGGCCTGAAATAAGCTGCCTCAAGTAGCACTTGCTGCGTACTCTTCGATACTGCCGTGTTTAACCCGCCCATGACTCCAGCGATTGCGATGACCTGGGTTTCATCGGCGATGACCAGCGTGCCGGGCGCCAATGTGACTCGCTGATGATCGAGCAAGGTCAGACTCTCTCCAGGCTGGGTCCGTCGAACCCGAATACCCCTATCAATACGATCCAGTCTGAACGCATGCATCGGCTGGCCATATTCCAACATGACATAGTTGGTTACATCAACAACAAGGCCAATGCTTCTTATTCCACAGCGGCGAAGTCGCTCACGGATAAAATCCGGGCTTCTGGCGGTTGGATTAAGTCCCGTCAGGACGCGGCCAACCCATCGAGGGCAATCCTCCGGATTCTCAAGAACGATCGGAATGCTTTGACGGTGCCTCGCTCTCGTTGCAGGAACTATCGGGGGCGTTAGAGGCACGCCGGTCAGGGCGGATACTTCCCGCGCGATTCCCGCGATGCTCAGACAATCTCCGCGGTTCGGCGTTAACTCGATATCCAGTAAGACATCGTCCAGTCCCAGGTGGCTATTGAGTGAACGACCCACCACAGCGTCATCATCGAGCCAGAGGATGCCGCTAGCGTTGTCGTCAAGACCCAATTCCTCGGACGAGCACAGCATGCCATTCGACGCTGATCCAGCGACCATTCGTTGCTTGACGCGACCTGTTTTACCGAGTGTGGCACCAGGCAAGGCGACGGCCGTTCTCATTCCCGCATATACATTGTCAGCGCCACAAACGATCGTGCGAGTGCGCGCATGGCCTGTATCTACACGGCACACGTGCAGCCCAGGATGATCAGGGATCACCTCAGCCGTCATCACCTCCCCGACCACCACACGATGGGATACCAGCGGTACCGAGTCAGTGCTGCTGACTTCTAGTCCTGCCATGGTGAGCAAATCACATAGGCGTGGAATGTCACTCGGTGGCGAAACCCATTCACACAACCATTGAAAAGAGATGATCATCGATCGAAATTAACGAAATTGAGACAAAAAAGTCAGTTCGTTATTGAAAAACAAGCGTAAGTCATCAACTCCATAACGCAGCATGGTCACCCGTTCGATACCCAATCCAAACGCGTAACCCGTATAGGCCTCGTTATCAATGTCGACTTGACGGAAAACCTCCGGGTGAACCATTCCGCAACCTAAAATCTCTATCCAACCGGTGCGTTGGCAGACTCTGCAGCCTGTCCCTTTACAAAATATGCAGCCAATGTCTACCTCAGCTGACGGCTCGGTAAATGGAAAGTAAGATGGTCGAAAACGAAGCGGAAGATCAGTTTCAAAAAATTCTTGTGCGAAATACGTCAACACACCTTTTAAGTCGGCAAAGGACACGTCGGTCCCCACAACCAGTCCTTCAACCTGGTGGAACATCGGGGTATGCGTAACATCTGAATCACAACGGTACACACGCCCTGGCGCAATGACCTGTAACGGCGGTTTGTGGGTTTTCATGTAACGGATTTGCACGGGACTCGTGTGCGTGCGCAGCACATGATCGTCATCCACATAAAAGGTGTCGTGCATGGCCCGTGCAGGATGATCGATGGGAATATTCAAGGCTCCGAAATTGTGGAAGTCGTCCTCAATTTCGGGACCCTCTGCAACATCGAAGCCAATTCGGTGAAAAATCTCGTTAATTCGCCGCACCGTTCGTGTCACCGGATGGACGCCGCCACGATCACTCCTTCGGCCCGGGAGGGTCACATCTACCGTTTCGTCGGCCAAAGCGCTCTCGCGTGAGACGCGCTGCAGCGCCAATCGCTTGCTTTCAAGCTGTGCCGTGAGTCGCGACTTGGCGGCGTTGACGGCAGCACCAAAATCTCGCCGATGAGTCTCCGGTAAATCTCCGATGGTCTTTAGTTGGGTCGTCAGATGGCCTTTGCGGCCCAGATAACGGACTCTGACCGCCTCAAGTTGCTCTTCACTCTGAGCAGCATCAACCTCGGTAACGGCTTGATCCGTAACCGTCGCAATCTTCTCGTTGTGGGAGACACTAGCCATTACTGATCGGCAGCTCCAGAAAAAAGGGGAAGGCCCGGTGGGCTTCCCCAAGTATGCAAGCGCGTCCGCCGGCCAAAGCCCGGACGACGTTAACTCGCCAAGGCAGCTTTCGCCTGTTCGGCCAAAGCCGAGAATGCATGGTCATCATGAAGCGCAAGGTCAGCTAGCACCTTCCGATCCAGATTGATCTCCGATTTAGCGAGTCCTGCGATCAGTCGACTGTAACTCAACCCGTGCAAGCGCGCAGCCGCGTTGATTCGAACAATCCACAGCGCCCGGAACTGCCGCTTCCTCTGGCGCCGATCGCGATAGGCATATTGCCCAGACTTCATTACTGCTTGGTTTGCGACTCGGAACACGTTTTTCCGAGCGCCACGATAACCTTTCGCACGAGAGAGTACTTTTCGGTGTCGCGCTCGCGCCGTTACGCTTCGTTTAATTCTTGCCATCTAGCCTAGCTCCAATACTGTCCTTACTTTAACGTTGATGTCGACTCAGGCCCCGTAAGGCAACATTTTGCGCACAGCCGCTTGATCGGCAGCACTCACCAGAATAATTGACCGTAGATGTCGTTTTCGCTTGGTCGATTTCTTCGTCAAAATGTGATTCAAATACCCTTGGGAACGTTTAAATTTCCCACTGGCCGTCTGTTTAAATCGCTTTGCAGCGCCGCGATTGGTTTTAAGTTTTGGCATCTTTGTTCAATTCACTTTAGTTTGTAGCGTTGTTATTTGATGGCCTAACGCAATCTTGGCGCCAATACCATCACCATCTGCCGTCCTTCCATCGCCGGAGACTGTTCAACCAACGCGATCTCAGCCAGGTCAGCCTCCACTCTTTTCAGCATTTCCATTCCCAATTCTCGATGCGCCATTTCCCGCCCTCGAAAGCGCAGCGTAACTTTAGTCTTATTGCCCTCGTTAAGGAATCGAGTGAGATTTCGGACTTTTATTCCGTAGTCTCCAATACCGGTCCCGGGACGAAATTTGACTTCTTTTACGGTGATTTGTTTCTGTTTTTTCTTGGCTTCTTGTTTCTTCTTTGAGTTGGCGTAAAGGAATTTTCCATAATCCATCAGTCGACAGACTTTCGGGTCAGCGTTGGGCGATATCTCCACTAGATCTAGGTCTTGTTCACCAGCAAGCTCAAGTGCTTTGGCTAGGGCAAAGATTCCCAGTTGTTCACCCTCCTCACCGATGAGGCGTATTTGGTCGCCGGTTATTTCATCGTTGATCGTATGGGGGCGTGCCACGGGTTTCGGGGGTGGTCTCCTGGGTAGTGCGATATCTTTGCTCCTCTATGTCCTAGTTAACCTTATCGGTAGTCACCATCTGAAAATTAAACCGATCACAGAAAGCATCCAGCGGGACACTACCCAGATCTTCACCCGCTCGAGTTCTCACTGAAATACTCTCTTCAGTAACCTCTCGGTCACCGACGACCAGCAGATAAGGAATCCGTCGCAGCGTGTGTTCCCGGATTTTATAACCGATTTTCTCATTCCTCAAGTCTGTCTCTGCCCGGATACCTTTGGATTTCAGCACATTACACACACGACTGGCATATTCAGCCTGATTGTCGGTGATATTCATGACCACGCCTTGAATGGGGGCGAGCCAAACAGGGAAACGTCCGTCAGTGTCTTCGATCAAGATTCCGATAAATCGTTCCATCGAGCCAAGCAACACACGGTGAAGCATTACGGGAACTTTCTTGGTCCCATCCTCACTGATGTAAGTCGATCCGAGTCGCCCCGGCATAGAGAAATCGACCTGTATTGTCCCGCACTGCCAGCGGCGGCCGATCGAATCGCGCAACACAAATTCGTGTTTGGGGCCATAAAAGGCGCCCTCACCCGCTTGCACCGTATAAGGAATTCCTTTTCCCTCGAGCGCATCCGCCAATGCCGCTTCAGCCCGATCCCAAAGGGCATCATCCCCTACCCGCTGCTCTGGGCGCGTCGACAAAGCCACTTCAATGTCTTCAAATCCAAGGTCTCGATATACTCGAAAAGTCAGATCAATCAAGGCGCCTATCTCATCTTGCAACTGATCTTCAGTGCAGAATATATGCGCGTCATCTTGGGTGAAACGTCTCCCTCGCAGAAGTCCGTGAAGGGTCCCTGAAGGCTCGTTTCGGTGCACCACGCCAAACTCGGTAATGCGAACCGGAAGATCCCGGTAACTCTTTAGGCCCTGATTGAATATCTGAATATGTCCGGGGCAGTTCATCGGCTTAATGGCGTAATCGCGGTCGTCAACGTGTGTGGTGAACATGTGATCGCGAAATTTGTCCCAATGCCCCGAACGCTCCCAAAGCGAACGGTCTAATATCTGCGGAGTCAGCACCTCCTGATAGTCATTCTCTAGCAGCAATCCGCGGATATAGTTTTCTAGCAAGTTATACAGTGTCCAGCCATCTCGATGCCAGAACACCATGCCAGGGGCCTCCTCCTGGAAATGGAACAAATCCAGCTGCCGTCCAATCCGTCGATGGTCACGCTTTTCTGCTTCCTCAATTCGATGCAGGTACGCTTTAAGTTCCTTACGAGACGCCCATGCCGTTCCGTAGATTCTCTGCAACATCTCGTTGTCTGAATTGCCGCGCCAGTAGGCACCGGCCAATTTAGTTAACTTAAACGCCTTGATCCTACCCGTGCTTGGAACGTGCGGGCCGCGACAAAGATCTGTAAAGGATCCCTGCTTATAAAGCGAAATATTCTCTGCCGTTGGAATTTGAGCGACGATTTCAGCCTTATAGCTCTCCCCCATCGCCTCAAAGCGTTCAACAGCCAGATCACGCGGGATCACATCGCGCGTAATGGCTTGATCCATCTTGGCCAACTCCACCATCTTGCTTTCAATGGCCTCCAGGTCTGTCTCTGAAAAGCCCTGTGGATAAGCGAAATCATAGTAAAACCCCTCTTCAATCACTGGGCCAATGGTGACCTGGGCCACCGGGAACAGGATTTTCACCGCCTGTGCCATCAAATGGGCACACGAATGACGAATGATGTCGAGGCCCTCGGCGTCACGATCAGTAATGATACGGAGCACGCAATCCTGATCGACCACAAATGCCGCATCGACCAATTGGCCATTCACCTCACCAGCCAGTGTGGCTCGACCAAGCCCCGAACCGATATCGTTGGCTATGTCGAGGACGCTGACCGGTCCCTCAAACACACGGGAACTGCCATCAGGCAGAGTAATCGTTGGCATGGGTTAGAAAACCACAGGGTTGGTGTCTGGTGGACCCTTACAACGCTGACACCACTGGCGGCGCAGTAAGTCTTTGATTCAAGGCGTAGTTTATCGCAAAACGCGCGACTAAATGGGTCGGCTGATGCATTTCCGTCACTTAAGTACAAACCCAGGAGTTCGCCGCACAATCTACCGAGTGCCCGACAAAGCATCACGCCCCTAGTCCTGGGATTTCGTTTGGTAGGCGCGAGTGGGATCGAACCACCGACCACTTGCGTGTCGAGCAAGTGCTCTACCGCTGAGCTACGCGCCTGTCGCTGCAGATTAATGCCCGCAACCGTTCTATTGTAACTGGGTGTAATCCCTACGCAAACACCGAAGAGCGTTTACCGGTTGACCCGAGTGAAAGCTGTCGACTAAACCACCATCCGTTTTAATTCAGACAGTAGCAGGCCAGAGGGTGACGCCAATTCCTCAAGAATAGAAAAATGATCGTGCCCGGCCAACGGTAAATATCGGCCCTCATGACCCGCCTGTTGCCAAGCCTTGGAATAGTCTTCGGATTGCCGAATTAATTCCGGCAATTCATCCAATCCCACGGTCACCATCAGTGGATTGGCTGCCGCCGGTATGTGTTGTAAGGGCGAGTTACGGGCGCTTTGTGCCGCATCAAGGTGCAATCTGTCATTCAAGTAATTCAGTCGAATGGGTTCAAGGTCAAAAATCCCGCTGATCGAGAGCCCTCCGGCTACCCGCCGATCGGACATCGCCATCGCCGTCAAGTGTCCCCCCGCAGAGTGCCCACCGATAAAAACCCGCTCCGGGTCCCCCCCGTAGTTTGCAATATTCCCGATAGTCCAGTTAATGGACGCACGAATTTGCTCGACAATCCCATCCATATGGATGTCAGGGGCCAGCGTGTATTCGACAAGAACAAGATTAATGCCCGTAGGCAGCAGCCCCTCCCCGATAAAACCAAAGGCCTCCTTGTCACTCCTTTGCCAATAACCACCATGGATATACAGCAAGGTCGGCGAATTCACTCCGGCACAAGAAAACACATCCAGGCGTTGTCTCGGCAGCGGGCCGTAGGATATATCGCGCGTCGGCGACCACGCCAAATTGACCGCTCCACTGCGCGCACTCCAATCAACCACATATTGATCGCGCCGTTCCACTCCTACCGCGGCAGTGTTGTTATAAGCCGCATCGAGCGCCTCTTTTTCCATTCCTCGATAAAGCATCGATTACTCCGACAGTGGTGATTTAGTGGCGCTCGTCAGTCCCGTTTTTTTATATTTCAGGTCCCGGTAATCGCCAGACAATACTGGCGAGTACTTAGCCGGACTCAGCGGAGGTAGGCATTCAATCAGCGTGTCGTAATTAGGCTGGCTAAAAAATGCTATTGACAGCCGGCCCCCGCCTGAATCGCCATCCTTCGGATTGATGACTCGATGAAGGTTAGATAACCATCGATCATTGGTCCAGCGCATGAGCAAATCGCCAATGTTGACAACAAAGACATCGCGGGTCGCCTTAACATCGATCCAATGGCCTTCTCTGCCCCTGACCTGGAGCCCGCCCGCGGTGTCCTCGCCGCTGAGAATGGTAAATCCACCGTAGTCCGTATGGGCGCTGGCTCGAAGTTGACCTTTACGAGGCCGTTCGGTCTGCCGGGGATAATAATTTAAACGCATGGCGCCGATCGAGCGATCAATTTTGTCGTCAAAGTAGTGCTCGTCCATATCCAACCCTAGCGCCGCAAGCCTCATCAAGACAATAATGAGCTCACTCATCGCCTCGTAGTAGGTTATGGCAGCCCCCTTGAGCGCTGTTGACCCTGCGGGCCAAATATTGGGGGAAAAATGGCGCCGTCCTTCCTCACTGGTGAAATAAGCCGCATCAGTGGTGCGTACGGGCCCTACATGAAAAAATTCCTTCAGATCAGGCGGCGCATTATGGTCATTAGCATTCGCGAGTGTTTCACCACCCAGCTGGTGATAACCGCGATTCATACCCGCTGGATGCACTGCAGCCTGTTTACCAGCCAATGGTAAAGAAAAGAAATCGTGCCCGGCCCGATGCAAATTACCTACCGTATTCGCCGGCACTCCGTGGCCCTCGATAGCAAAAAAGCCAGTCTCGCAGCAGGCGCCATCAATTTGGCGGGCAACATCGCGACGCGCCCCCTCATCGCCCTCGCGGGCGGGAGAAAGATTGATAATAGGGATTGTTTGCACTATCAGAGCGTCGAAAAGACCGACCCGCCATCCACGATGAGCGTCTGACCGCTCATGAAAGCACTGTCGTCGGACGCGAGAAAAGCCACTGCTCCGACGACATCTTCAGGATAGGCATCTCGCTTGATGGATCGTGCCTGCATCACGGCGCTGGATTGAAATGCGGTAATGGCAGGATTCGCTGCAACCGTGTCGCTAAGAATCAAGCCCGGCGCGACCGCGTTGACAGTGACCCCGATACTCGCAAGCTCTCGAGCGAGCGCACGGGTCATGGCGACAACCGCGCCCTTGGAGGCCACATAATGCAACATCAAAGCGGTCCCCTTTCCGACTACCGCCGAGGCAATATTGATAATCCGGCCTGACTGCTGGGCCCGGAATACGGGTGTGACCTCACGCACACAGTTCCACACACCTTTAACGTTGACTGCCATCAATTGATCCCAGTCTTGCTCGTGAATCTCGTCGAATGGTCGCGGCTCTAAAGTGGAAAATATCGCGGCATTATTGATTAGCACATCAATCCGGCCAAATCGTTCGAATGCCGTCTTGATCATTGACCTCACCGAGTCGACCTGGCTGACGTCGGTTCGTAGTCCCAGCGTGCGATCGGAATGCCCGAGGGCATTCAGCGCGGGTTCGGGATCCTTGATGTCGGCAATAACGATAGCAGCCCCTTCGCTCAAAAGACGACTCGCAAAGGCCAACCCCATGCCGGCTGCGCCACCGGTCACAATCACCACTCTGTCTGCGAGTCGCATCGGGAGAGTATAGGCTAGGACTGATTAATAAAATTAAAGGAAAACCCTTGATCGCTGCGGGCAATCCGTCCAACCCCGGGCGTGGGAAAATGGGCGGGTAACACCATCACTCCGCTATCAGCATACTGCTCAAGAAATCTTGATCGCGTCGCAAAGGCCTGTGCGCGATCAACACAGAAACAGCTATTCCAAGAGGGCTCAGCACATTGCATCGGATGATGGAAAATATCTCCGCTCATAACTCCTAGGGCACCATCACTTTCAATGAGAACACAGATATGCCCCGGCGTATGTCCCGGGCTGCCCAATAGTCGAACGCAGGGGTCGATTACATGTTCTGTTCCAACCAATTGCATCTGCCCCGCTTCAATCACTGGCAACACGCTGTCTTCAAAATAAGGGTCATCTGTATAGACTGATCGCTTGGCCTCATCCTGCCAATGTTCATATTCAACATCTGCAACCAGATAGCTTGCGTTGGGAAAGGTCACTCGCCATTGGTTATCTATTAATCTGGTGTTCCAACCCACATGATCGGCGTGTAGATGGGTGCACACGACAAAATCGACATCCTCAGGCGAGACTCCTACCGCGCGAAGGCGCGCCAGGTATGGCCACCGATTCATGTGATAGCGTTGTTTGTGCGCTCGTGACTTGTGATTCCCCGTACAGGTGTCGACGATGATGATATGCCACGGTGTGCGAATCACAAAGCTGTGGAATGCAAGCATCAGCAGGCCGCTCACTCGATCGTATAATGCCGGCCCTAGCCGATCGGCGTGATGTAGAAAGGTAGATTGTCGAAATTCTGGGAACAACACCTCGGGCGCAAGAAGGGGTCGTTCGTGTTCCAGCACCCTATCTATCTGAACCGCGCCGATACGCCACGGCATCGACGCGTCACCGCTCACCGCTCACGCCCCATTGGCTGGATTTGAAGGCGGTAATTTGGTCACGCACCGATGCGGCTAATTCAAATTCGAGATCCTCGGCGTGTTTAAACATCTTGCGTTCTAGTGCCGTTAGCATTTTCGCCATTTCCGTTGCACTGGTCGGTCGGTCAAAGCCCTCTGGTAGGATGGACGCACCACTCCGGACCGAGCGACCTTTGGTGCCGTTACCGCCACTCGCCCCCGCGTGAACTCCATCGATCATGTCACGAACGTCTTTTTGAATGCCTGTCGGCGTGATGCGATGTTTCTTGTTATAGCTTGCCTGCTTAAGTCGACGTCGGTCGGTCTCGGATATCGCGCGTTTCATAGAATCGGTTAGAACATCCGCGTAAAGAATGGCCTTGCCCCTGATGTGTCTTGCCGCCCGACCGATGGTTTGAATGAGAGACCTAGTGGAGCGCAAGAAACCCTCCTTAT
>DUBL01000123.1:22957-24987 GCA_012960345.1 Gammaproteobacteria bacterium | reverse complement strand
ACCGGGCTACGTTGGTCAACGCTCATAATGCTTGGTCGGCTTGTTAGGATAGTTCAGGTCGCATTTCCCAAAGTGTCTGTCGGGATTGACGAAAGATGCGTGTTAGTTGAAAGGGCTGCCTTTCTTATTGTGGTTCGTGCATCATGTTACAGACAGTCTGCTTACCAGGGGTCGAAAGCTGACCCTTGTTGACTTATTTTATTTAAATGTTTACTTCACGAAGAGGCGATGAATTATGGATTTGGGATTACGCGGGCGAAAGGCGGTCATAACGGGATCATCGAAGGGGCTGGGTCAGGCGACAGCTGAAACGCTGGCATCTGAAGGAGTCGATGTTCACTTGGTTGCGCGAGACGCAAAAGCGTTAGAGCGCATTACCACAGATTTGGCAAAGCGCCACGGTGTGGAGGCCGCGTTTTCCGCGTTAGATTTGTCGAACAGTGCCAACGTAGACAACCTGTTTGCTCAATTATCTGGTCCCATCGATATTCTGGTTAATAATGCCGGTGCGATTCCCGGTGGCAGTATCGACTTGATCGATGAGGTACGTTGGCGCGAAGCCTGGGATCTGAAAGTTTTTGGCTATATCAACATGTGTCGGCGGGCCTACGCTCGGATGCAAGAAGATGGTGGGGGAGTGATTGTAAATGTCATTGGTGCTGCAGGAGAGCGACCTACGCCCGGGTACGTAGCCGGTGCCGGTGGCAATGCATCACTGATGGCAATCACTCGTGCGTTAGGAGGACACAGTCGACAGGACGGCATACGGGTCGTTGCAATTAATCCGGGCCAGATTAAAACCGATCGCCTCGTCACGCTACTAAAGACTCAGGCGGTGGAGCAGTTTGGAGACGACAATCGATGGGAGGAATTAGTCGACGCGACATTTCCCCCGGGCGAACCACATCACATCGCCGATCTGGTCGCATTCCTGGCTTCTGACCTGTCATCGAATACAACAGGTACTGTGGTGACGTGTGACGGGGGGAGTTGTGCGCGTTAATGTTTCAATAACAGAAATTTAATCGATTTAGCACGGTGTTACTGCGATGGTCACCGATCAGCTTGATACGATAATTCTCGTTGTTATGGTATTTCTGTTAGCGGGCTTTATCAAAGGCGTGATCGGGTTTGGGTTACCAACCATCTCTGTGAGTCTCCTGACTGTCGTTCTGGGACTGGAGGCAGCCATGGTGATTATGTTGTTACCCTCGTTGTTGACGAATGTGTGGCAGGGGGCCATCGGTGGTCATTTGCGATATTTGGCTCGACGACTGTGGCCCATTTTGATTCCCGGTGTGATTTTTACCTGGATTACTTCGACCGCTTTGACCATTGGCCCATTACCGATCTTCGTTGTGCTGCTCGGTGTCGCGATCTTTACTTATAGCGGGTCTAGCCTTGTTGGTCTGCAGGTGCCGAATCCTGGTCAACGTGAGCGTTGGCTGTCTCCGTTGATTGGAAGTGTGTCAGGTGCGATCGGTGGGGTGACCGGTATTTTTGTTATGCCGGCAGTCGATTACCTCCGTGCATTGGGTCTTTCACGAGACCAACTGATACAGTCGATGGGGATCTGGTTCACCGTGGCGACACTGAGCTTGGGTAGTGCGTTGGGGCACCACGGCCTTTTAACCGGTTCCCTTGGATTGATATCAGGGGTGGGCATTGTTCCAGCATTTGTTGGCATGATGATAGGGCAGCGTTTGCGTACGCGGTTATCGCCAGAGGTGTTTCGAGTGGTGTTGCTGTCGGGACTTTGCGTGCTCGGTGTTTATTTTGTTGTTACCGGGCTTATTGCCTAGGTTTGTTCAGCAGCGTTATTAATTAGGTCAATAAACCCATGCGTCGTGACTCGGTGATTGGACAAGAGTTATCCGTTGGTATTGATATTGGTGGAACGTTCACCGATGCGGTGCTTTACGACCAGCAAAACAAAGCACTTCAGTGGGTTAAGGTGCCTTCGACCCCGCACGACCCAGAGCAGGGACTGTTAGATGCCGTAGAGAGTTTTGTCGGAATCAAGTTTAATC
>DUBL01000123.1:0-22937 GCA_012960345.1 Gammaproteobacteria bacterium | reverse complement strand
GAATACGCAGATTAGAATTTTATCCGCATTGAGTCCAGAGTTTATTGCAGAATCACGATTGGAACCAATGCGGTAATCGAGCGTCAGGGTGCCGAGACGTGGGTGGTTACCACCAAAGGCTTTAAAGATACCCTAGAGATTGCGCGAACCGAACGGCGAGAACTCTACAACATCAAAACCCTAAAGCCCGCCTCCCTCGTTTTGCGTCGGCATATTCTTGAAATAGACGAACGTATCTCATTCGACGGAGCAGTGGTTAAGGCTGTCGATGATCATGATGTTGAGGCATTATTAGCTAGGTTAGTTGAAGAGGATCCCGCGGCTGTCGCTGTGTGTTTTTTACACAGTTATGTCGATGATTCCCACGAAAGAAAAGTTGCGGATGCGATCGCAAGCGCATTGCCCGAGTGTTTCGTTTGTTCTTCCGGTCAGGTTTTACCCGTGTTGCGCGAGTATGAGCGTTTTTCGACCACGGTGCTTAACGCGTATATCGGCCCACGGATGCAGCAATACCTTGATTCTCTGTTGGTGCAACTCGACTCGAGAGAATTTACTGGTACGATTTTCCTGATGACCTCTAATGGCGGTGTTGTCGGGCCGAAACGGGCTGGCGAATTTCCGGTGCACACCGTGTTGTCGGGCCCTGCAGGGGGGGTGGCGGCAGCGATTGAGCTTGGCAAAGAAACGGGCGATTCCAATCTGATTACCTGTGACATGGGCGGCACCAGCACAGATGTCTGTTTGATTGAAAACCTTGTGCGGCCGCTGACTACCGAACAACAGGTGGCTGGTCTGCCTAATCGATCGCCGCAGCTGGCTATTGCTACCCTGGGCGCCGGAGGGGGTAGCATTGCGTGGTTCGGCGACGGTGGAATTATCGAGGTGGGGCCGCGCAGTGCGGGAGCCTTACCCGGACCAGCAGCGTATGGGCGCGGTGGGGAGGAGCCCACGGTCACCGACGCTAATTTATGTCTTGGAAGACTGAGTCCGGACACGCCGCTTGCTGGTGGATTGTTGCTGAACGAGGGACTCGCACGATCCGCGGTAGGGCGGTTAGCGTTAGGTATCAATCAATTGGACACAGAAGCCGTTGCGGATGGGATCATCAAGATTGCGGTCGCTCGAATGGTTAGTGCGATTAAAGAAATCTCAATATCGAACGGTTACGACCCAAGGGATTTTAGTCTTGTCGCCTATGGCGGTGCAGGCCCTATGCATGCAGCGTTCATAGCAGATGAGATAGAAATCCCCTCTGTGATTGTGCCCTTCAGCCCGGGGCACTTTTCGGCGTTCGGGTGTCTCGGTTCTGACCTGCGTCAGACCTTTGCGCAAAGTTGTCGTTTTAGACTGGTGGATGAGAACTGGAGCGATATCGAAGCCAAACTGCATGAGGTGGAGTCGTTGGCTATGACGTCGATCAAGGTTGATTTTCCAGACATTGATAGCGTGCAAGTCGAGCGCGAGTTCGGTATGCGTTATGTCGGACAATCGTGGGAGTTATCTGTTCGGGTGCCGAGGACAGTGTCGTCAACGCAAGAACTTGGAGAAGTGTTTGAGTCAACGTACCGGCGACGTTATGAACATGTCCACGAACTTCCGATTGAGTGTGTTGAGATGCGCGTTACCGTGATCGGGCCGGTAGCGGGTCCAGGCTGTTCTTTGGGAGCTGATGTTGCCACGGCTCCTGTGAAGCGAACCAGGCAAGTTTATTTTGATGGCGCTTATTACGAAACCGATATATATGACCGCAATGCGTTATCCGGTTCGGTCATTGGGCCGGCATTAATAGAAGAGGATGGGGCTTTGACGGTGTTGCCGCCCGGCTGGCGCTTAGCGGTTGGGCAGGCCAGAGAGTTGCGATTGCAGCCAATGCCTAAGGAGTCTTCGTGAATACTTGTCAAGTAAACCCCATCACGCTCGAGGTGGTGTGTGAAAGTCTACGGGCGATCGTGAAAGAAATGCGCGCCTCAATCATACGAGCGTCATTTTCATCGGCGATTTATGAGCTCGATGATTTTTCTTGTGCATTGTTTAATCCCCAAGCAGACATGGTCGCACAGTCCGATGATCATCCAGGACATGTTATGCCAATGCCGTGGTCGGTGAAATGCGCGATGGAGGACTTTCAAGGCGATATTTTTCCTGGAGATGTGCTTCTTCTAAACGATGCGTATCGGGGTGGTACGCATTTAAATGATGTCACATTGTTGTATCCGATTTTTAATGATGGAGAGTTATTTATCTTTCCTGCGGTGAGGGCCCATTGGGCTGATGTTGGTGGGATGACGCCTGGGAGTTATTCGGGGCTTGCGACCAGTATCTATCAGGAAGGCGTACGCATTCCGCCGATCAAGTTGTATGAGCGCGGAAAAGTGAACGAAGGAGTGATGCGGTTGTTGCTGAGTAATATGCGTCTCCCCGATGAGCGTTATGGTGATTTAAACGCATCGCTCGGGGCGTGCAGGGTCGCAGAACAGCGAATAGAAAAAATACTTGGAAAATACGGCCGGACCTTAGTGTTGGACTGCATTTGCGAAAACCTCGATCGCTCAGAACGACGTATACGAGCACGAATACAAGATTTGCCCGATGGTGAGTACTGTTATGAAGACTACCTTGAATACTATGACGGTGACGTGTTGGATCCGGTATTGATGCGTTTACGACTGAAAGTGTCCGGTGATCAATTAACGGCAGATTTTGATGGATCTAGCCCGCAAGTGCCCGGTGTGGTCAATTCGTCCTTGGCTGTTGCCGGCGCAGGCGTATTTGTTGCTGTTAAGTCCACGTTGGATCCGCAAGGACCGGTTAATAGTGGCGCGTTTAGGGCCATTGCACTGAATGCGCCTGAAGCTTCAATCGTGGATGTTAGAAATGATGCGCCTGCGGGAGCGCATGGTGAAGTCAGGAAGCGAGCGGTGTCCGTGATGTTGGGTGCCTTGGCTCAAGTGATTCCTGAAGCGGTCTCGGGTGATTTATCCGGTACGTCTTTCCCCAATAGCATCGGGGGTTACTCCAAATCCAGAGACCGATCCTATGTCTATATCGAAGTCCCCGCGGGGGGTAATGGGGGTTTTCTTGAGGCAGATGGTTCCAGCGCTTTTGTCAATGTTGATTTTGGTTCTATTCGCTCGATTCATAATGTCGAGTCGCTAGAAAGTGACATGCCTTTGCAGGTTCGAAGCTGCGTGCTGCGCGAGGATTCAGGTGGAGAGGGGGAACGACGCGGTGGGTTGGGCATGCGGCGCGAACTCCGTCTTTGTGAAGGGGAGGCGCTTTATTCAGTATTGGGTGACCGCGCGGTCATACCGCCGTTTGGTATGCATGGGGGTGGTCCTGCAAAACAATTGTCTGTTTCGTGGGAGCGAGATCAAACGGTCAAACTCTTTGGGACTCCAGGTAAGGTGACGGGGCACCCAATTCAAAAAGGCGATGTGGTCATCATGGAATCAGCCGGAGGCGGAGGTTACGGTGATCCTCTCAATCGTGATCCAGAGGACGTAAGAAACGACATGCTGTCGGGTTACATCACGCAACATAGGGCCGAGGCTGGTTATGGCGTGCTCTTTACTGGAGAATGGGAGGTTGATGATGCTCGAACGAGCGCATTACGTTTGGATATGCTTGGGCGACGGTTAAGATTAACGGTCAAGGCCGACGAAACATATCCTTACATAGGAAACAGGGGTAAACGACGGGCCGTTAGACTCAGTGAGGGGACCCTCACACGGTTGGGTGCACGTGTTGGCGATCTCATTGAGTTGATAGGCAACCATCCAGCACCGCTGCGGTGCTGGATTGAGTTTGGGGGGGAAATTGAACAAGATATTTGCCCAATCGATGAGTTCGGTCGGAGCGTGCTCGGGGTAGAGCCGGCTGAAACTGTTTGGGTAAGGTCACTGCCGGGGCCGAGTGCTGCCGGTGGCATGGCAGTTTGAAATAATGAGAGAGCACAGGCCCAAAGCCTGACTCGATCGGAGGTCGGCAGTTGAGGGTGGTCAGTAGTGATCGGCTCCCACCACGGGGAAGAGGAATGACGAGCTATAGAGTGACCGACCTGGTTAGCGGCTTGCCCGCCACCGTTCCGTTTGTGGGGCCCGAAGCGCAGGAGCGCGCTCAGGGCCGCGTGTTCGATGCGCGGATCGGTGCCAACGAAAACATGTTTGGGCCCTCGCCGGCTGTCATCGAGGCCATCATTCAGACAGCGGGAGATGCCTGGATGTATGGAGACCCTGAATTGCATGAATTACGCCACGCGATCGCCCGGCATCATGAGATTCCGGTTGAGAACGTCGCGATTGGTGAGGGCATAGACGGCCTTTTGGGCTATTTTTCTCGGATGTTTATCGAACCCGGTGACTCTGTGGTGACGTCCGCTGGCGCGTACCCCACTTTTAATTATCACGTGGTGGGTTATGGAGGAAAGCTTGAGACCATTCCCTATCATGATGATCACGAAAATATCGATGGACTGTTGGATCGTGCTGCTGATGTCAATGCGAAGTTATTGTATGTTGCGAACCCGGATAACCCGATGGGCACCTGGTGGGGCGCGTCGGCAGTGGACTCGATGATGTCGCGTATTCCGGAGGGGGCGGTGTTATTGTTAGATGAGGCTTATGGTGAATTTGCTGACCCTGACACACTTCCCGCATTCGATATATCAAATGAAAACGTATTGCGCTTTCGCACGTTTTCGAAAGCCTATGGAATGGCAGGAATTCGTGTGGGCTATGTGATTGGTCATTGCGCATTAATTGCTGAACTCGACAAGGTGCGCAATCATTTTGGAGTTGGGCGAGTGGCCCAGGCGGCTGCGCTGGCTGCACTCAAAGACCAGGTATTTCTGACTAACGTGATTGAGCAGGTACGCTCCGCGCGGGCGCGTATTGTTGAAATAGCGCGGGAGAACGGACTGTCTTCACTAGACTCAGCCGCTAATTTCGTTGCGATCGATTGCGGAGCTGATGGCGAGTTTGCAACAACGGTGTTGAATAATCTTTTACGTCACGGAATTTTTGTTCGAATGCCGGGCATTGCGCCATTGAATCGGTGTATCCGTATTACCGCTGGGAAATCCCAAGAACTCGATGCGTTTGCGCGTGCGCTTCCGGTTGCCTTAGGCGAAGCCCGTGCGGCGCGATGAGGTAGATAATTATCGCGACGTGGCCCCCAGGGGATGCCGCTGGAGCAAGTGCTGATTCCAGCAGGGTAATAGCGCGAGTCGACGGATGAAACATCAAACACAAGTGGAGCTAACTCGAGCCGTATTCCATCATCTGGCGCAGGGCACTACGGATGTCGCCAGCGAGATCTACCGGAATCCGGTTGCTCATTACATTAGTGCAGAGCGTTTAGCCCGGGAAAGAACCGACTTATTCCTGGGGCGACCCTTGATGATGGCTATGTCGTGCCAACTGCGGGAGGTGGGTGCCTATATCACATGCGATGGTGCAGGCGTGCCGATGCTCATCACTCGTGGGCAAGATGGCGTGGTACGAGCATTTCTCAACGTTTGTCGACATCGCGGCGCCCGTGTGGCCAACGGATGTGGGCGCAACGAAAATCGTTTCCAGTGTCCCTATCATGGATGGACTTACGATGGTGCCGGTCACCTGGTCGCGGTGCCGGACAAGCGTAGTTTCGAGGGGATGGATCGCGCGGAACATAATTTGGTGCCCCTACCGGCCGTTGAACAAAACGGTTTGATTTGGGTGTGCGCTACACCAGCAGGTACGGATGTGGATTCACTACCTATTGATATCGATAAAGCCTTAGCTGGGCTTGGTAGCGAGTTCCAGTCCTTCAATCTTGATGCTTTTCATCACTACACCTCTCGGCAACTTCGGCAAAAGATGAATTGGAAGCTAGTGATCGATACGTTTCTAGAGCCATACCATTTCGGCGTCTTGCACCAGGACTCCATAGCACCGATTTTCTTTCATAACTTGTGCCTGTTTCAGGCCTTCGGTCCACATCTGCGCGTCACCTACCCGAGGCGAACCATCGAAACCTTGCGTGATCGGCCGGAAACAGAATGGGACCTTGTGTATCACAGCGCGTTGGTTTATGTGTTGTTTCCAAATACGGTTTTCGTGGTTCAGGGTGATCATCTTGAGGTATGGCGGATCTTTCCGGTGGAGGATAAGGTTGATGAAACGGTAATCTTTCTAGATTTTTTTGTGCCGGAGCCGGTGACAAACCAAAGTGCTAGAGATCACTGGGATCGGAATCTTGAGCTCGTGACCGGTGTGGTGTGTGATGAAGATTTTCCAACCGGCGAGGCGATCCAGTTTGGCTTTCTCTCTAGGGCGCAAAGTCACATGATTTACGGTCGTAATGAGCCGGCATTGGCGCATTTTGAAAAAACGGTGACTGCTGCGCTGACGCGATGAGTATCGATTTCGTGCGAATGGCGAGTGCGTGTCAAAGATGACGAAACACCTGACGGAGGCGGCTAAGGCCTGTTACCGAGATTATGGTTATTACACGCCGATCGATGTCATGTCAGAAACTAAGGCTGGTCGACTACTACAGCAATTTGAACAGGCCGAGGTCAATTTCCCGGAGGGATTGGGACCTTTCGGACGAAACAATGCACATCTGACATTCATGTGCTTAGATGAAATTGCACACCATAAAGTGATCCTGAACGCTGTTGAGGACCTGCTGGGGTCCGATTTTTATCTCTGGGGGAGCGTTTTGTTTATCAAGGAGCCTGAAAGCGATGGTTTTGTCAGCTGGCACCAGGATGCCATTTATATGGGATTGATGCCGCATGACTTTGTGACCGTGTGGCTCGCGTTGACTGTAAGTGATGAAGAGGCGGGTTGTATGCGGGTGATACCGGGTAGCCATTTATCGGGCGTTAAGACCCACGAGGATACTTTTGGCCAACACAACATTCTGACTCGTGGACAGCGCATTGCTGATGTCGATCAAAACCAAGCGCTGGATATTGTGCTGCGTCCGGGTCAGGCTTCACTCCATCATCCGAGACTGATTCACGGCTCGCGACCGAACCGCAGTGGACACCGCCGAGTTGGAGTGGCGTTGCAGTCCTATGCCGCATCCCACGTGCGTCAGACGGTGGGCGTTCATTACGCGCTGGCAGTTCGCGGTCGTGAACTGGATGACAGCATTGTGCGCCTGCAGCGCCCTCAGTCCGATATGGCTTCTGGCGATGTGGTTCAACGAGAAAAAGTAAATCGAAATTACGCAGAGATCTTGTATCGTGGCGCGGACCAGGTGAGGGGATATTGACCAGCATGCTGCGAGAGACGAGTGTGCTTGATAGCGAGCAGGTTGCCTCTTTTGCTGAGCAAGGCTACGTGCTGTTGGAAAACGCACTCACCGACGTACAGTTAATAGCGTTGCGAGCCTGTTTTGAAGATTGGGTCAACGAGAGTCGCCAATTTTCCCAAAGTTACGGCCAAACGCTAGATGGTCGAGCCCGTTTTGATGTAGAGCCTGGCCATGCGTCGAATCATCCAGCGCTTCGACGGGTGAGTTCCCCGATCGAAGTATCGAATGCGTATCTGGAGGTCATGCGCGACAGTCGAGCGCTGGATGCGGTGACCCAACTGTTAGGCCCCAACGTCAAGCTGAATAACACCAAGGTCAATTCAAAACTTCCTGGAGCGGCGACGGCGGTGCAATACCATCAGGATTTTTTGTTCGAGCCGCACTCCAATCAGGATCTCGTGGCTGTATTGTTTTTTCTCGACGAGGTGACCGAAAGAAACGGGCCTCTCGAGCTCGTTCCCGGCTCACACCGCGGCCCGCTTTACGATCATTGGCACGAGGGACGCTTCACTGGTGCCATCGCACCCGATATTGCTGTATCACTTCGAGCGCACTCCATTCGATGCACAGGCTCTGCGGGTTCGGCTTGCCTGATGCATACCCGTTTGGTGCATGGATCACAAGTCAATGAGTCGAAGAATGCGCGGACGTTTTACATTGTGACTTATAGTGCAGAGGACGCTCACCCATTGGCTAAGAACCACATTCCGAGCCGTTATGAAGGGGAAGTGGTTCGCGGTGTCGCGACCAACCGAGTGCGGAGCGTGCCCTTCGAAATGTTGATCCCCGAATATCCCCAAGAGGCCTCGTTTTTCTCACAGCAGGCCAAAGCAGCGCGCGTCGACTAGCAATAATAGCTCAGGTGCCCGGAGCCTTGTAGGTCTTTCCCGGCCAGTCCAACCACCACTGTTGAAAGAGCCTGAATTGCGTACTCGCCAGGTGTTGCTGGCTGGCACTTAGGGAGTCGGACTCATTGAAGTGCCGGTCGTAGCCAGGCTCTCCCTGAAGGTGCAGCAAGTATTTGTAGTACAAAACCAAATCCGGGCCTTCGTCGAACGTTGATAACACCGTGAGGGCGTCATCGAGTTCCTGGGCGAGTGACTTGGCTTGGGAATTTCCTTTGGCGGCCAGCTCGCAAAGGTAAAGAAGGTGAAGCACTTCCCGCGGCAGCGCGTTACCAATGCCGGTGATCGCGCCCTTCGCTCCGCAACTGATATAACCATGGACCACCTGTGTATCCACCCCGACCAGCAACTTAAGGGTCGGGTCAGTGCCGGTGATGTGCTCCGCGGCATAACTCAATGGGACCCGTCCACCAAATTCCTTGAATCCCACCAGATTGGAGTGCGCTTTTCGCAGAGCGAAGAAGAGGTCTGCTTTAGTCTCGAATCCATAATACGGACTGTTGTAGATGACCGCTGGTAACTCCGGTGCGGATTGAAGTAGGGCGCTGAAATGCGCGCTCTGAGCCGCGAAAGCGGAGCCTCGTGACAGCACGCGGGGTATTAACATCAGCCCACGCGCGCCTACGGACTGTGCGTGCGTTGCATGAGCCATCGCGAGCGCGGTATTTTGCGCACCGGTTCCGACGATCACAGGGATGTTTTCGCCAACGAGATGCGCGACGCCTTCCTGGCGTTGACCGTCGGTTAATAGGGGCCAATCTCCCATCGATCCGCAATACACCACGCTGGTCATTCCAAGGCTAATGAGTTCGTGTCCTTTTTGGACTAAACCTTCAAAATCAGGTTCGCCACTCGGCGTGCAGGGGGTCATGAGGGCCGGGATGCCACCGGTAAAGACGCTGCTGTCCATTGTTTCAAGACTCCTCGGTGTGATTGGATGTCTAGCTGGCCTGGCGTGACATTCGGTTGATGTGATCTATTTTAATCAGGTCTATGCAGTGTGTCGTGGGTGTGATTTTCACGGTTTTGGCATAGGTATGGTGCTCTTCTGTCAGTCACACCGCGCGCGGCCAACTCTCGCCAGCAGAACATTAGGGTGAAGGTCAACGGGCCTGCGTCGAGTTAAAAAGATGCTGTCGAGCTTCTTGATCTGGCGCTTCATTGCCTCGTTTGGAACGCGTTTCCCGGAGCAGGTTATAGCCGCGTCGCAATGCGGGCCGTGACTTCAGTTGATCATACCAGCGACGCACTTCGGGGAATTCGCTGAGGTCGATATTTTGACTCTTATACGTCAGGACCCAAGGCCAACAAGCCATGTCAACGATGCTGTATTCATCACAAATGTATTCCCGATCGACGAGCCGTCGATTTAATTCGCCGAAAAGGCGCACCACCTCGTGCCGGTAACGCGCAATGGCATACGGTATCTTTTCTGTTGCATAGAGTGAGAAATGACCATTTTGGCCCAGCATCGGTCCGAGCTGACTCATTTGCCACATCAGCCATTGGATCGCCTGATGTCGAGACCGCGGTGCCGATGACAGGAAACGGCCAGTTTTGTCGGCCAGGTAAAGCAAGATGGCGCCGGATTCCGCCAGGCAGAGCGGACCGCCAGCATCGCCCGGGTCGTGATCTACAATGGCGGGCATTCGGTGACTTGGACTAATTTTTGAGAAGGCGGGTTCGAATTGTTCACCGCGACCGATATTGATGGGTAGCAGATGGTAGGCCAGGCCCATCTCTTCAAGTGCGATGGCAATTTTCCAGCCGTTTGGTGTGGGCCAATAATAAAAGTCAATCATCGGAGTGTTATGAATCTTCTCGTTGTGATCAAATGTTTTGTTCGTAATGGCCGGCGGTTAACCTGAGTAGTCCTCATCGCCGATGGCGCCGTTGGTGCGAAGTGCATCAATTTCAGTTTCATCAAATCCTAACTCTGTCAGAATTTCAAGATTGTGTTCGCCAAGCCGGGGGGCACCTCGTTGTATCTCGGTCGGTGTCCCTTCAAAACGTGCCGGGGTTCTGGTTTGGCGCAAACGTCCTGCGACCGGGTGGTCGGTTTCGATAAGAATATCGCTGGCGATAATTTGAGGATGTTTAATCACTTCATTGCGGGTGAGTGCAGGAGCGCACGGCACCCCTTCGCGTTCGAAAAGCGTTATCCATTCCTGTGTGGTTCGAGCAATAAGGATGCTTTGAACCAGCTCAAGGCGCGCATCGACGTTGTGATCGCGCAGACTGGCACTCTTGAAGCGGGGATCGTCGAGTAATTCTGGCCGCTCTACAGCTTGGGCCAGGGCGGCCCATTCCTTGTTGCCCATCGTCGATATGGTCATGTAACCATCTCGAGTTTCATAAATCAGATCAATGAAGCTGGCTGCCTCCTGATGATCGACAGGTTCATCGACGTAGGTTTGCCCGCCCATGTCAGATGCCCATAGAAAATTGAGAATAGAGTCCAACATGGACAGACGAATGTGCTGTCCTTTTCCATTGCGCTCTCGAGCCAGGAGAGCAGCCGTGACCGCCTGGGAAGCAACGATGGCGGTCAGTTTATCTGGCAGGATGGTGCGTACCAATCGTGGGCGAGCGCTGTCTGATCCTGCCTGAATGGTGGTTAGACCTGAGATGGCCTGGATGATTGGATCATAAACAGGCTTTGCCGATAAAGGCCCTTTTTCACCGAAACCCGACATCGACAGATAGATGATTTCGGGTGAGGCGCGGCGTATCTCAGGCTCTGAAATACCCAGTCGCTCGACGACACCCGGGCGGAAATTTTGAATGAACACATCAGCCGTTGTTGCTAATTGTTTTAATACATCGGTGGCGTCATTATTTTTTAGGTTGAGGGTGATCGATCGTTTGCTTCGATTAATGTTGAGAAAATTGACTGAGAGGCCTCCCCGGCGAGCGCCTACGGAGCGAGTGTGGTCGCCGATACCAGGGACTTCGATCTTGATGACATCCGCCCCTTGGTCGCCCAACAGAGAAGTTGCCCATGGTCCGGTCAACATGCTGGTGAGCTCGATGACCCGATAGCCAGCCAGTGGTCCGCTCATGATGAATTTACTCCAGTGGCCAACAAGTAAGATTGGTCTTGCAAGGTGAATTGCATCGTGTGGCCTCGATAGAAAAATAGCACATCCGAAATTATTCGGGCAAAATATTTTCCTACGTTATTCATAACGCTGACTAAGAAGGATGCTGGCCGTTGTGTCGGTGCGCAGGGCACGCGTCAACGGTACCGTAAGTGGTGTGGGCGGAGGCGGAGAGAAGGCGTGAATCGTGGGCGTCATTTAATACAAAGTCTGTTTGAGTGGTTCATGACTCGCAGCGTATGCTGCCAGTCGAGTTACGACGTCAGCACTGGGCAAACAGGAGGCTCTGGTGTTGAGGTCGACGTGAATGAGTGTGGCTTCACAGGTTGCGGCGATGGTCCCATCTTCGGTTTGAAGTTGGTGGAGTAAGAGTAATTTCTTCTCGATGGCGCCCAGGACTCCAGTCAGGATTTTGATATTTTCACCGGCCGGTATTTCCCTGAGGTACTTCAGGCGTGATTCAACAGAGAAATAGGTAAACCCCGCGCTTCGGTAGGCATCGTTCACACCCACTTCCTCAAGAAAGCGGGTGCTCGCCTGCGCCATGAGTTCGAGGTAGTGTGGCTCGTGCATGTGCCCGTTTCGATCCATCCAACTCGGTGGCACCTGACGCTGTACAGTCTGTAGCAGACCCTCATGCACAGTCACCGCTTTGCGGAGCTGTTGATTGTGTTGTTTCAGTACTGAACCGGCACCCTGGTCTGTTTGTTTAAGCGCGCGTAGGACTGCGACCAGGCTGTCATCTCGGACTCGCTCCATGTCCCTCGGCGTGAGGCCCTTGGCTTGAGCGTCACATTGGTTGGCGATGGTATTAATCAGTTCGTCGGTTAATTCCGGTACATCCATCAATTTGCTCCAGGGCCACTTCAGGGCGGGTCCAAATTGGGCCAACATGCTACGCATACCCCCTTCGCCACCGGCCAACCACATGGTCTGAAAATGCCCCATCAATGCCCAACGCAGGCCGCAACCAAACCGTATGGCATCATCGATCTCTTCGGTCGTGGCAATGTCGTCGTTAACCAGCCATAACGCCTCGCGCCACAACGCCTCCATCAATCGGTCCGCAATGTGTGCGTCGATCTCATGTCGTATCAGGAGTGGTTTCATTCCAAGATGGGTCAAGACTCGGTGGCAGGTGTCTGTGATAGACGAATCAGTCAGTGTGGAGGGCACGACCTCAACCAGTGGGAGTAGGTAGACCGGGTTAAAAGGGTGACAGACCACGACCTGCCCTGGCCGAGTGGCCATTGCCTGTAACTCTGAGGGCTTAAAGCCAGAGGTGGATGATGCGATGACCGCACCTTCAAGTGTGTGTTTTTGAATGTCGGCGATGACTTGTTGTTTTAGATCCAGGCGCTCGGTAACGCTTTCCTGAACCCAATCCGCATCAGTGACAGCTGCTTCTAGGGTGTCACAAAACTGCAGCGTGCCTTCTGAGGGTAGGTTGGTATCGTAAAGCGAAGGTAGAGTGCGGCGGGCATTGGTCAGTGTCTCCAGAGTTTTGCGTTGGGCCTCGGAACTGGGATCGAATACGTTGACATCCCAGCCGTTCAGGAGAAATCGGGCGGCCCAACCTCCGCCAATGACGCCCCCCCCGATCAATGCCGTCTGCCCAGTGGCGGTCATAAAAAAGATTGATTGGCGTTCATGTGGGGTTGAGAGGTCGGTTATACAGTGTTCAGTAGTTTAGATGGTTGGCTGCAAACCCACCTTTTTAACCACACCCAAACTCTAACAGGTTAGACCAATCACGCACCGCGCGGTCGTAGCAGTTCGCGCGAAATGATGTGTCGTTGGATTTCGCTCGTCCCGTCGTAGATTCTTTCGACTCGAGCGTCGCGCCAGAATCGTTCCAATGGCAGGGCTTCCATGAGTCCCATGCCGCCGTAGATCTGGATCGTCTCATCGGTGACTTTGGCCAGCATTTCCGAGGCGTACAGTTTGGCTTGAGCAATTTCGCGATTAGCGGATAGGCCCTGATCCAGGCGCCAGGCTGCGGATAAGGTCAGCCAATCTGCCGCATCAAGCTGGGTGACCATGTCGGCGAGTTTGAACGAAACGCCCTGAAATTTCCCAATGACCTGCCCGAACTGTTCACGTTGTGCCGCCCATTCCAGGGCGTAGTCCAGCGTTCTTCGTGCACGCCCGACGCACATAGCGGCGACGGTAATACGAGTTGCGTACAACCACTCATTGGCTACGTCGAACCCTTTATGCAACTCCCCCAACAGCTGGTGTCGTGATAATCGACAGTCGTCGAAAGTTAAGATGCAATTCTGATAGCCACGATGTGAAACACAGTGGTACCCGGATTGAATGGTAAATCCTGGGGTGCCTCGATCGACCAGGAAGCACGAGATCAGTTTTTTGGGACCGCGTGGTGTGTCTTCTTCTCCCGTCGCCATAAAAACGATGACAAAGTCAGCGATGTTGGCGTGGGAGATAAAGTGTTTTGTGCCGTTGGCAATAAAGTCATCACCGTCCTGACGAGCAAAGCATTTCATGCCGCGCACATCTGAACCTGCGTCCGGTTCGGTCATGGCCAGTGCATCGTATTTTTCACCCTTAATCGTTGGCAAGAGATATTGCTCTCGCTGCGCGCCTTGGCATGCCAGTAGGATATTCGATGGGCGACCCCAAAAAATGGTTAAGCCTTGGCTGCCACGGCCGAGTTCCCGCTCAAGCAGTGAAAATCCTAGTTGATCGAGTCCGCCACCGCCGATATCGGCAGGCATATTGGGTGCAAAGAAGCCGAGTTCCAGTACTTTCCTTTTAATTTCTTCGCCGATCTCCCGCGGGACTTGTCCGGTGCGCTCAACCTCGTCTTCCAGGGGGTAAATTTCGTTTTCGACGAACGATCGAACAGTGTCGACGATCATCTGTTGTTCGTTGTTGAGGCCGAAATCCATATGCTTTCCTTATCTTCCTTGCCGAGGGACCCGCGGTGATGGAGCACTACACTATCAGGCTTTTATGTGCGTAATCCATTGATGATGGAGGTGGAGGGGCTTCGACCCATCACTCCGAATTCCAAAGTTTTCCAGCTGGCGCCGAGTCTGGGGCTAAAAGTTAAGACCTCAGTCAGCGGTTGCGCTGGAATAGCTGCCGATCGTGCTGGGCTTGATCCATGCGCTTTCTGTCTAGGGAGCCTATGGTGACGCTGCATTCGAATCTCTTTATGATCCTTTCAAATGGTCTTTCGAGTGGTATCAGTATGGAATTGGACTGGCACAGCGACGCGCAAGCTTATCGAGATGGGTTGTTGTTTGACGTCAATGATATTGACTCCAGTATTGAGATGGCGGTGGTGCGGGGCTATCGCCTTCAGCGATTCCGTGACGAAATGGCTAGACACGACATTGCAGCCTGTGTGTTGTTCGATCCGGTGAATATCCGTTACGCGAGTGGTGCCCGCAACATGCAGATTTTTAATGCTCGAAACCCTGCCCGTTACTTGCTCGTCACACAGGACCACAGTGCGGTGATCTTGTATGAGTTCACCGGCTGCATGCATTTAGCTGATGACCTGGAGACGGTCAGCGAGGTGCGTCCTGCGATCACGGCTAGTTTTGTGGCGGCCGGGGATGAAATTAAACGGAGGGAGATGGATTGGGCTGCGGAAATCGCATCGACCTTAACCGAGCTGGTTGGCAAAGGTGCCACCGTCGGGATTGAGCGAATCAATGCAGGGGCTGTCCAGGCCCTGTCCGGGTATGGATTTTTTCTGGTCGACGCTCAGCAGCCGATCGAACGAGCCCGTGCCATTAAGTCGCGAGAAGAAATTGCCTGTGTTAAGGCGTCTTTGCACGCAACCGAGATTGCAGTGGCGCGGCTTCGTCAATGCCTGCGACCGGGGCTGAGCGAAAATGCGTTGTGGTCAATACTCCACCAGGCCGTGATTGCGCAAAACGGTGATTACGTTGAGACGCGATTGCTTTCTTCGGGCCAGCGGACCAATCCATGGTTCCAGGAGTCTGGAAACCGTGTGATTGGCAAGAATGAATTGGTTGCGTTGGACACCGATGTGGTGGGTTGTTACGGTTATTACGCCGATTTCTCCCGCACCTTTCATTCAGGTCCCGACGAGCCGAACGCTGACCAACGGCAGCTTTATGCCGCGGCTTATGAACAGATTCACCATAATATGGAACTACTTCATCATGGCCTCACGTTTCGCGAATATGCGCAACGGGCATGGCAAATACCTGAGAAGTACTTCGTTAATCGCTATTATCTATCGGCGCACGGGGTAGGTATGACGGGTGAGTATCCCTACCTCTATCACAGGGCCGACTTTCTCACGGCCGGGTACGACGGGCATATGGAAGCGGGTATGACCCTGTGTGTAGAGAGTTATATTGGAGAAGTGGGAGGTCGCGAAGGCGTTAAACTCGAGCAACAGGTGCTCGTCACGCCGTCGGGGCCAGAGCTGTTATCAAACTTTCCATTTGAAGCATCTTTGCGTCCGTAATTGCGTTTCGCAAGAATTTGTGATTGGGGGTCATATGGAGTTTGGTGTCTGTTTTAAAGGAGAACTCAGCCCGAAGCGGTTGCGCCGCCTGGTCCAGCAACTGGAGGCGGGTGGCTTTGATTATTGCTGGTTTTACGATTCACACATTTTGTGGCGCGATTGCTATGTTGCCATGGCGATGTGTATCGAACACACCAGTCGTATTCGTTTTGGACCGTGTGTGACTAACCCGGGAGTTCGAGAGTGGTCGGTCGCGGCGAGTTTATTTGCGGCGTTGGCATTGCAGAGCGAGGGCCGTTTCGACATCGGTCTAGGGCGGGGAGATAGTTCTCTTCGGGTGATGGGTAAACGCCCGGCCAATCTCAAGTCGATGGTCGAATTTGGTCAGCAGGTTAAAGCGATGGTGCGCGGAGAGGAAGTAACCTACCCCGATTGCCCGTCAGCGGTGAAATTTCCCTGGGCGGCAGGGCACGATCTCCCATTGTGGATTGCCGCATATGGCCCGAAGGCGCTAAAAAGCGCGGGTGAATACGGCGATGGCCTGATTCTTCAGATAGCGGAGCCCGAGATCTGCCGCTGGTTGGCGACGCAGGCTCGCCTGGCCGGACAGGCACGGGGGCGTGATATGTCTAACTATCGCGTGATGGCGGCGGCTCCTGCTTTTGTCGGGCCTATGGATGTGTGTATTGAGAAGACACGGTGGTTTCCGGCGATGGTGGGAAATCACATCGCCGAAATTGTCGAGCGCTATGGCGCTGATTCCGATGCTTTACCCAGATCCCTAAGCGCCTATGTTAAGAATAGGCGGGGCTATGATTACTCCAAGCATGGGCAAAGTGATAACCCCTATCTCGATTTTATTACACCGGAGGTGGTGGAAAGCTTCGGGGTTCTCGGTTCCGTTGAGCAGCACGTAGCCAAACTGCGTCAGCTTGAGGCAGCAGGCGTTACTCAATTCAATATCTATTTAGAAAATGGGGACGAAGAAGAATTGATCGCCAATTACGCTGAACAAATTATCCCGCAATTGGCTGAGAAGCCTTGACGGCTCGGTTAATGCAACGCGCCCGAGTGCCATCGCGTGGGTGAGTGCTTATTCGGTAGTCGTTGCGGTGATTTCATTACCTTGCGGTGTTGAGGGACCGGGCACAGAAGCGCATTCAAGGAATATGCGATGTTCACAGCGGGCGCAGATGCTACGGTCGAGTTGTTCGAAAATGCGTGAAATGGCCTCCGACTTTTTAGAGAACTGATGATCCTCACCAATTTCGGTCATATAACCGCCCCGAGTCAGGAACTCTTCGACCGCTGGTTTGATGCGATAAAGGTAGAGACCACCGCCGTCTGCATTGCGTTTTCTTGCTTCATCGCCGAGTAGTTCGGCACCAGAGATGTCGATTTCATTAATGCCAGAACAAATCAACAAGAGATGGGATTGGTTTGTCTGGCGCTGGCGATAAATTTCCAGCATACGCTCAACATGGTGAGTTGAGCCGAAGTAGAGATCACCATCGAGACGTAGAAATTTGACTTGCGGACATTCAGGCAAAGTCGCGTCAGTGACGAAGTCCCGATTGGGTGTGTTGGGGTTGGGCACTCGAGAAAATATGCGTGGGCGGGCTGTGTCCATGACAAAAAGTAGCAAGCCGAACACAACGCCGAGGAGGATGGCATATTCGAGCCCGACGAATAGGGCGGTGGTGATCGTTAGGGCTAGGATGGCCGCTTCAGTGCGGCTGGTTCGAAATATCTTAATAATTCGTTTGAGATCAATCAGTTGCCAGGCGACCAGGAACAGCACTCCAGCCATTGCCGCGTTGGGTAGGTAAGCAGTGGCAGGTGCGATAAAAACGACAATGGCCATGAGCAGCAGGCCGGCAAAAACAGCGGAAAGGGGGGTCCGGGCCCCGGCCTCGTAATTTACGCCGCTGCGATTAAATGAACCGGTGGCAACGTAGCCAGAACAACAACTGGCCGCAAGGTTAGAGAGTCCCTGGCCAATGAATTCCTGATTGCTATCGAGGTGCTGACCAGATTTCAGCGCCAGTGCTCGACCAATCGTGATTGACTCAGTCAGTACCAGTAGCGTAATGGCGGCCGCAGCAGGCGCGAGGCGGCTGATGGTCTCGAAGGACACCGCGGGTAATGTCAATGGTGGTAATCCGGCGGGCAGTGCGCCGATGGTTCGCAGTGCTGTCGTCTCATTACCCAGCACTAGATCCAATAGGAACGCAGCGATCGAGCCTGCGAGCATGGCGGCCAGCATGTAGGGTAATTTGGGAAACCTCCGCAATGTGAGGATACCGGTGGCCAATGCCAATACACCGACGGCGAGGCTGTATGGATTCACTTCGTCGATGTGAGCGATGAGTTGCATGGGGATGTCATGGAAAGCCCATCGATTGGTACTGCTCAAGCCGAGAAAGCCTGGAATTTGGCTCGCAAAAATCAATATGGCAGCGCCGGTGATAAAACCGACGACGACGGTGTGCGAGATGAAATCTACCAGGGTACCAAGACGGAGAATGCCCAAAGCCAGTTGGAATACTCCAACCATTAAGGTCAAGGTTAAAGCAAGTGTGACGTACTCGGCGCTGCCGGGGAGGGCGTACGGACTGAGCGTAGAAAAGAGCACAACGGATGCTGCGGTAGTGGGTCCGGATACCAGGTGCCAGGACGAGCCGAATAGCGCGGCGACGATCGCTGGAATCATGCCGGCATAGAGCCCGTACTGCGGTGGCATACCGGCAATAGTGGCAAACGCGACGCCTTGTGGCAGAACGACAATGGCACCCGTCAAGCCGGCAAGCAGATCGTGTCTGAGCGAGTCTCGGTTGACCCGAGGCCACCAGCGGAGAAAAGGCAGGTAACGTCGAATCAAGGTCGCGTCCTGACGCAAGGCGCCATTATCTATACTTCAATGGAAAGAGTGTCTTTGGCTGGTCCGTCACTGGAGGGGGAATCTGGTGTTTCCGGCCTGTGAGTCGTATTTTGTTGCGCGCTTGCCAAGTTCGGGTAGCTGTGAGTGAATCGCAGTCTCGGTATCGATGCCGAGTGGGCAACCGAATGAAGTCCGGTATTGTAGCGAAGCTGACCGGTTTGCGGCACATTCATCTTAAATGACGGGGCATTAAGGAGGGCGAGGCGGTGACCGAAAGATTGCAACTAATAGTCGCGGTTGATGTGGGGGCGAAGAGTCTGGAGCATTGCTTGCTCGAGAGCGCAACGGGGTATGGCTGGAAATTTATGCAATGAATGCTCTGGTTTGCATTAAAGCGCTGGATCATATTGCTCTGCGAGTTCAGGATGTTGAAGCCTCGTTATCGTTTTATGCTGACATCCTGGGTCTACCCACAGAACGAGTTGAACTGTGGCGCGACAACCAGGTGCCTTTCCCCTCAGTGCGGTTAAACCCCGACACGTTGATCGATTTGATGGAAGGTGTGTCGGCTGGGTCAGACCTGGATCATTATTGCCTGGTGATTGAAGCGACAGATATGGCTGCACTCAAGGCGAGATTTGAAGGTATCGGGGTTGCGGTTCAAGAGGGTCCGGCCACACGCTGGGGAGCGCACGGTGAGGGGACTTCTCTGTATGTTTTGGATCCCGACGGCCATGTCGTTGAATTGCGCCATTATTAGCGGTGCCTGGGCAGATAGCCTACTGATGCTTTGGGCGATTAAGTTAATCAAGGGAGCAAATGGACCCTAATGAATAGACCCATAGCACTTGGCAGGAGCAGTCAAATTTTATGCTATCGGGCGGCACTTTGAGGAATTACTGATATGGATTTTGCATTAACTGAGCATCAGCGCTCGATAGACGAATCCGTGCGGCGAGTGTGCGCACAATTTGAGGATGCTTACTGGCTTGATCATGATCGTAGCGGTGATTTTCCGATTGAATTTCGCCAGGCGATGACTGAAGGGGGCTGGTTGGGCATCGCAATGCCGGAGCGCTATGGAGGAGCAGGCCTCGGTATTACCGAGGCGGCTGTTTTGATGCATGCGGTGACCAACTCGGGTGGCGCAATGAGTGCGGCATCGACCATGCACATTAATATATTTGGACCTCACCCCATCGTCGTTTACGGCGACGAAGTCCAAAGGGAACGTTGGTTACCTCCATTGATCGCGGGCAAGGAAATCGCTTGTTTTGCCGTTACCGAACCCGATGCGGGATTGGATACCGGTAGCCTCACGACGCAGGCCCGCTTGGAGGGGGATCATTACGTGGTCCGAGGTCGTAAGATCTGGACGTCTACCGCGCAGGTGGCCGATCGAGTCATGCTGCTGGCTAGAACCAGTCCGCGCGAGGCGCAGGGTTCTTCTGTTGATGGGCTAACCCTCTTCTATACGCGGCTTGATCGCGATCGCATCAGCGTGCGCGAGATTGACAAGATGGGCCGCAAAGCGGTCGATTCAAACGAACTGTTTATTGATGATCTTATTGTCCCGATGGAGGATCGGATTGGCGAGGAGGGTAAAGGGTTTCGCTACCTCCTTGATGGACTTAACCCTGAACGTATCTTGATTGCCGCTGAGGCTGTGGGCATCGGAAGAAACGCGGTTGATCGGGCCGCACGCTACGCCCGGGATCGGGTTGTTTTTGGTCGCCCCATCGGACAAAACCAGGCCATACAACACCCTTTGGCGAGATCCTGGGCGGAGCTTGAGGCGGGTTGGTTGTTGGCGTTGAAGGCGGCATGGGCTTATGACGCGGGGCAACCCAGCGGTGCAGCGGCGAATGCGGCGAAATACTTTGCCTCAGAAGTTGCGTTTACGGCGTGCGAGCGGGCAGTCATGACACACGGAGGGATGGGTTATGCCAAAGAATTTCAGGTCGAGCGTTTACTTCGCGAAGTATTAATTCCCAGGATCGCACCGGTCAGCCAGGAGATGGTCCTGTGTTATCTGGCCGAAAGAGTGCTGGATCTGCCGCGGTCCTACTGAATGTCTATCGATCGCGTGCAAGAGGAATCAGAACCCCAAGGTGCTGCGGTGGGCCCTTTGTCTGGACTGCGGGTGCTAGATCTGACGACAATTTTGCTGGGCCCCTTTGCAACACAGATTTTAGGGGACATGGGTGCCGATGTGATCAAGATCGAGGCGCCAGGTGGTGACCCGATTCGACACGTGGGCCCGCCGCCAGCGGATGGTATGGGCGCGGTTTTTCTGGGGGCCAACCGCAACAAGCGAAGTATCGTTATGGATTTGAAACAGATGGATACGAAAGCGATCTTTTATCGACTGGTCGAAGCGGCAGACATCGTCGTTCACAATATGCGATCCCAGGCGGCCGAACGTCTGGGTATCGATTACGAGACATTGCGCGGCTACAAGGCTGATATTGTCTACTGCGGAACGTACGGTTTTCGCCAGAACGGCCCGTATCGAAACAAACCGGCGTTTGATGACATGATTCAGGCGGCGTCTGGCTTGGCTGATTTGCAGGGGCAGGGGGAGTCTCCGCGCTATGTCACCTCTGCGATCGCTGACAAGATTACGGCAACGACGGTCGTCTATGCGATCAGTATGGCGCTGATCCATCGCTTGCGAACCGGTCGCGGGCAATTTGTCGAGGTACCCATGTTCGAGACGCTGGCTGCGTTTAATATGGTTGAGCACTTGTATGGCGCCACGTACGACCCGCCGCGGGGAGCGGCGGGATACCCCCGTGCGCTTTCGCGCGATCGCCGGCCCTATCAAACGCTGGATGGATACATTGGCGTAGTGCCCTATACCGATGAACAGTGGCAGTCGGTCTTTCGCATCGCCGATCGAGCGGATTTGGCCAACGATCCGCGTTATACCTCGCTTGCAGAGCGCTTGGCGAATATCGATGCGCTTTACGCAGATTTGGCGGAGCTCTTGAAAGATCGAACGACAGTTGACTGGTTGGATGCGCTTGATAATGCGAACGTCCCGTCGATGGCTGTGCTTTCACCCGGAGACTTGGTTAATGATCCCCATCTGGAGGCGGTCGATTTTTGGCATCTGCGCACTGACCCTAAACTTGGCACGTTGCGTTTCGCGGGAATCCCGACGCAATTTTCTGATTCCCCCGGAGCGATCCGTAAAATGGTGCCGCGCCTGGGCGAACACACAATAGAAGTGTTACGAGAGGGAGGGATTGAGGAAGACCGAATTACTGAGTTGCTGGCCCACGGTGGAGTTCACCAGGCAGTCATTGACTGATAGCGTCCCAATCGGTTGATGTGGGGGCCGGATTTTCAAGAGAACAGGAGGAAAACAGATGACACGATTCAACAGACTATTAATTACCGGAGCAGCGGGCAATCTTGGTCGCGAGCTAAGGCGTGGACTGGCACCATTGGCCCAAACACTGCGTTTGAGTGATCGTGCTGATATGGAGCCAGCCGGAGAGAACGAAGAAGTCGTGCGTTGTGAGTTGGGAGATTTTGACTCGGTCATGAGCCTGGTCGAGGGTTGCGACGGCGTTGTACATTTTGGCGCGGCACCCGTTGAGCGACCCTGGGCCGAGATTCTCGACTCATCAATAAAGGGGGGATATAACGTTTACGAAGCGGCCCGCAGACACGGGATTCGGCGTATTGTTTACGCGAGCTCAATACATGCCGTGGGATTCGTTCGTCGCGAAGAAGGTGCCGACACGGATACGCCACATCGGCCCGATACGTTGTACGGCTTGTCAAAGTGTTTCGTCGAAGACCTAGCTAAGCTGTACTTCGACAAATTTGGCATCGAATCTGTTTGTCTTCGAATTAATTCATGTTTTCCAGAACCGGCAGATCGGCGGCACTTGGCGACCTGGATGAGTTTTAGAGATCTCGTGCAATTGGTCGAGCGCTGTCTGGTAGCGGAGCGAGTGGGGTACGCGGTGATCTACGGTATTTCTGATAACCGGGAGGCTTTTTTCTCCAATCACAAGGTGGCGCATTTGGGTTATCGGCCAGTCGATAGTGCAGAGGACTACCGGGAGCGTGTTGAGGCAGGAACGGCGCCGGGCGACCCGTCTGATCCGGCTATCGCGCATGTGGGCGGGGTGTTCTGTGCGTATGCACATCCCGATGATGGGGCACGTTGAATGCGCCCAATGCAACAGAACCCAGGTGGGGCGACGGCATCAGGCATCAGGCATCAGGCATCAGGCATCAGGCATCAGGCATCA
>DUBL01000122.1 GCA_012960345.1 Gammaproteobacteria bacterium | reverse complement strand
AGGACGAGGCCACCTTTGACCAGCTTACCAAATCACAACACGAAGTGCTTGGTTAGATCCCACGCCACCGGGCCGCCGGGCAAGGAAAATGGAGGGGCTAGTTGAGAGAACCTACTACTTTCCTTTAGTCTGGAAATTTGAGAGAATGCGGAGTATTAGGCTAATCTACGTCCCACGACTGAACGTTATGCAACATCTAAAAACACTTTTGTTTCCAATTATGCAAGGTGATGATGCTAAGGAGAGCAATTATAGATTGAAAGAAGTCAATCTGATAGACAACGTCACCATAAAGAGGATCCAACAATGACGAGGGGAATCATGCATAAGTATGCGCTGGCGCTCCTGGCAATCGTCGCGGTTGTGACCGTTCTTGGCGCTGCATGGCCCGTGTTGTTTAACGAAGGTAGTGCGACGGGGAAGCTATTGGTGCGAACATACGAAGTTGAGGCGGTTGGCGACGTCGATTTTGAGGCAGCGATGGTGGCTGAGCTCTATGGAGAAACCCTAGAGGTCACAGCAAGCAAACCCGAAAGCGATCCGGCAGCAATCGCTGCGCAGGTGTCGCGACTGCGACAGCTTGATCGGGGGGTGGCTTTTATGTGTTTGTTGCTAACTGCGGGGCTACCTTTCGCTTGTCGCAAGTGGCCCAAGCTTTCCTGGCTATACTTGTTGCCGGCTTTGTGGCTTCTGGTGAATGCACAGGCAACCGCGATGAACGGTAGCAAGGCCTTCGCAGAATTGGCAGTGCCGGCCCACGCAACGCGATGGGGAATGTTGGTGGCACTGGCATTATTGCTTTTGCGGAATCCACAAAGCGATCGCATCGCCAACTGGGTGTTGCGGATCGCATGCGCGTTGACTTTCGCCGTCCATGGCTGGGAGTCATTCCAGCTCAATCCACCATTTCAGGACCTGCTGTATATCACGGCCGGGCACGTCGGCATTGGTCTCTCCGAGTGGATTTGTCATGGTCTTCTTCGTACAATCGGGGTAATGGATCTGATTCTTGCCGTAAGTGTAGTTGCAGTTCACCATCGGCGACTGCTGTACTGGATGGGCTGCTGGGGATTGATCACCGCAGCCAGCCGTCCCATTGCCATGGGACTCGATGCCTGGCCAGAGTTCGCCATGCGTCTGCCAAATAGCGTCGCGCCTTTGTTGGTGCTGTTTCTTGGCTTGCAGGCAATATTTTCACTTTCTTCATCTACAACCAACACACAACCGAAACCCGCTACTTTATGAATAACCACCACACAACTAGAACCCGGTACCTTATGAACAACAATCGAGCGAACTGGATCGTCGCGAGTCTTATTTTCTCCGTAATCTCGATGATCTCCGCAGTTTCTGCAAACGACGTCGACCTGGCGAAACTAGACGTCAAAAGTCTGGTAACAAAGATGACACCGCTTAAGGGCACGACACCGGCTCAGTGGCGTGTGGTATGGACGGATGACGCCAGCCGCAAAGCGACCATCTCCTGGACCACCGCTGAACCCGGAGAAAAGCACGTCGTTTACTACGGAACCAAGTCCGGAGGTAGGGAGGGAAAACCTGCGCTGAGTCAGGAGTGTCAGTCCAATGGCATATACACCATCACTCAGCCGAACCCGCCAAAGCCTAAGGAAGGAGAAACACCCGAGCAAGCCTTGAAGAGGAATCCCCCAAAGAAGATCGCACCGGCGTATTATCATCACGCCAGGATCAAGGAACTGAAGCCGAATACGCGCTACTATTTCGTCTTGGAAAGCGACGGTGAACGGTCCCGGGAATTCTACTTCCGCACCGCACCAGCGGAAGGTACTGACTTTACCCTGATCCATGGTGGTGATTCGCGTAGTGGCCACGCTAATCGTTGTCGGATGAATTTGCGCATTGCTGAGCAGGCAAAGTCGGATTCCAAGGTCCTCGCATTCGCGCATGGAGGAGACTATATCGTCTCCGGGGTCAGGTGGGAGCAGTGGCGATTGTGGCTCAGCCAGCACGAACTGACAACACTGGAGGACGGCCGAGTGCTGCCCATCATTCCGACGAAAGGCAACCACGATAAAGGTAAGATTTATTTCGAAGTGTTCGATCTAGAGGAGACGACAAAGCGTTGGCATACAACGATGCTCGGCAAAGACGTGGCGCTGGTGACCCTTGATACGAACTCGCCGGGAGGCGGCCCACAAGCGGAATGGTTGGAGGCCGAACTGAAACGTCTACGACCTGCGGTTCGTTGGTTGATCGTGCAATATCACCGCCCCATGTATCCTGCGGTAAAGGGCCCTGCGACGCATGCACCCATTTTCTGTCCCCTATTCGACAAGTATAACGTCGATATTGCATTGGAGTCCGACGGTCACTGCATGAAGCGGACGGTACCGATTCGCGATGGCAAGAAGGATCCGACCGGAATCGTTTACGTGGGAGAAGGAGGCCTTGGTGTTGGCCAGCGAAAAACTAATCCGGATCGTTGGTACCTTAAAGATGGCGGGAAGGCAGGCAGCGCCCACCACGTCATGCGACTCGACTTCAACCCTGACGACGTGCGTGTCCGGTTTATCCTCATGGACGGCTCCGCCTGGGACGATCACACGATCAAGGCGCGCAACCACTGAACAACTTATTTATTTCCGAGTTGAATTGCTCATCGTCGAGGTAACGCTTTGTAGCGGTTTCAACCCCACCCCTGCTGCTTGGTTCTGCACAGGATTCTGCACAATTTTTGAGAAGGTATTTGTGACCCCACCACCGGGCCGCCGGGCAAGGGAAATGAGGGAGGCTACTCGTCGGTAAAGGGCTCGTCCGCTGGCGGTACGGGTACGGTCGATTCCCGTGCGGCCGCAGGTTGTAAGTCCTCCGAAGAAACTGAGAGCAGACCCTCTTATCGAGGCAAGGATTCAAAAGCTGCTTCCAACGGAAACGCATAGGAGCGGTTGTGAATCCGATCAAACCTCGGATACGTTCCTTCAAAGACCCCGCGCACTGCCTGGACTTCTGGCTTATCCATGGTATAGGTCAGCACCAGTTCAATCTGGCCGTCGTAATTGAATCCATCCGCCCCTTCATCTCCAAAATGAATCACTCCGGAAAGGACGGCGTAACGTTGTCTTCCGTCCGATCCGGCCGGTACCAATGACAAGATACCCTCCACTGTATTAATTTTGAAGATTTCTTTTGTCTGCGGATCAGTACGTTCCATGATACCTGGAGGATAAAGTTGCTGGAGCCATTTTCTCAGGCTGCCGGCATCTACCAGACATTCTTGATCAGACCATTTTAAAGGCAGCCAATCCTGCGGTTGTAACTTAACCGCTTCCACAACAGGTATCTGATATGCTTTCATGCGCGAGTCCTTCAAACGCACAAAAACACGCATTCCACTGGACTTCCCCACATCCGGCAATTTAATTTTACTGACAGAATCAGAGGCTTTTGGTAAGCCCAGCAGCTGGGAACCTTTCTGAATTTCCCGAACGGTATATTGAGCCAATGTCTCCCGTGGATCAAAGCCGGATCGTTGGAATGCATCAAACCAATGGACAACCTCGCCATTGGACTTGAGGAGTACCATGTCTACGTTACTCTGCTTTGCAGGGGGACGACCGGGCTGGGGACGAAACTTCTCATCCCAAACCTCCCTGACGACGCGCGGCAGGGAGGCATCCCTGCGGTGCCCGTGCCAGGACGTCATAATAAACGGTTGCAACTGCCTAACAACGTTCGGATCGGCTAATGAGGTCCCACGGACCTGCGTCGCGGTTGCTCAGCAATGACCCGACGTGATATCACCGTATCTGGCATGAATTATAATAAGCATGATTGGGCGCCCTTCAGCGGCAGCACGTTTCTGAGCATCACTCAGGGATGCTTCCCAGTCAAGCCGGTACATGGCAAGTTCGTCCATAGTAGGACGAATGGCACGATATTTCTCGAGGATGCGATTTCGTTCAGCATCCTGTGCAGGCAAACAGGTCGTCACTGCTGTCAATAACAATAAACCAAGTAAATTTCGCATCGTGTACACCCTTCGCTACCCTGATCATTCATACATACAAAATCAAAACCGGTTGAATCCCCGACCGTAACACCAGATCTAAATTATACAGGAAACCAGTCCTCCGAGAAAAAAGATTCCGGCCATAGCAGTAGACTGCCAAAGGAAATTAAAGCAACAAACATCCTCAAAACTGCGTAAAGACAGCTGATTA
>DUBL01000121.1 GCA_012960345.1 Gammaproteobacteria bacterium | reverse complement strand
TCGCCGCAAGCATCTTAAAATCGCCGTAGCCAAAGCCTTCGCGAGAAGTGATCCAGCGGAAAACATGATAGACCAGCCAGAGCCCAAGGTAGCCTGCTCCCGCCCCGATAATGGCGGCCTGGGGGGTGGTAAAACCGGCGAAGCAGTTGACCAGTAATCCCAGCCACAACAGCGGCAGGGTGATCGCATCGGGAAGCAGGTAGTGTTCAATGTCGATAAACGCCAGCACGATAAGCGCCCAACTCAAGAGCAAGGCCGGCACAGTAAACCATTGATTTCCCAGCACGATGGCCACCACCATGGAGATCAAGGCCGACAACAACTCAACCGCTGGGTAGCGCCAAGAGATACGAGCGTTGCAATGCCGACACCGCCCCTTTTGGATGATGAAACTGACAAGGGGGATGTTTTCACGCCAGTTGAGCGGAGTTTCGCACTGGGGGCAGTGCGAGGCCGGCTGAACCAATCCCGGTGGGTCATGTGAGGCCAATGCCGAATCTGTACGGGGTCCATCAAGACTCGAAGGGGTAACCAGGCCGAGGCGAACGGGTAGCCGATGAATGACCACGTTAAGAAAACTGCCGACGGCGAGCCCCGTTAACCCGGCGAGCGCAATCGGCTCAATCAACGTCGTTATGCCACGATGCGCTTAAGCAATTTTGAATCTGCATGGTGAGGCGCAATACAGGCCTACATAATGCTGCCCATCTTGAAGATCGGCAGATACATGGCAACAACGAGTGTGCCCACCATGCCACCGAGTACCGAGATCATAATTGGTTCAATTAACTGGCTCATGTTGTCAACCATGTCGTTGACCTCAGCCTCAAAGAAGTCGGCAGTTTTTGTCAGCATTTTTTCGAGTTCGCCCGATTCTTCGCCGATAGATACCATCGCCAGGACTAAGTTAGGAAACAGTTTGGTGTCTTCCATTGCCGCCGACAAGGGTCGGCCTGTACTGACCTCTTCTTGGATTTGGAAGCAGGAGCGACGAAAGACTGAGTTAGGCGATGCGCTCGCAACGGAAGTCAGTGCTTCGACCATCGGGACACCGGAGCCGAACATAATCCCCATCGTTCTTGCAAAGCGGGCACACGATGACTTGGTCAGGAGGGCCCCCACAACCGGGGCAACTAACAGAAACTTGTCGAACGCGAATCGAAACGCCGGGGAACGTTTAAGGGCTAGCGAAATTCCGATTCCGATCGCGGCTGCGACCCCCACCACTAACCACCACTTTTCCTGTACAAATTCGGACATTGAAACAATGGCCGCCGTTAGTCCCGGCAACTCACCGCCAAAACCCTCGAACAACTCCTTGAATTGGGGCACCACGAACACGAGTAGCAATGAACTGACGAGCAGGCCGACCACGAGAACGGCAATGGGATACATCATTGCCCCTTTGACTTTGCTCTTAATCTCCTCAGTACGTTCCATGTAATCGGCGAGGCTATTCAACATGCGGTCGAGATTTCCCGATTGCTCGCCGATGGCAATCAGTCCACAGAAGAGCCGATCAAATTGCTTTGGATAACGCGCCAGTGCCGCGCTGAGATTGGTGCCACTTTCCACATCAGTCCGCACGGCACCAAGTACTTTCCTGAGTGTTGGGTGGTCGGTGCTGCTAGCGACTGCGTTGAGTGCTTGCGCGATGGGGATACCGGCCTCGACCATGGTGGCAATCTGGCGCGTGACAACGCAGATATCCTTGGGGATTATTTTCTTATCGAATAATGGGCTTGGCTTTTTCTTGACACTTTTTGGCTGAATGCCTTGGCGTCGCAGTGAGCTTCGAACGTAGGCAGGGTTTGGACCGTCCAGTTCGCCGTTTACCGTTTTACCCCCACGATCGGTGCCTGTCCAGACAAAAGTCGTGAGTTTGCGGGATTTTTTAGGAGTTGGCGTAGCCATTAGCGGGGATCGGGGAAGATCTTCTTAGGTTTAGAGGTTGGTGACTCGCTCTACCTCGGCGAGGCTGAGCTGACCTGTGGCAAATTTTTTCAGTGCCGACTGTCTTAATGTTGAGACACCTTCTTCGCTTGCTTGGGATTCTAGTTCATCTTGGCCCGCACTTTTTAGAATCATTGAGGTCAGCTTGTCCGATACGGGCAATACCTGAAAAATACCGGCACGACCCTTATAGCCGTTGGTACAAGCATCGCAGCCGATGGCTTCAAATGCGTTAACGTTGTCTATGTCGTCTTCTTTGATGCCGGCGTCAATCAGGATTTCCGGCGGCAGGTCGACGGGTTGCTTGCAATTGGAACAAAGTCGTCGTGCGAGGCGTTGTGCCATGATCAGGTTAATTGAGCCTGCCACGTTATAGGGTGCAATGCCCATATTGAGCATTCGCATGATGGTTGCGGTTGCATCATTGGTATGCAGCGTCGACAACACCAAGTGGCCAGTTTGAGAGGCTTTAATTGCAATCTCGGCAGTTTCTAGATCGCGTATCTCACCAACCATGATGATGTCCGGGTCCTGGCGTAAGAATGATCGGAGGGCGACAGAAAATGTCAGGTTTGCTCTTTCATTGATAGCCACCTGGTTAATGCCGTCCAGGTTGATTTCAACCGGGTCTTCGACCGTCGAGATGTTAGTTTCTGGTTGGTTCAGCATCGACAGTGCAGAGTAGAGCGACACCGTTTTTCCACTACCGGTGGGTCCTGTAACCAGTACCATACCGTACGGTTTCTTTACGGCCGCTTCGTAATGTACGAGTTGGTCGGCTTCCATGCCAAGGTCACTGAGCTTAAGACTCGCGCCACTGCTGTCCAGTAAGCGCATGACGACTTTTTCACCATGTACCGTAGGCAGCGTGCTGACACGGAAATCGATCTTGGTCTTGCGTTGGCCCGCCAGTTTGAGACGTCCATCTTGGGGTACGCGTCGTTCGGCTATGTCAAGCCGGGAAAGGATTTTTATCCTGGCAACAAGCCGATTGGCAAGACTGATGGGAGGCGATGCGCTCTCGTGTAACACGCCATCAACACGATAGCGAACGCGAAGCCTTTTCTCATAAGGTTCAATGTGAATATCGGATGCACCCAACTTGATCGCATCCATCAACAATTTGTTCACAAAACGCACAACCGGGGTATCCGATTCTGCATCAGCCTGCGTAACGGCTTCACCGCCCGATTCATCCTCATCGACGAACTCGATGTCTTCCAGATTCTCGTCATCGAGCACCTCGAGGTCACTAGCGCTGGCCTCGCCACTGATTTTTTCGATTGACTCGCCAAGTATGGCAGCGTCCACCAGAATGGGTTCGACGCCAAGGCCTGTCTGGAACTTAAAGGCATCGAGCCCTGCTTGTTCTCCTGGTTCGCTGACGGCTAGAAACACTTTGGAACCGCGATGGAAAATCGGTAAGACCTGGTGTTCTTCAATGAACTTCGGCGTCACTAGGTCAGCTGGCCGGTCAGCCAGATTTAGTGTGCGAAGGTCAAATAGCGGCATGCCGTATTCTTCGGCAGTCATGCGATAGAGCATGGCTTTCTTGTCAGGCATGGCCTGGGTTGCTTGCGCCAGAAACGACACACCATTGTCGTGCGCGAGAGCGAGATGGTTTAATGCGGCCTCACGGTCCATGATCGATTGATCAACAACGCGTCTGGCCAGTCCGCCCAGTCGCGTTTGTCGAATTTGTACGGAGAAATCGCTGTCTTCGTTCGCCATGGCTTGTGGTGTAGTGGTGACCAGAATCAAGTATAGACGCAGACGTGGTTAAAGAGGCTTTGGCGGTGCGCCGGTGGTTGGCGATACCCACACCGCTCTGTAAATCGTTAGATGATAGTCGATGGCACTAAAACACTATATTGTGATACTATCATCTCATCTCATAACAATTAACTATTGATTCTCATGAATTGGCTGACGATACTACCAACGTCCTATCAATGTGGCGCGGCGATAATCGTTGGTCGCATATCGAGCTGAACTCTGTTACTCACCATTTGGAGACGATACCCAATGCAACAACGACAAAGTGGTTTTACCTTGATCGAACTGATGATCGTGGTGGCGATCATAGGCATCTTAGCCGCAATCGCTATACCTCAGTACAGTGCTTATACCAACCGGGCCAGAGCAACGGATGCCCTTAGTTTGATGAGCGCATATAAGACGGCTATTAGTGAGTACGTTAGTAGTGAAGGCATATTGCTTGGGGGGGAAGCAGTGATCACCGATGCCGCCCTGGGTATGGGTGCCATGGATTTCGCGTCGGCCAATGTAGCG
>DUBL01000120.1 GCA_012960345.1 Gammaproteobacteria bacterium | reverse complement strand
GTCTGGATTGCGTTGATATTTGGGGTTATTGGCTTCTTAGCTCGGCGTCATGGCTTCGCGGTTGCGCCAATCGCCGTTGGACTGATTCTCGGCGAAATGGTCGAGACTAACTTTCAGAACTCACTGAAAATGTTCGACGGCGAATGGTGGCAGATTCTGACCCAGCCGCTAGCGGCATTGTTCCTCTTGCTCGCGTTTCTGGGACTGTTCAGCAGCCCTATCGCGAACTGGTTTTCCCGTCGCCGATCCTAATCGGGCCACTTGTTTCAGTGAAACGATGAACACAACACGACCGCTACCCCGTATCGGCATAGTTCAGGGCGACGCCTGCGGCATCGGTCCGGAACTTCTGTCCAAACTGCTTGAACACGAGGAAATACACGAACGTGCCCAGCTACTGGTGATTTCTGATAAACGCGTCTTCGATGCGGGAAGCGCTGTGTCCGAAATCAAAGCGAATATCAAGGTCATATCGGCTGCAGCGGATATCCGTTTCTCTCCAGGTCATCCACAGCTTCTGGATACGCGGTGCCTGGACCCGCAACACATCACGCCCGGAGAAGTCTCGATCGAGGCCGGACGGGCGGTGTTGAAAACCTTCGGGTTGGCGCTTGATCTGGCCGAAGCCGGTACCCTTGATGGCATCTGCTTCATGCCCTTCAATAAAGGCGCTATGCACATGGCCGGTATTGGCACCGAGGATGAATTAACGTGGGCCAAACAGCGACTCGGTATTACCAGCCGGGCCAGCGAATTCAATGTAATAAAGGGCATGTGGAATGCTCGAGTGACATCCCACATTCCGCTGAAAGAGGTTGCCGGTCGTCTCAGCATCCCACACATTGTCGAAGCGATTCTGCTGGCAGATCAAACCTTGAAAAAAGCAGGCTATGCCAACCCACGCATTGCGGTGGCGGCGCTAAATCCACACGCCGGCGATGGTGGTGCCATCGGGCGAGAAGAAATCGACATTATTCAGCCCGCCGTTATCGAAGCCCAACAGCATCAGGTGAATGTCACCGGACCCTTCCCCAGCGACACCCTCTATCTCAAGGTGCGTGATGGACACTATGACTGCGCGCTCAGCATGTATCACGACCAAGGACAGATTGCGATCAAGTTGCTCGGTTTCGACCAGGGGGTATCCGTACTGGGTGGATTGCCGATACCGATCGCGACCCCAGCCCACGGAACCGCATTCGACATCGTCGGGACCAACCGTGCCAACGTCCAGCCCGCCCTCAATGCACTACGCATCGTCAGCGCGATGGCTAGTGACCAGCCGCACCGCTTCGCCTGACCAAAACGTGCAATACGCGGCACATGAGTGCCGGGGCCAAACCGGATCATGATCGACTTTGCCGAGAGATTGCGGCTGATCCAAGACGCCGGCTTAACCGAACACCGCATGTACCCAATCACTTTGCTGGGGCATCGGTTGTGCGGGCAGGACTACCCGTTGCAACGATATTCGCACTAACCGCTACGGCACCTCTACGTGCAACGCGTCCAACACCGCACTCGCAAAACTCAGTGTGCTCGCGCTGCCACCGAGATCCGGCGTGTGACAGGCACGATTCGCGAGCGCCGCATTGACCGCTCGGTTTATTGCGACCGCGGCCTTACCAAGGGCTGGCTGCTGTTTCCGATGTGACAACCAGTCAAGCAGCATGGCACACGACAACAAGATGGAGCTCGGGTTGGCAATCCCCTGGCCCGCAATATCCGGCGCTGAACCATGCACTGCCTGAGCCATCGCATGTTCATCGCCCACATTGAGGGCGCCCGCCAGTCCGAGCCCACCGCTCAGTGCGGCCGCTTCATCTGACAAAATATCACCATACATGTTGGTGGTTACGATGACATCGAAAGCCTCGGGCCGAAGCACCAATTTCGCTGCCATGGCATCAATAATCATCTCGTTCAACGCAATGTCCGGGTAGGCTTTGCTCACTTCGCGCACTTCATTAACGAAAAGCCCATCCGTGAGTTTGAGTACATTGGCCTTGTGTACCATCGTCACCAGTCGTCGCCGCTGGCGAGCCAATTTAAAAGCGGTCAGCGCAATACGCCGACAGGCTTGCCGAGTAATCTTACGCACCGCCAACGCCATGTCATCGCTTGGCTGAAACTCTCCACTACCCACTGCCATGTTCCGATCGGCATAAAAGCCTTCGGTGTTTTCGCGCACGACAACCAGATCGAGCTCCCTCGCCACACTGTTAACACCTTGACGTATTTCGCTCGGGCGAATGTTGGCATACAGATTTAATGCGATGCGCAACACAGCCGATGGGTTGATGCCGCCGACCTCCGCCGGTGGATAGTCATAAGTGGAGACTGGACCCAGTACGACACCGTCAGCCATTCGAGCGCGTTCGATTGCCTCGTCCGTAATCGCAGTACCAAACTGTGCGATCGACTCCAAGCCGACGGCTTCACTTTCAATATTAAGGTTAAGCGAGTAAGCCTGGTTGACCACATCCAACGACTGTCGCGCCACCGTCATAATTTCGTGACTGATTCCGTCACCCTCAAGCATCAATAGCTGCAATGGCATATCAGTGGGCATCATCAATCTTCCTTTAGTCGATAGCAGTTCTTTTCTTATCAGGCGCACCCGCAAGATAAAGCATGAAACGAATCCCGACCAGCGCAGCGAGCGATCCCACCGCCATGGTGAAACACCCCAGAGTCCAGGCAAATGAACTTCCCTGGCCACCGGCGACATCGAGCACCGCACCAACAGCGAGCGGCCCAAGAAACCCACCAGAGAATCCGCAAACCGAGTGCACGGCAAGGGTCGCACCGCGCTCACCTCGACGAGCCATTTTGACCGTACCTGCGGTAAACGCCGCCGAGTCGGCCATAATGATCGCAGAATAAAGACCCCCGACCAAGACGACCCAGATCAGCGGCTGACCTGCGAGGAAACCGTACCCTGCCCCGATCAAGAACGACATGGTCGTGATGCTCGACAACACGGTAGGCCGGCGCCCCGATTCGGCGAGATAGGCACCAATGATACTGGCGGGCATCCCAACCAGGCTGTAGATGGCCACATAGAGCGTGATCTCCGAACGACTGGTGTCGGCACCAACCGCAGCCACTGCGAAAACAAGGAAAGCGACGATCCACGCTCTAAATGCAAACAGTTCATAGCTGTGCCCAACATACCCAAGGACATAGGCCATCGCTGACCGGTTGCTGAACACAGGCCGGAAATCCAGTGGATGGCGTTCGTCATCCGCCCGCTCGGGCTGTCGAGACGCGATGGCAACAAGGACCAGAATCAGACAGCCAATCTGTATTAAAGCGGCGATGTGAAAAATGGCCGACCACTCGACGCGTTCTGCGAGCTGACCTGAATAGTAGTAAGAAAAACCCGATCCGATCCCAAAGGCCGAGGTGTACCAAGGGACCGCACGTTGCCGCCATCCTTCGTCTAGGCGAGCGCTGAGGATTTGCAGGCCCGGCATATAAGTTCCGGCCAACGACACGCCGGCAAGGAAGCGAAACCCCATTGCGCTCCAGAACCCCTCAGCGAACCAAGCAAAGCCAAACGAACCGACTATGCCGACCAGCGTGGCACAAACATAAATTTTCTTGGCATCCACGGTATCGGTCAACCCAACCAGTAGCGGTACCGCCGCCACGTAACCCACAAAGTAGATACCACCAATCCAGCCCGCCTGAGTACTGGTGAGATCCCACAACGCACTGAATTCCGGCAGCAAAACGGCGAAATTAGCGAACCCCACCATCGACAAAACCAAAGCAAGACACAGCGTCACCAACAGCGGAATGGGGCGTGTGACCATAACGGGTAGCTTGTTCAGGTCCCTATGGAAACCAGGATCACGCCCGGCACTACCAGTAAAATTGACACCATGATCCTGACCGTGAAGGTCTCTCGGCGAAATACCAACAGACCCAGGAAAAAACTGAAGATTGGCGACAAAGAGACGATAGGTACTACGCTGACAACACTGCCCATGCCAAGCGCTGTGTTCAGCGACCAGATCGAAAAACCGTTAATGATTCCGCCGCCAAAGAACCACAACAACCCCGGGTGCCAGCGAATCATGCTCGCCTGGCGTCGCGCACGGCTGGCTGTTGTGGTGAGCGCGATCACCAGTGACACCGTGTAACCCACCAATCCGGCGAACAAGGGCTCGGGGACCTCGTCAAGACCGTACTTGGTAAACGCATGCCCCAGTGCCCGAAACGCGGCTGCGCCAAGCGGTAATAGCAATGCCCACAGTGGCCAAACTGCTTTGGTCTTTCCCGGACGGGTCAAAAGCGCAATCGCAAACACAATCACGACGGTACCGGCCAACACGGGTGGAGTGAACGACTCTCCCAGCAGAGTAACGGCAAATAGTGCCGCGAAGAGCGGGGCTGTCGAGGCAAGCGTTGTCGTCAACGTTGGGCCCAAATGCCGCACACCGGCAAGTGCCAGATTGGCCGAGAGAAAAGGTCGAAACAACCCGATGACAGCAAAAACAACCACCGCGGATGTTAACCAGTAAGCCTTGTGTAGAAACCAGGGGGCCATCAACCAGTACAACATCGAAGCGGCCAGAATCTGGATCAGTGTCCCAGTGCGGCTGTCTGCATAACGTAAACCCAGGTTCTGAAACTGCACGCTGACAGCGAACAGGAAGGCCGAGGTAAAGGCGAGGAGTGTTGGCGAAAGAATCGAAAGTCTCGCTCGTATCAGAAGATGGGATCAACCATCGTAGTTCTGTTGCCCGACGTCTCGATGCCACGTTCGATAGAGATGGCGCCGTGCTTGAGACGCAGCTGAATCAGTAAACCCGCTGCGATAGTGTCCGATGTCAAGGTTATTCAAGTACTGTAGCTGACCCCGTTCAAGGGGTGCCTCAACCCACATGTCCGATGTAGCAAGCACTTCTTCTACCGCGTCGAGTGCGTCATCGAGGTCTTTGGGTAGGTCACGACCCGCGACGTCATAACCCTTGCGCACTAGAGAAACATTAACGCGGGCCTGCAAACGCTTACCGTCCCATGCGAAGAACGGCATTTCTACAGTGGGGGCCGCACCTTTGGCGTGTTCACCCTGGCGATCAAACAGCAGCGGTTGATATAACCGGGCCAATAGTTGGGGATAGCGTTCCAACAATCGGTTGTGCAAGGTGTAAAGACTGCAAAACCGACTAATGCCGCCCTCCATCGCGGGCTGGCGACAGAACAAGCCGACGTAATGCGGTGGACTCCGACCAAAGGCATTGTCGGTATGAAAGAAGAGTTCGACCCGCGTTCGCGATCCACGCACGCCGTAACGGTATGCCTCACCCGTGTCGGTCACTTCGTACAACATATCCCCCTGCCAGGTCTGGGCCACAGGCCGACCTAACCACTGGCCGATCACCCAGAAACACGCGACCAAATCCGGCACCGGATATTGGTCCATTGGTAGGCCATCGAGAACACAAAAACCGCAACCCCTGTCCAGCCGATCGCGCACCTCAACCATGCATTGGGCCAGATGGGGTGCGTCTTGTGCACTCGCTGTGCGCGAGAGATAGGGCGCTGGACTGGTGCCGAACCCCTTTGCCATCTGCCCGATCTCGGCAATCGATGCCGGCGACAGGACGACTGACCAATCCTCAACACCAAGATCCGTCGCCATCCAGGCTCGTGGAGCAGGCACCACATCAGTGAGCATACCCCCGGCATCAGTGACATGATTGATAACTGGCATTAGTTCAAAACGTGGCGTCGGGGCAAAAGAAGCCTGGTAAAGCCGCTCGGTCGCACGGTGTCTCTTCCGTCATCGACAGATGCATCACCAACGGGCTTATTGCATTGTAGCGCTATAACCGATGCAGCCGCGTTGTATAGTGGCGTGATGCCCGGTCAGGCTTTCGCCAACAATCAAGGCTAAACGACCCCGTTCTAGAGGACAAAAAGATGCGAATCAATTACACGACCCAAGTGACTCGAATCGACGGCACTGAAGCCGACCTTTCGGATTACTCCGGGCAGGTACTGCTAATTGTGAATACAGCTAGCGCGTGTGGCTATACCCCGCAATATCGCGGACTCCAAGCACTCTACCAGCGTTTCAAAGACCAGGGGTTTTCGGTGCTCGGCTTTCCGTGTAACCAATTCGGTGGCCAGGAGCCCGGCCCGGCTGATGAAATTCGAGATTTCTGTGAGCAAAAGTTCTCAGTCACCTTTCCACTATTCGCAAAAATTGACGTCAACGGGACAGGTACTCATCCACTCTACCAACAGCTGAAGTCTGCCAAACCCGGACTGCTCGGAAGCCAAGACATCAAATGGAACTTCACCAAGTTCCTGGTCTCACGAGACGGTGAAGTGCAAAAACGGTATGGCTCGCAGAAGGACCCGAACGACCTCGAGCCGGCTATTCTCGAGGCGCTCGGCGAGGGCGGGACGGGCCATTAAAAGCCCACACCGGGAGTCTCTGGCACGCTAATAGCGCGATGATCGACACTCTCCAAACGATCAAACATCAGCCTTATGATAATAAAATATCAATTAAAACAATTAGTTATATTCCTATTACTCACCAAGTTCAGTATTTCTCGTAATTGACTAATCAATTAAATCCTAATATATTAATGAGTCCGCCTAGCTAGGCAATACCGGAGGTGACAATCGTGCACTTCATTGAGACGCTGCGTCGTTGGGTTGGGGCTCTGACCGATCTTGGTCTGGTCCTCATAGCACTGGGTGTAATACTGCAAATCTTGTTCGGTAGTAGTAATGGTGCAGTACCATTCCTGCCAGTCGATGTCATCGGCAGTGTGGTGGGCTTAGTTAAAGGACTGGGCGCCGAAGGGCTGGTCGGTTTAGTTGCTCTCGGTATCATTGCCTGGACATTTAACAGGCAGTCTCGTTAGACCTGTACAGTTAATTGGTCATTGGAAAAGGGGACTGGCAACAGTCCCCTTTTTCTTTGTCTGATAAAACCCCACCGGCCCGAGTCTTTTCCTATCGCCGCTGGCCTCATCGGGCCACGCGGGTACGCCTCAGTAGATATTCCGCTCCACCAACGGCTGGTGCTGCGCCACCCGCTGGTAACCCAGACGCGCCAGGTCAAGCGTGCGATAGTGACCGTAGATCAGCAGCTCAGAGATAGCGCGACCCACAGCCGGGCTCTGTTGAACCCCGTGTCCTGAAAAACCATTCGCCAATACCAGGTTATCGTACGCATCGTGGTAGCCCAGCAACGCGTTCTGGTCAAGGACATTAAAGGCATAATGCCCGGTCCATCCACCGCTCGCCTTGATCGCCTCAAACGCCGGCACTCGATGGGCCAGCATGGGCCAGAGATCTCGCTCGAACAAGTCGTGATCCATCTCAAAATCGAGGCAATCGGGATCATCCTCTGGCTTGGGTGACATCCCACAGATAAAACCCGCGCCTTCCGGGCGAAAGTAAACACCGGTCGGGTCAAACACCAGCGGACACCCAGGTATCGCCGTCCGGCACTCGAAGCGAACGATTTGGCGCTTTCGTGGGCGTACGGGGAGATCAGTTCCCGCCATTTGTGCAATCTGGTGCGCGCGTGCGCCTGCCGCATTGACCACCGTGTCACAGCTCACGACATCACCGCTCTCGAGTTCAACTGCGCTAATTCGTGCACCGGCTCGTTTCAAACCGACCACTCGGGCTTCCCGGTAATCTGCCCCCAGGCTGACCGCCTTGCGCCGAAACCCCTGCAACAAGGCGTAAGGGTCAATCCAACCTTCGTTTCGTGCACCAAAAGCACCCACCACCAGGTCTGCCACATTCAGCCAGGGAAATCGTGCAGTCAACGCCGCCTGGTCAAGACGCAAAGTGTCGACCCCTTCGTCACGTTGCACCGCAAGATTCTCATCCAACAGCGCCTGTCCAGATGCCGAAGCCAAAATGAGATAACCCGCCTCCCGGAATCCCAGCACCGGTCCCTCCCCGTCCACCGCCAGTCTCTCGGCCGCACTCGCATAAAACTCGAGGCCAAATTTTGCAATGGCAATGTTCTCAGGCACCGAATATTGCAGCCGAATGCCGCCCAGTGAGCGTGGGGTAGAGGCGAACTGGTAGCTGGGGTCCTGCTCCAACACCACCACCTTGCCGTCAAAATCAGCCGATGAACACAGGAAATAGGCAATCGCGCTGCCGATCACACCGCCCCCAATGATTAGCACATCGGCATGGTTTGACATCAGATCAGATGCCTGGTGGTAACAACCGAATGTTGAGCTGACGCTCGCACCAATGCGCGTGCCGCAACAACTCACCCTCGCCAAACGAACCGGCAGCGAGTTGGATACCCAGGGGCAGGCCAGATGCCGCAAGGCCCGTCGGGAGTGTGATGGTGGGTAGACCACAAGCGGTCCAGGGACCCTGAAAAAGCGTATCCCCCGTGTTGGTCAAATCCGCCAAGGCCGGAGTCGGTGTCGATGGGGTCATCAACACATCGACCGCGGCTGCCAAGCGCCGCGCATCGGCTGTAAAAGCGAGTCGACGCTCCAACGCACGGCTGTAAGTCAAACCATCAGTCGCGAGGCCCCGTTCAATAAGATCGCGCAGCATCGGACCGTAATCATTGGCCCGCTGCCGGTACATCGGTTCGTGAAAGGTCGCTGCCTCCACCGCCATGATCACCACCTGGTCCTCCATCGATTCGGCAAAGCTCCCTGGTAACGACAACGTCACCACCTCCGCACCGGCACCGGCGAGCACTGCCGACACCGACTCGATGTGCTCGCGTGTCTCCACATCGGCATTATCGAAAAAGAAGTCTTTCAACAGCCCGATGCGCGGCGGACTACCTTGATCCAGAGCGGCCAGATAATCCGGCACCGCGTCAGTCACACAAACCGGATCACCCCTATCGGCACCGGCCATCACCTGCAACACGAGGGCCGCATCTTCAACCGAACGCGTCATCCAACCCACGTGATCCAAAGACCAGCTGACGGGAATCACGCCACGTCGACTGACCCGGCCGAACGTGGGCTTAAGACCCACGACACCGTTGTAAGCAGCGGGTCTTAGCACGGAGCCGCGGGTCTGCGAACCAAACGCCACCGCACAATGTCGCGCAGCCACTGCCACCGCCGAACCGCTGCTGGATCCGCCCGGCGTGTGCGCCGCATTCCATGGATTGATGGTCGGTGAGGGGTCACTGCACGCAAACTCGGTGGTCACCGTCTTGCCAAGAATAATCGCACCCGCAGCTTTGAGTCGCACCACGCTGGTCGCGTCTTCATCCGGCACATGGTTGGCGTACACCTTGGAGCACGCGGTGGTTGGGATTCCCGCAGTACAGTAAATATCCTTGAGCGCGACGGGCACGCCGTGCAGCGCCCCTTTGCCCTCCCCCTTTCGATGCGCTGCGTCACAGGTTTCCGCTGCCGCGAGGACCGCATCCCGATCCAGGTAAACCCACGCTTTGAGCTCGCTGTGCGCCTTGATTCGTGTCAGTAAAGCCTCGGCCAATTCCACAGAGGTTAACGAACCCTGACGAATTTGCTTAGCCGACTCGGCAACACCCAGTTCATGTGTTTCGGTCATGTGATCTCCTGTCCGGGCCATCCTATTCCAACAAATCCCTGCTCGCCAGTGTAACCATCAGTGACGGATGCACTTCGAACTGGACGCCCCGGATTCCTTCCGGTTAGGGTGGCACTATGGACAACCGCTCACCTCCAGCCAAATTTCTCAAACTCTGGCCTACGCTGCTGATGCATGATCAGTTGCCTGACGCCCAACCACCAAACCGACTCCTCGCAGAAGAGATCGAGCGCCGCGATGCAGCCGAGAGCGACATGACGACTGCTTATCGCGATCACAACTTCTTTGAATCCGAACAGCCTGCCATTGGCTGGCTACGCGAGTGCATCAACCAGGCCGTCATCCGCTATCTCAAACAAACAGCTGTCGACTACCCGCTTGAATGGCATCTCCAAGGTTGGCCCAATATCAATCGGTTTGGCGACTACCATAACCTGCACAACCACCCACACGCCTGGTTATCAGGGACCTACTATGTTGCTGTACCTGGCGAGATCGAACCGTTACCAGGGCGCGATGACCGCACTCCTGGAGCGATCTCTTTTTTTGACCCCCGGCCCCAAGCCAACATGACGGCAATCCGACACGATCCACAGGTCGATCCAGAGCATCGCGTGCAGCCGGCACCCGGCATGATCCTCCTGTGGCCCGCATTCCTGCATCATCTAGTGCACCCCAACCTGTCCCAGACAGCGCGTATTTCCATCTCTTTTAACATCGTGTTAAAGCCATCCAGCGCACATCTGCCCCGTCAGTAACCGTCTGTATCAGGGGGCCAGCACCAAGTCAGTCCGGCATTTTGTCGAACGCTTTGATCTCATCATCGATCGGTGTTGAAGGCAGCCGACGACCCGCATACACATTGGCTCTTGGCTGAAACCAGCTGGCATCGGTAATCGTACCCACGCGGATACCCCGTCGACCGGGATTGGCGCTATTGCGGGTAAACAATTGAGAGCCGCACGTGGGGCAGAAGTACTTGGAAGCCGTGTTGCCACGATCGGTCTCGTGCGAAAAACAATGCAACTCGCCTGAGTTGACCGTCAACCCGCTTTCACTGACAAAGACCAAACTTGCAAAGACACCGCCACCGGAACGGCGGCAATCATCGCAGTGACAGTTGGCCTGGAATAGCGGCTCACTCACACACGCGTACTCAACCGCACCACACAGACAACGACCACTGAATTCACAGCTCATACGCGTTTCCTTTGTTGATCGCGAGCAAATGAGAATACTGCGTCACCTTGATCTAAACCACCCCATATTTCTTACATAGTGCAATCAAGCAACCGCTACTCACCAACGTCAAAGTCAATTCACGCTCTGCAAGATTGGAAGCCACAGGGCCAGCTGTGGAAACTTCATCACAAGAGCAAGCCCCAGTATTTGCAGACCCATAAAAGGCCACAGGGAGTTGTAGATATCCTGCAGCGTGATTTCTGGCGGTGCCACCCCCTTAAGATAAAAGGCGGCAGGCCCAAATGGTGGAGACAAGTAGGAAATCTGCATATTCATGCAAAAAAGGATGCCAAACCAAATGGCAGCCCATTGCGGATCCAACCCAAATTCGGGCGCCAGGTCCCGCACAATCGGCACAAAAATCGGCATGGTCAACAACATGATGCCAATCCAGTCGATGAAGAAGCCGAGCACCAGGAGAATACCCATCATGATAAGCAGAATGACGATGGGTGCAAAAGGCAGTCCCGTCATCAAATCTTTGACGAAATCGATACCACCCATCAGGTTGTAAACGCCGATCAGGGCGCTCGCACCAAACACCAGCCACAGAATGACACCACAGGTCATCATGGTCTGATGCAATGATTCTCGAATCAACGTCCAGGTCAGTTCTTTGCGAATCCAGGTACAGATCAAGACCCCGACGACGCCCATGCCAGCGGCCTCACTGACGGACGCGATACCGCCATAGATGGTCCCTAGCACCATACCCACGACCATCACTGGCAACAAAATATCACGCACCATCAACAGTTTGTCCCGAATCGTCAACGGACCCGCCTCCGTTGGTGCAGGCGGACCGAGCGCTGGGTTCAGGTAGCAACGAATCAAGATGTAGGCAACGTAAATCGTTGCCAGTAATAATCCGGGAATAATCGTGGCTAGGAATAGGTCACCAATGGACACTTCTGCCGTCAAGCCATAGAAGATCAGCACGATACTGGGCGGTATCATGGTGCCCAATCCTCCACCGGCACAGACTGTGCCGATGGCCAACTTACGGTCATAGTTACGCGCCAGCATCTGCGGCAGTGCAACCAGTCCGAGCAGCACAATTTCGCCACCGATGATGCCGGTCATCGCGGCCATGAGAACGGCAACAGCCATCGTTTGAATCGCCAGTCCACCCTTCAGGTTGCCCGCCAACACATGCATAGCGCTGAACAGATCACGTGCAATCCCTGATCGCTCAAGCACCGAAGCCATCAGGACGAACATCGGTACCGCGATTAATGCATAAACACTCACAAAGCCGTAAACCCGGCTTGCAATCAGGGGCAACGCCATTGGCCCATACAACCCTAGCGCAAACCCAAAAGCGATCAGGCCGGTCACAAAAGCGAGTGGCAGTCCCATCATAAGCAACAACACCATCGATCCCAGCATAATCAGCGTGAGAATCTCGATACTCATGAGGTCGCTTGCCTAAAAAACGCGTCCACCGTTTGCCACAGCTGGACCAGCGACTGCACCAACATAGCGACAGCTGCTAAAAACAAAACACTCTTGAGATAAGCCGGTATGGGCACATCCCACGCGTGTGCGCTGGTCTCCAACCCGCAGAACTGTATTCGACAATCCCAGGCCTGCCAGGCCACTGCAGGCATTGCTACTTTCATTGCAGCCCAAGTTAAAAGACCTAGAAAGACTACGATCAACAATGCGTTGATCAACCCAAGCACATTCCTTACTCCCCGTGGAACAGCATCATAGATCACCGTGATTGCAATATGACGTCGCGCCTGCTGACAGTAACACCCAGCCATCAGGAAACCAGTGGCCGATAGCGCCGTGGCACCATCATGCACCCAGGTGGTTGGGGCATTAAATGCATACCGCATCACGACCTCGTAGGAGGTAATGATGACGCTGATGAGAAAAACGTAACTCAGTTTTTCTCCAATCCACAGCGACATTCGATCTATCAGGTTTAGACGGGGCATTAGCTACTCACGAATGATCACACGGATCACGATTGCTCTATCAAAAAAGAAAGCAGGCGGGACACTCTGCGCCCCGCCTGCCAAATCACTTGTTTCAAGCAACTCGTCTATTTAGTCGAGCAAATGCAGCTTCTTTAAAAAAGCCACTTGGCTATCGACCAGTTTTCTTGCCAACGGGCTTTTCTTACCAAACTCCTCCCACTCAATCATTGCCACCTTACGAAAGCGGGTACGCTCTTCGTTTGACCAATTCACCAGTGTCACACCCTGTGACATCGCGGCATCAGCCGCGGCGATATCACCCATGATGATGCTCTGCACCATATCGCGTGCAAATTCCTTAGTGGCTATCTCAACAATGGCTTTGACGTCGTCAGGCAGTGCATTCCACTTTTTCATGTTGACTGCAAAATCGGCCGCCGGCGCTGAATGAAAGCCCGGGTACAGTGGGTAAGGTGCAATCTTGTGATAACCCAGATCTTGGTTCATGCTCAGCGTGCCCCAATCAGTGCCATCGATCACACCGCGCTCAAGCGCTGTAAACACTTCACTACCGGGCAATGTGACAACGCCCGCTCCGATACGGCGCCAAATTGCAGCACCCATGCCTTCTGGTGACCGCATCTTGATACCCTTCTTCTTGAAGTCATCGATCGAGTGCAGCGGCTTGTTAAACGGCATGGATTCTTGTCCAAACCAAACCGGGCCTACGTAATAAACACCGAATTTTCCATAGGCTTCACGGCACAGTTCAGTACCGCCGCCATATTCAAACCACAGCTGCGCCTGGTAAGTGTTTTCAAACGCACCGTTCAGTTCGGTACAGACCTGCAGGCCGGGCTCTTTACCCGCAAAATAAGCGCCGCCGGTGTGCTGTGCATCCAAAATACCGGCACCCACCGCTTCTAATGTCTCGGTATGCTTTACTACCGAATGCACTGGCAGTGTCTTGATTTCCAACCGCCCGTTGGTCATTTTATTAACGTTAGCGGCAAAACGCACAAACGCTTTTTGATTAACTGTTCCATCTTGCCACAGGGACTGCGCTTTCCAGGTCCACTCAGCCGCTTGAGCACTAACCCCCGCGAGGGCTACCGCCACACCAACAACAGCAGTGGTAATTGTTTTCTTTACACTGTCTCTCATCACTTCCTCCTTTGTACATCGCCGTGCCTACATGAATAAGGGGTGCTTGACTGTATCCACACACCACTACCTTTGATCTCTCATCGAGATATCAGTTAGGCTACTTAATCAGAGTGTTCAGAACCCCGTCAACCTTGTTGGTCATATGGGAATAAGCCAATGGGAAAACTACTCGAGCCAGCGTCGACAAAACAATATGTAGAGAAAGGTTATTGCCACCCGATTGATGTCTTAACGCGTGAAGAAACCACGGTCTGCCTTGCTCACTTAGAACGCTATGAGTCAAACATAGGCCAACCGATCGATGGCAAGTACCGTCACAAACCTCATTTGTTGTTTCCTTGGCTACACGACCTTATCAGTCACCCGCGAGTGCTTGATGCGGTCGAGGACGTACTAGGCCCCAATATTCTGTGTTGGGGGTCAAGTTTTTTTATCAAGGAACCCGAGGATCCGGGGTACGTCTCGTGGCACCAGGACGCCACCTATTGGGGGTTAGATCAACCTGACGTTTGCACCGCCTGGATCGCATTGACACCCAGCACCCGAGCCAATGGATGCATGCGTGTGGCAAGCGGCAGTCACGGCAAGCAACTAACCCATACCGACACCTTTCACAAAGACAACCTGCTAAGCCGTGGTCAGGAAATCAATGCCGAAGTCGATGAGAAAAATGCCGTTGACCTGGAACTGTCACCAGGCCAGATGTCGCTTCACCACGTGCGCATCATCCACGGATCTAATCCCAACCCGACAACGACGCGCCGTGTTGGTTTTGCTATCCGTTATATCGCCGCGACAGTTCGCCAGTCGCTGGGGCCACAGGATTTTGCAACCCTCGTCCGAGGCAATGCTGTCAACGATTTCTGGGAACTCGAGCCACGCCCGAAAGACGAGCTTGACGCCGAGGCACTCGCCTATCACGAACACATGTGTGACGTACAGGCAAAAATGTTGTTTGCTGGAGCAGAAAATGCAAAACCCTTTCAGGCCCGCTCCGAGCGCTGATCACCTCTTTAGACTGGACGGATCCAGATTCGATTGTCGTGAAAGGCCGCTCCCCCGACCGGAGCCACCCGGTCAGCGCCAGTTAACACATTGATGCCTTTGCCATCTTCGAATGCACTATTGGGCCAGATACTCTCTACAATCACGACGCCACGCTGAACACCGTCGAATACCTGGGTACTGATCTTTAATTCGCCCCGCGGGTTACCCAGTCGAATCATGGCACCATCTGTTACGCCCAATTCGTGCGCATCCTCCGGATGCATCATGGCACTGGGTCGCTGCTCACGCCGAATAGAGGTGGGTGTTTCGTTAAACGTTGAGTTGAGGTAATGACGGCTTGGCGCTGTCACCAGCCGGTAGGGCATTTCTGCGTTCGCTTCTTCAATACTCGGCCAGTAATCCGGGAGACTGGGTAACACGGTGTCAACTGGCCCAAAACCATGCGGCTTGAGGGCCGACCAGTCTGGCGAAAAGCGGTACTTGCCATCGGCATGAGCAAACCCATCAAGATAGTGGGCCTCACGAAACGGTGGCTGGCAGTCAATCCAGCGCTCGCGTGCCAAGGTTTCGAGATCGCCCCAACCCGAATCACGCAGCGTCCGGTCAATCAACTCGCGCTCGCTCATGGCAAAACCCGGGTGCTCGGCACCAACCCGACTGGCGAGTGCGCAAACCACTTCGTGGTTGTTACGACAACCTTCTGGTGGCTCGACAATCTTGGGGCCCAGTAAAACATGCTGGTGACCACCGCCCTGATACAGGTCATCGTGCTCGAGAAACATAGTGGCCGGGAGCACGATATCAGCCACCTCGGCGGTCTCAGTCATGAACTGCTCGTGCACGCAGACGAAAAGATCTTTGCGCGCGAAACCCGCGTGCACTCGATTAAGATCCGGTGCGACGGACATCGGATTGGTGTTCTGAATAAATAGGGCGGTGATCGGCGGTCCGTCACCGAGATCGCTCGCATCCCCTGTCAGCACTGCGCCAATGCGCGATTGGTCGAGAATGCGCACGTTGCGGTCGCGCACATCCAGCCCCTCGATCATGGTTCGATCCCAGTGATAAATATCACCGTTGTTGTGGAACGCACCGCCGCCTTCGTGGCGCCAGGCGCCTGTCACCGCGGCTACTGACAAAGCGGCATGCATGTTGAACGCGCCGTTACGTTGGCGTGTAAACCCGTAGCCAAGGCGCAGGAATGTCCGGGCAGTGGTGCCGATCATGCGTGCCAATTCTTCGATCGTCTCGACCGGCACTCCAGTAATGGCTGATGCCCACGCAGGCGTCTTTGACTGCAGATGTGCCTCGAGCGCGTCCGGGCAATCGGTGTACTCAGCCAGATAATCACGATCAGCATGGCCATCGCGAAACAAAATATGCATCACACCGCACGCAAGCGCGCCATCAGTGCCCGGTCGAACACACACGAAAAGATCTGCCTGCTTGGCGGTTCCGTTACGGTAAGTATCGATAACCACAATCTTGGCGCCCCGATCACGGCGCGCCTTTAACACATGCGTCATGACGTTTATCTGCGTACTGGCAGCGTTGGATCCCCAGATCACCACCAGATCCGAACGCGCCATCTCACGCGGGTCGCTGCCCGCAAGGCGACCCGTGCCGGCCATAAAACCGTTGAAGGACAGCGTGGTGCAGATCGTTAAGTACTGCCCGGAATACCCCTTGGCGTGACGTAATCGGTTGATGCCATCACGCATCACAAAACCCATAGTTCCCGCATAAAAATACGGCCACACCGACTCGGCACCATGCACCTGCTCGGCCCGAAGTAACGCCTCGGCCACCTCATCCAGCGCATCGTCCCAACCAATCGGCTCGAAGGTTCCATTGCCCTTGTCGCCGCGGCGGCGCAGCGGCTGAGTTAAGCGTTCCGGGTGATAAAGGCGTTCGTGGTAACGCGCTACCTTGGAGCAAATGACGCCGGACGTGTAAGTATTTTCCCTAGCCCCTCTGACACGAGTAATAGTGCCCCCGTTAGCGGTTTCGACCTCCAACGCGCAGGTAGACGGGCAATCATGCGGACAAACGCTGTAATGGATCACGTAATCAACTCGAAGGTTAGGGACAAGTGCTCATTCTAGGGGTTTTTGGTCGCCTTGACCCATTCGCCATTCGCTGCAAGCAGGCGATAGCAACAGACACCCTGATATGCTCTCATCTATCGATCCCTATGACTCGCAACACACGCACGCACATCATGAATAACCCCAGAAGCCGCTATTCCTGGGCGCTCTACGATTGGGCCAATTCAGCATTTGCCACCACCGTGATGGCCGCGTTCTTCCCGATCTTCTGGTCAGACTATTGGAGTGGCGACCTCAGCCCCGAAGAGAGCACCTTCTGGCTGGGTGCGGGCAACTCGATTGCAAGCCTGGTGTCAGTGATTCTGGCCCCGATCTTCGGTGCCATGGCAGACGCAGGCGGCCTTCGCAAACGCATGCTGGCCGCATTTGCCTGTCTTGGTACGGTTGCTACTGCCGGGCTTTTCTTGGTCGAACAGGGTGCGTGGCCGCTTGCGATCCTGCTCTACGGCATCGCTTCAGTCGGTTTTAGAAGCGGTAACGTCTTCTACGATGCACTACTCGTCCTGGTGGCGCCAGCATCGATTCGACACCGTGTGTCTGCGCTCGGCTTCGCGCTCGGCTACCTGGGCGGGGGGCTATTGTTCCTGATCAACGTGGCGATGACGTTGAAGCCAACCTGGTTTGGCCTCGCCGATGCCGCCAGTGCCGTGCGCTGGTCGTTCCTCACCGTGGGTGTCTGGTGGCTGGTGTTCTCGCTACCACTCTTCCTGTGGGTAGACGAGCCATTGCCGAAAGGTCAGCGCCGGCGGGTTGATATCACCCACACCTTCGCAGCCCTCGGTCACACTTTCCGGCACCTTAGCGAGTACCGCGCCGCATGGGCATTCCTGTTTGCCTACTGGCTATACATCGATGGCGTCGACACCATCGTCATGATGGCGGCGGACTACGGTAAGAAACTCGGTTTCGAAACGACAATACTGATCGGCGCCATCCTGATGATCCAGTTCATCGCGTTTCCTGCCGCTCTCGTCTTTGGACGCCTCGGTGAACGCTACGGCCCCAAGCGCGGCATCTGGATCGCGATTGTCACGTACATGGGTGTCACCGCTTACGCCAGTATCATGACCACGCCTGTTGAACTGCTAGTACTCGCCGCCATCATCGGCCTGGTCCAAGGTGGGATCCAGTCTCTCAGTCGTTCACTCTTCAGCCTGCTGATCCCACAAGACAAGAACGCCGAGTTCTTCGGCTTCTACAACGTGGTCGGCAAAGCCGCTGCCGTGATCGGCCCCATCTTGGTGGGCTTCGTGACCCTGACAAGCGGCAATCCGCGCATGGGTATTGCCTCTATCCTTATCCTGTTCGCGCTTGCTCTGGTATTTTTCAAGCGGGTCGAGGAACCGCACCCACACTAAGGTGCCGAACACCACAGCCCGCGTGCTTCGAGCACAGCCTTCAGCCGTGCCGGGTAGTCAGTCATCAGCCCGTCAACACCCAGATCAAGCAACCGGTTCATTTCGCTCACCTCGTTCACCGTCCACACATGGACCGGTATAGCGCGTGCATGCATTGCACCAACGAAACGACGATCAACCACCAGGATGCCGTTCCACCACACCGGCACCTGCGCACAGGCGGCGCCACCGCCGCGCCACGGCAATCCCAGGCTGGCAAACCGCGCACGGGCAGACTCGGCCCGTGCCATCGAGGTGCAGATACCGGGCAATGCTTGTCGCACCCGTTTTAAACGGTTGCCGTTAAACGAGCCTATGCAGACACGCGCTTCGGTGCGTGTGCGACGGATAACATCAATCAGCGGGCCAACGGCAGCGTCTGATTTTGGGTCGATATTGATCCGTGCGCTAGGAAATGCGCCAAGTAAATCTTCTAGCAGGGGAACCGGCTCGCGTCCCCCGACTCGGGCACGGCGTACCTGATCATAGTCCAGATCAGCAATCGTACCGCGCTGATCGGTCACACGGTCGAGGCTGGCATCATGGAACGCGAGAAGCACGTTGTCGCGCGTGACATGAACGTCTGTCTCAAGATAACGAAAGCCAAGCCGCAGCGCACCCTCGAACGCGACAAGGGTATTTTCCGGACCCGCCGAGTGGTCACCGCGATGCGCGAAAGCAAGCACCCCGTCGTGTTCAAGAAACGGATGCGCGGCCATGCTTTAGCGTTCCTGCTCTAATGGTTAGCAACACAATACATGTTCATTATCAGGAAGGGCCTACCCAACGACTCGGCCTCAACATCTTTCTTGATGGGCCATTAATGATCTAGTGTCGTCGAATCGGCCGGCTTATTACGCAGCTTGGTCGCAATAAAACGTCGGTGGGGGATGTGCAGAAGCCGCTGAATCTTACGCATCAGGTGTACCTCGTGATCATCCAGGCGCCCGTCAGCATAGACCACTCGCCACATCCACTCGACCAATTTTTCCCGCTCATCGAGAGACCAATTGGCGTTGATCAGGGCCGTAAAACCGTGCAGATCAGTTGCTTCACGCGCCGCGCTCTCAGCGAGTTGTAATAGGGTAGATGCGCTGCTTTGGTCGAGACCAAACTGCTGGTTAACCAACGATTCAATTAATGCTTGCTCTTCAGAGTCGAGGTCATAATCGGACCGCGCGACCTCAAACAATAGCGCCGCTGCCGCTAAGTTGAGCCGCATAGGCGCTTCCGTTTCGTCACTCTCGGTCGGCGACACCAGATAGGTGTTAAAAAACCGCTGGAGGCCTTCAATCATGCAAATCCCCCTCAGGAACTCGTCCGCACACCACTATCCATTTCCATTATAGAGATCACCATCGCGCCCACACGACGACCTTCAATCCGCTTCACGCGATACGATTGGCCCACAGGTTTCTCGCTGGCGATCGCGCTGACTGTCGTAACGAATCTCACAGGTAAGGGCCTTGTCCCCCCGTCCAAGCCGATAGGTCGAGATAGAGACTCTGCGCACCAGATGCTGATAGGGCGGTAACCCCGCGCGCGACTCTACTCGGTCAACCTTCTGTGTGATCATCCACCCCTGTTGCTGCAGGCGATAGACACTGTCTGCGACAACCCTGTCTTCGCTCGCGACAACAACGGTTGCCAACAGCACGCTTACACAGCCTCCCCACGTTCTCGTTACCACGCTCTGCCGCTCCGTCAATATCTGCCACCACAGGAGTCTAGTCGCGTGCCGGTAAGACTGACAATCTCAGCGCATGTTTTGCCGCATGGACGCGTGCCTGCTGGAGCGTCACACTCGGCTCAAGCACACCATTTCAGCATTTTTTCTATGAACACACGGAGTGCGCCGTATCGTGTCGTTTTCACCGGCAGCGAATGCACCGGAAAGAGCGCACTCGCCCGTGCCCTATCGGCCGAGCGACTGGCGCCTTATTCCGACGAAGCCGCCCGACTTTTTGTCACGGAAAAAGGACGCGAGATAGTTGAACCAGACGTAGCAGTGATTGCCGCTCGTCAGCGCACACTCGAAGACACCGCGATCGAAATGAGTACGGTGCTTGTGCTGCACGACACCGATCTCTTTTCGACCGTGATCTACGCTCGACATTATTTCGGCAACAATGCAAACGAGGTACTGGCTAGCGCCCGAGACCGACGGGCCCACCTCTATCTGCTTTGCGATACCGATCTACCGTGGCAGAACGAACCCCTACAACGCAGCAAAAGTAATTCGCAAGACCGGGCAGCACTCACAGCTGCATTTAATACACTGCTACAGGCCGAAGGCTGCTGTGTGGAAGTCGTTCGCGGCATCGGCGCAAGCCGTCTGGCCAACGCCCGTGCCGCACTCAAGCGACATTATCCCCATTGATTGACCACGCACATATTTCTCTCTAGATTGGTCGCTGTCATCCGACGGGGCGCCTGGGTTAGCCAGGCTGAGAAAGTAACCCGTTGAACCTGAACCGGTTAATACCGGCGGAGGAATCCGGATGATGGCCAAACGGCCCTCCTCCGCCCTTCACTTCTGAAGGAGCTTGAAATGAAGTGGGTCTACCATCTATTGGCAACGACTGGCATAGCGTTGGCCAGCGCGAGTGCATTGGCCGACAAACCCGCGCTCACCGTTTACACCTATGACTCGTTTGTTTCCGATTGGGGCCCGGGACCCATCATCACCAAAGCGTTTGAAGCGACCTGTGGCTGCCAACTGAAACTGGTCGGCCTCGAGGACGGCGCGGCGCTGCTCAGTCGCCTCAAGATGGAAGGCAAGCGATCGCGTGCCGATGTGATTCTCGGTCTTGATACCAGTTTGACCGGCGAGGCCGCCGCAACGGGTTTGCTTGCTCCACATGGGGTCGAGCTAAGCCAGCTGGACCTTGCCATTAACTGGTCGGATAAGGTCTTTCTGCCCTATGACTACGGCCACTTTGCCTTTGTCTATGACAGCGACCGACTGACTGCACCACCCACCAGCCTACATGCTCTAGTCAACGATGCGGGCGGGCCGAAAATTATCATCCAAGACCCACGGACCAGCACGCCGGGGTTGGGATTCTTACTGTGGATGCGCCAGGTATTTGGCAATGACACGTCCGAAGCCTGGAAGAAGCTGGCACCCCGAATCCTGACGGTGACCAAGGGCTGGAGCGAAGCCTACGGCCTATTTCTCGAAGAAGAGGCATTGATGGTGCTCAGTTACACCACCTCGCCGGCCTATCATCGGCACGTCGATAAAACCGAGCGCTACCGCGCGGCGGCTTTCAGCGAAGGCCACTATGCGCAAATCGAAGTGGCGGCCAAAGTAGCGCATTCGCCCAATCAGTCACTGGCTGATCACTTCCTTGCTTTCATGCTCACACCCGAGTTCCAGAACATCATCCCGACAACCAACTGGATGTATCCGGCCACTCGTTCTCACAGCGCTTTGCCAGCCGCTTTCAACGACCTGGTGAGCCCAAAAGCCACGCTGTTGTTCGATGCGAGCGTGGTTGCCCACCAACGAAAAATATGGATCCGCGAGTGGCTGGACGCGCTCTCGGACTGAATCCGTTTAGCCTGTTGGTGCGAGATGCCGGCTGGTTTGGTGTCGTCGCCTTCATGCTATTAATCGCTCTTGTCGGCGGCACACTACTCGTCTTGCTCACCGCCTCACCTACGGCGGTGCTGTCAACGCAACTTGCTGACCCCTACCTTTACCGAGTGGTGGGTTTTACCGTGTGGCAAGCCAGCCTGTCGACCTTGATTAGCGTGCTCCTTGCCATTCCCACCGCACGGGCCTTCGCGCGACGCGACCAGTTTCCGGGGCGGGGTGCTTTACTACGACTGATGGGATTGCCGGTCGTGACACCAGTGATTGTGGCAGTGCTCGGCATCGTTGCCGTCTACGGTGAATCCGGCTTGCTGAACCGTTACCTAGAACCGATCGGTTTGTCCTGGCGAGGTCATTTCTACGGACTCACGGGCATCCTCTTGGCCCACGTTTTCTTCAACTTGCCGTTGTCAATACGCATGCTGTTGCCAGCGTGGGAACGAATTCCCGGTGAGAACTGGCGCCTGGCAGCACAACTGGGCATGACCGCCGGCCAACGATTTCGCCAAGTCGAGTGGCCCGCGCTCGTTGGCGTTCTCCCCGGCACAGTATCGGTGGTGTTTCTTTTGTGTTTCACCAGTTTTTCAGTCGTGCTAATACTTGGCGGCGGCCCACGTGCTACCACTATCGAGGTGGCCATCTACCAGGCGCTTCGTTTTGATTTCGAGCCAGGGCTCGCTGCCTGGTTAGCGCTGGGCCAACTCGGCATTTGTCTTATCCTAGTGGTTGCCCTGCATCGATGGCTACGCGCACCGCCGGTTTCACGCGGATTGAAAACCGGACAACCACGAGCCCTCGGATTTGACAGCGTGAGCCAACGCTGGTTTGACGGCATCCTACTTACTGCGGTGTGCGGCTTTGTTGCGCTACCACTCGCTGCGGTGATCTGGCTTGGCCTAAACGGTCCTCTCGTGCGGGTCCTCTCGAATGCCGCCTTATGGTCAGCCGCCGGGCGCAGCGCATTAATTTCCACACTGGCGACCACTTTGGCGTTGGCGCTGGCACTAGGCCTGACACTCAGTGCCCGCCGACTCAGCACAAGGCACCGGCAACGAGCAGCAGAGGGCGTGCTACTGGCTGGCTCCATGACGCTGGCCGTGCCACCAATGGTGATCGGCAGTGGGCTATTCCTGCTGCTCTTGCCACTCGGACTCACCTTCGACATTGCCACGGCACTGGTGGCAATCGTCAATGCCACACTGATACTCCCGTACCTCGTGCGCACGATTGGCCCTGCGCTGATGAACTCGGGCGCACGTTACCAGCGCCTCTGCCTGCAGCTGGGAATGAGCGGCTGGCAACGCTTTCGGTTAATCGATTGGCCGCTGCTACGTAAACCGCTCGGCTTCGCGGTGGCACTGGCGGCGACGCTATCTTTTGGCGACATGGGTGTCGCGGCACTGTTTGACACCACCGGCATGCTGACCCTGCCGGTAATGCTCTACCATCAACTGGGAGCCTACCGTTTTAACGAAGCCGCGGTCACCGCGCTAGTACTGATTGTTTTATGTGCACTGGTGTTTATTGTTGTAGAGCGCCTGGTGGGTCGATGGCGTTCCTGAACGTTGACCAACTCCGATTCGGACAGGGTGAGTGGCAACTCTCCGCCGACTTTGAAATCGAACGCCACTCACTGACGGTTGTCATCGGTGCAAGCGGGGCTGGCAAGTCTACGCTGCTGGCGCTGATCGCGGGATTCGAACAAGCCGCCGCGGGTCACATCGTGCTTAACGGAATAGATATCACTCAGCTACCCCCGTCATCGCGTTCAATCACAACACTCTTTCAGGATCACAATCTGTTTGCGCACCTCTCGCTGAAAGATAATATCGCGCTGGCGCGTCATCCAGGCTTAAAATTGACTATCGACGATTGGCGTCAGGTTGATCAGGCCATTGCCCGCGTTGGCCTAGAGAATATCGCCCAACGGCGCCCAGGCGAGGTCTCGGGCGGCCAGGCACAGCGCGCCGCACTGGCTCGGTGTTTGTGCCAAGAACGCACGCTGCTATTGCTGGACGAACCGTTCACCGGACTCGATCCCGCCCGGCGAGCCGAAATGTTTGAGCTGATTGATGGTCTGCGTCAAGAGCGCGGCCTCACCATCCTCCTCGTCAGCCACAATCCGCAAGAAACCCGCTACAGTGCAGCAAGCGCTCTCTTTCTTCACCAAGGCCAAATCAAAGCACGGGGTCTGCTCTCGACTCTGTTGGAGTCGCCGCCATGCCTAGAACTTACCGAATATCTTGATCAAGCCCCGCCTGCGAGATCGCCTAATTGATCACCGGTCATAGTACCCGTGACGCTTGACCTTGACTGTGCCTGTCCGTTACATCATCCACCGGGTTGCTCATCATCCACCCTTCACATGCTAACGCACAAAATCGCGCATTAACGAAAGGCACTTATCTCATGCAACCGCTTCGCTTTTTATGTTTTATCCTGCTCGGCGTCAGTTGGATAACCGGTGCTACGGCCAGCGACTGTCCTGACACGCTGGCTGTTACCAAGCGCTATCTCGCCAGCGAGGAAAAAGTGCGCCTGTGTGATGCCTTTACCGGCAAGGTCCTCTTGGTCGTTAACACGGCCAGCTACTGCGGGTTTACCCATCAGTACGACGGGCTTGAAAAACTCTACGACCGCTATCGTGACCAGGGGCTCGTGGTATTGGGTTTCCCATCAAACGATTTCCTACAAGAGCCTCGAGCAGAAAAGAAAGTGCAGGAATTCTGCCGCTTAACCTACAGCATCAAATTCCCAATGTTCGAGAAAACACGAGTCTCTGGCAATGGTGCCGGTCCTCTGTACCAGGCGCTCGCCGCTCAGGCCGGAGAATTTCCGCGTTGGAACTTCCACAAGTACCTGCTCGATCGCAACGGCCGGGTCGTAGCCAGCTTCGGCAGCACTGTGCGGCCGGACAACGTTGAACTCGTCCAGGCCATTAAGTCACTGCTGTAAGGCCGAAAACTCCACTGATGACTCGCTCAGCGGTGTTTACCGACCTCGATGGCACACTGCTGAATTCCGGCCAGCGGTTGAGTGACATTAACCGGCAAACCCTGACCAGCCTCGGGAGAGCGGGTATCTGTCGTGTCGTCGCCACCGGACGATCGTTGTATTCTGCCAGGCGCGTGCTGGACGATGCGTTCCCGATCGATTACCTGATCAGTTCGACGGGGGCCAGTGTTTCCACTTTCCCACAATCACGACTGTTGCGTGCCGTAGCGATGACGTCAGACGAAGTACAAGAAAGTGTCGCCACACTGTTCGAACTGGCGCTTGACTTCATGATCCAAGACCCCGTTCCTAACAACCATTGCTTTGCCTGGCATGCCAGCGGTCAGCCAAACCCCGACTTTGAGAGGCGCCTAGCACTATACGATGCCCATCAGCGGCCCCTGGTTTTACCGTTAAATGATCCAACCCCCGCGACGCAATTACTTGCGATTAGTTCCGCCCATGCTGGCGAGCGGCTACAACGCACACTACAAACCAGATTGCCAAAACTGACCGTGATTCGCACCACTTCACCGTTAGACCATCACAGCACCTGGTTAGAGATTTTTCCAGGCAACGTGTCTAAATCAAAGACTGCCCGCTGGCTGTGCGACGAATTAAACCTCGACACCGAGCAAACAGTTACCATCGGCAACGATTACAACGACATCGATCTGCTTG
>DUBL01000119.1 GCA_012960345.1 Gammaproteobacteria bacterium | reverse complement strand
GTGCCGTCTCCCATCTCGGTGGAGACTGTCGAAGGGGTGGACGATGACGTGGCCGCCGTGCTCGTCGCACTGGTGTATGAAGCCGACCCGACGGGATCCGCGGCCATCGCCAACTGTGTGGTAAACGCTGTCAGCAAAAAAATAATGAGTGACGCGACGCTTAAAACGTTTCTACTAGTCTTCATCAATCGAGCTCCAAGTGCCTGTGGCGGCGGTACTCCGTTAAACGTCTTGCCCACATCAGTTATTGTCTATTTCGGTCAGATCCTTATACGAATAGCATCCTGGACAGCACACGATACGTGTTAGCGTGGCACAAACCAGTACACAAATAACACGGGTTACAACTCTAGTCTGCCACAGTTCAATTCACCCCGAATGTGACCACCGTCACCTCTTCAGAGTTGTAACATATCATTGAAGCTACGCCTCTCAATGCTTTTTACGGCTATATCATTGATTTATAATCATATAGTATTAACCAGTTACCGCTGCTTAGAGAAACTGATTATTAATCGTCTGTGGCAGTAACCCGCGCATCATTCACTGCTGATTTTGCAATCCCTCAAAACTACCCAATCTTCTCTCTCAAGTTACCCCGACTCTCAGCCCGACCCTAGCTGCCATCAGCCTTCGACAGATGCAGAAGCCGATCGCACTCTGTAAGTTTGATGTCAAGATCAAGGCATCGTCGAAAGCTCGCGGCCGCTGCTCGTGCGTTGCCATTCAACTGTTGCGCAAACCCAAGGTAGTAATAACTGTGCGGCTTATTCGGTGCGTCGCGCGCTACCCGCTCAAAAATCGCCTCCGCGGCCACAGGATCCGACATCAGATAAAGGCGCCCGAGGGCCACTCGCGCTTTAATATTGCCCGAGTCCTTCACAACCTCCTTGCGCATCAGGGCAATTAATGTTGCGACATAGGCCTTGGAAAATGGCGGATGCCCATTTTGCGCTGCCTGCTCAAGATCCGAAACGAGCAGTAGTTTCGGCCAGAGGGTGTAGATCAGCGGTTTTGAAAAATAGGCTTCGACCCTGCCTTTCTTGACACTCGTTCCGGCACTGTCGAAACGAAGCTCATTGAATAGACGAAAGCTGTGATAAGGCGCCAACGCCAGGTGCCAAACCCCCAACAGACACAGCGCCACCACACCACCGCGACACGCGAGCCATACTCCCTTCGGGCATCGACTCACCCAACGAATGGGCCAACGGACGGGTGGGAGATCCTGGGTAAAGTAGGCCATCAATCCAATCTGAACCATGTGCTTTGGAATGCTGTTAATGACAAAAAGTTGTTCGATAAAGCAAGCCAGCAACGCAACAAAAAGCCACCTGTCGGTGGGGTGATCCCTGAGACGCCGAAAGGCTGCGACAAAAAGCACAACCAGCATAATGATCCATGGCAACGTTCCGACCAAACCGGTCGTTGCCAACATCTCAAAGGGTAACGAGTGAGCATTGTCCACCCACTCCTCGCCCGGGTTCTTCGCGTAGAGCCCGGGATGATGCCGATTAAAAACGAAAAGAAAATTTCCAAAGCCTGCCCCAAAGATCGGTGCTTCAAGGAACATACGCCCCGCCGCAAGCCAAAGATCCAACCGGGTACTGATTGAGCCCGTCCTGAAGGATTGATCCCAGCGAACCGCTAAGTCATGAAAGGTTCCGGATTGCAGGAAGAACACCCCCAACAACAATAGAGCACATAGCACCATTCCGGCGACAACCCACAACTGCCGCCTGATTGATTTCCGAGCGAAATTGACGCTATACAACAGCGCGATCGCGAGCAACACACTGGTGATTGCCGAGCGGTTATGGGTCAACACTGCGATAGCAATTTGCACGCCCACAAGGCAATACAACAACCACCGAACCCATCCGTTGGGCATCCTTGCCCCTAACCACCCACTCGCTAATGCTGAGAGCATCAGGAAACCCGCTAAGTAGGCTTCGTTTCCTAACAATGAAGCGACCTGCAATTCCAAATGTGGGCCATTTCTAATCAATAGATCTACCCACACGATCGACGACACGAACAAGACCACACTCCAATAAATCCGCCAATCAAGTTTTGTATTTCTCAAAAGCAAAAGATAGAGAAACAACATCAATTGCAACGCCACACCATTGCATCGCTCCAATGTGGAGTAGAAACTCAATGCGGCATTTCCATTCGCAAATCCCGTCAGCAGACCCAATAGAATGCTGATCAGCAACAGTAGGTCGAATCGGGTCACGCGGATAGGCGAGCGATGAAACATCATGACCGTAAGACCCATCAGAGCCCACAGCGTGATCAGTAGTGCTTTTGAAGTAACAAATGGAAACGGTAGGTCGCTCGAGACCCACAACAAAGAAAATGGCATCAAATAGACCCACAATCGAATCGGCCACCCGCCTTGGCTCAAACTTTGTATCAAGTGATGAAGGATCGGATGCGATGCCTGAATCATGACAAAGCCCCTGGCACTAACGGGGAGACAACCGTGGCGTTTTCGTTTGTGTCCATGATTCTTACGTGGGGATGTAGAGTGCTTTTATAGCGCCTTGCTCTAGATAACCTCAATGCTGATTAGATACTGGTCGAACACCTACAATAGACTCCACTCACTCATCAAATTTAAAACTGCCCGCGCCAAACTATCACCGTGGCTAAATCCGTTCCTCCACTGATTGATCGTAGCACTGGTCACCACATGGGCCCTGCAGTTTCGTTCACGAATAGTTTCTGATGCCTTTAACCATCGACTACGACTACATCATCCTAGGCGCGGGATCAGCCGGCTGTGTATTAGCAAACCGACTAAGTGAAGACGGATACCACAAAGTCTTGATTCTTGAAGCGGGGCCCATGGATCACCAATTGATGGTGCACATTCCAGCCGGGGTCTATCACGCTTATAAAGACCCTCGTATTAACTGGAACTATCACAGCGAGTCTGAGCCCCATTGTGAGAACAGGGCTATCGAGCTCCCGAGAGGCAAGGTCATTGGCGGGTCTTCCAGCATTAATTCGATGGTCTACATGCGCGGACACCCACTGGATTACGATCGATGGGCACAACAATATGCCTTACCCGCCTGGACCTTTTCCCAGTGTCTACCCTATTTCAAACGCTGCGAATCCTCTGACCGCGGGGAAAGCCAGTGGCGCGGGGCACAAGGTCCCCTTGGTGTCACACAGGGACGGCTCCAAAACCCCCTGTTCGACGCCCTACTTCTGGCAGGCGAACAATCCGGGCAAGGCACATCCGATGACCTCAACGGCTACCGACCCGAAGGCATTGCCAGGCTCGATAGCACTATCAAAAATGGACGACGAAGCAGCGCCGCCGTCGCTCATCTAAAACCCGCCCTAAAAAGACCAAACCTTGATTTAGTGACCCACGCACTGGCAAACCGCATTGTCATCGAGAAAGGCCACGCTGTCGGCGTGGAATACGAAAAAAATGGCACCAAACGACAAGCACGCGCCAGCCATTCGGTCATCATCAGCTGCGGCGCTATTAAAACGCCACAACTCTTAATGCTGTCGGGGATCGGCCCGGCGGATGATCTAAAGGCAATGGACATTACGCCAATACAAGACCTACCCGGCGTCGGTCAAAATCTGCAGGATCACCTAGCGGTAACCACTGCTTTTCAGTGTCTTAAACCGGTGACGCTTGATGAGCTTACCCAGCCGTTGAAAAAACTTGGCGTCGGTTTGCAATGGCTGCTAACTCGCTCCGGCATCGGGACCTCAAACATCTGGGAAATGGGCGGCTTGGTTTCTGGCAATCAGGCCGCCGTGCACCCTAACCTGCAGTATCACTTTACCCCGGTCTACAGTGAATGGAGTGGGCGCAAGATTCGCCTACAACAGGGCTATCAGCTGAACTGCGACCAACTTCGACCCAAGAGTAAGGGGGAAATCAAACTGCGATCACGAGATCCGCGGGAGCGTCCCGCCGTTTTCTTTAACTACCTCAGCGACCCACACGATGTGCAGGAACTGGTTGAAGGAATGGATCTAATGAACGAATTATTGACACAACCCGCATTTGATGAGTTTCGTGGATCACGCATTACACCCGCACCTTCTATCACCAAGAACGAATTGGAAAACTGGGTACGTGCCAATGCATCCACCGACTACCATCCCTGCGGCACCTGTCGAATGGGCACTGACAAACACGCCGTTGTTGACCAGGAGCTCCGCGTTCATGGGATCGACGGGCTTCGCATAGTGGATGCCTCCGTCATGCCAGACATCTTAAGCGGCAACTTGAATGCACCGACAC
>DUBL01000118.1 GCA_012960345.1 Gammaproteobacteria bacterium | reverse complement strand
CGACCTTTTCGGCACGTTCCCACCTTCGGTTTTCAGCCTACTACGGAACCGAAGGGTGTTTTCAAGAACACCCACAATGTCCGAGAAAGACACGTTTTCCTGAGCGGAGATCGTCAGAGACTGCGAATTGGAAATGCTCTTCGGTTACCGTTAAGTAGTGGTTCTGTGCTACTCGTGGCGAATTTCCCAACCAGGAACAGACGACGTGGTGCGGTCTAACCAAGTACTTCGTGTTGTGATTTGGTAAGCTGGTCGAATGTGGCCTCAACGAGGTCACGCTTGAAATGGTCCAACTGATATTCCGTACGTAATAAGACAAATGAAACGATTTCTAATACTGATCGTTGCCCTGCTTGTGCTGTTTCCGTTCCATCTACAGGCTGACGACTTTTTCGAGAAACAAGTCCGACCGTTATTGATTGCCAAATGTTACCAGTGCCATGCTGGCAAGAAACAGTCCGGCGGCTTGTCGCTTGAAACAAAAGCTGGATGGGCCAAAGGTGGCGAGTCCGGTCCGGCTATTATTCCGGGGGATGTGGACGGTAGCCTTTTGATCGACGCAATAAATTACCGCGGCATTGAGATGCCCCCAGCAGATAAAGGCGGCAAACTTAAACCGGAAGAAATCGAAATCCTTACGAAATGGGTACAGAACGGAGAAGTTGATCCGCGTGTCGCAGGGCAGCAGATTGGCGGGATGTCCAAGGCCGACGCAAAAACATGGTGGTCATACCAGCCCATTGCTGATGTCGAACTCGTCCAATCCCCTCAAGCAATTGATCAGCTAATCAATCGCCGACTTCAGGCCCAGGGATTATCGGCCAAAACAGCAGCTTCTCGAAGAGAACTGATTAGACGAGCAACGTATGACCTGACAGGAATACCTCCGACATATTCAGACGTCATCGCATTCGAACAGGACAAGTCCCCGAATGCATTCCTTAAAGTTATCAATCGTCTACTGGAGTCCAAAGAATATGGCGAACACTGGGGACGCCACTGGTTGGATGTGATCCGCTATGCCGATACGGCCGGCGAGAATTCGGACCGACCGTTGCCGCACGCATGGCGTTTTAGAAACTGGGTGATTAATTCGGTTAATCAGGACATGCCATTCACCTCTTTTGTGCAACAGCAACTTGCAGGTGATTTGCAACCACTGGGTGATACGGTCGATTTGCGAAAGGATGGGATTATTGCTACCGGCTATCTTGCAGTTTCAAGACGCTATGGGCACGACATCAACAAAGACATCCACCTCATGCACGAAGATGTAATTGATAACGTCGGGAAGGCATTCCTTGGAATGACAATCGGTTGTGCCAGATGCCATGACCACAAATACGACCCTATCACAGCGGAAGACTATTACGCCCTTTACGGCATTTTCAGCAGCACAAAATTCTCTTTTCCCGGTTGCGAACCTATCCCGCAACCGGCAGACCTGGTCGCTCTGGAGTTAACCGGAGAGCTAGCACGACTACATGAAGAATATCTTGCGGCCATGGCTGAATATGAGGCCAACAAGCCAAACAATCCTGAAACGATAGCGACCCTTAAAGGGCTCGCGGCTAAATCGATTACTGTCCTGGGGACCGCCAATATCGGTCAAAGCGGGAATGAGAAATTAGAAGAACATTTGGGCGACAACTCGGTACGACAAATTAAGAAGGGCGAGGTTCTTCAGCTTAAGATCAACCGCAATGCTAATTACGGAGCCGATTCGACTGGTATCCTCTTAAACATTCAGAATACAAAAGTCCCGGAGAAGAAATGGTCATCTCAAGAGTTAGTGGAGTTGATCGATTCAGATTCTCCGTTAATCGAGGTGCGAGGCGCGACGTGGGCTTTTCTGGATCCTACAGACGGACCCAAATACCTGATCACCAAAAAACTAAATATTGGTGGCCATGCCGCTCTGAAAGGTTGGGCATCTGGCGAGAATCCGTCTGTGTATGCGAATACTGGTGGCACCACCGTTGCAGCGTGGACATCGCTGCCTCCAAAGACGCTCTTTACTCACCCAGGCCCCAGCGAGGATGCCGCTATCTCCTGGATTTGTCCCGAAGATGGTGAATATGCAATTTCCGGTCACGTCCTTGACGCACACGCCGGCGCCGGAGACGGTGTGACATTCTTTCTTGAACATTTCCAATCCGCCGAGTTGGGTGAGGGCTTAGCCGCGTTAGGAGAAAAGAATGGAAACTTAACACCTCCGACTCCAGTGATGACTCCGGTTGCCTATGCCGTTACTGAGGGCATGGTCAGTGATGCAGCATTGCAACTTCGAGGCGATCCAGAACAGGCTGGTGAAAAAATACCACGGCGTTGGCTGGAGATTTTTGGTGGTGCACCAATCCAAAACCCTCAGCAGAGCGGCCGAGTCGACCTGGCTAACTGGGTTACTTCGCATCCATTATTTGCACGCGTCCTGGCAAATCGCGTTTGGCAATGGCACTTTGGTCAGGGCATTGTAGCAACGCCCAATGATTTCGGATCCCGCGGTTCAGTTCCGTCCCATCCGAAACTGCTCGAATTCATGGCCGGCCAGTTGGTCGCTCACAACTATCGAATAAAACCGCTCCATCGTCTTATCATGCTTAGTGATGCTTACCAACGTAGTTCTAATGCCTCTAAAACAGCACACCAGCAGGATCCAAACAACAAATGGCTCAGTCACTTTTCTCCGCGACGCCTTACGGCAGAAGAAATAAGAGACTCTCTGCTCGCCGTTAGTAAAGAACTCGACAGTCTACCTGGCGAAGCACATCCGTTTCCTCCGGAATCAACATGGAAATTTAGTCAACACGCACCTTTTAATGCGGTTTACCAAACGAATAAGCGAAGTGTCTATTTGATGGTACAACGTCAACGACGCCACCCATTCCTCGCACTTTTTGATGGCCCTAACCCAAACGCAAGTTCGCCCGTTCGGCAACAAACCACAGTACCTACTCAGGCACTTTATTTCCTGAATGATGAGTTTTTTCACTCCTGTGCCAATCTAACCGCATCACGCATCTTAGCGAGCGATCCCGCTAATCCTATGATCGATGAGCTCTATCAACTTCTGTTTCAACGATTACCGACAGACGCCGAAACAGATATCACGCTTCAGTTCATCAACACCTACGACGGAACAGATGAACAAAAATGGCAAGCCTTCAGTCGAGTACTCCTGTCCAGTAATGAATTTCTCTATGTGGACTAAACACTCAAATAACGGTCAAGCTATGTCACACCGTTTCCAATCGCATATCAACGGTATCAACCGACGATCGATGTTGCGTTCGTCTCTGGCTGGCTCCTTGTTGTTGCCCGGTATCGCCGAGTGCCTTGCCATTGATGACGCAGGACCACTCGCTCCGAAAGAGACGCACTTTCCTGCAAAGGCAAAAAATGTGATTTTCCTGTTCATGACAGGTGGCGTTTCGCATATCGACACGTTCGACCCCAAACCTGCATTACACCGGGACCATGGTAAAGAAATAAAGGCCGACCATCCGGAAATCAAAGATCGCCCCGGCTACGAACGTATCTATCTCAAGCGACCTCAGTGGGAATTTTCTCCTCATGGTGAATGCGGGACCGAGGTTAGTACGCTGTTTCCCCACGTTGCTAGTTGCGTTGATGATCTCGCCGTCATCCGCTCCATGCATACCTCCCATTCCAATCACTACAACGCGACTCTGGGTATGCATACCGGATCCTTTGCCTTTTCACGACCAAGCATCGGTTCCTGGGTTACCTACGGAATGGGCACAGTCAATCAGAATCTTCCCGGGTTTGTTGTTGTCGCACCACGCCAAACATATGCGGGAACTCAGGTTTACTCCAACGACTTCCTTCCCGCTGTCAATCAGGGGACGCTAGTCGTTCCCGGAGCAGAACCCGTTGCCAACGTGAAACCACGACTTCCAGCGGAAAAACAGCGTCAGGAAATCTTAGCACTCCAGGCACTCAATAAACTTCATCTCGCTACTCGTGAACACAAGGCCGCGCTGTCGGCTCGAATGAAGAGCTTTGAGATTGCATACGGAATGCAACAGGCAGTACCGGACGCTTTCGACTTTAGCAAAGAAACCAAGGAGACATTGGAGAGTTACGCAATTCAACCAGATTCAACGACGGGCTTCGGTTGGCAATGTCTCGCCGCACGCCGACTCATCGAGCGCGGCGTCCGCTTCGTCGAGTTAATCGATACCGGATCATCAGGCAACTGGGACGCCCATGGCGACATGATGACGCATGTTGCCCTGTCCAAAAACGTTGACCAGCCTATCGCGGCTCTGAT
>DUBL01000117.1:25088-25947 GCA_012960345.1 Gammaproteobacteria bacterium | reverse complement strand
GGCTCCAACCGGGGGCAGACTCCAACCGGAGTTCTGATATTGCGACTAGGTGCCGAAAACAAAAGGCCCTGATGTCCCAACAGCCGCGCCCTTAGTTTCTAGGCTGCAACTCTACCCAGGAAAGACGATGTGGGGGCAGCGCGGTACTAGGCGACAGTACCGTAGCTATTGGTGAATCAGCCCCGCTTGAAGGCGTGAATCGCACATCTCCAGAGACCGTCGACCCCGAGGGCAGACCTTTGCCCTCGATCTTTTTTCCGGAATAGGCGACTTTCTTCTCTTCGCCCTTGCTTGTTGTCATCGTTCCACGATCACCGACCCCGATCACACCGTCTCCATCAAAATCCCAGGACGCCAGCCTGGGACTACCACCGTTATGATTCATCACGCTCATCTCCCAGCCATGGCCGCCTGATGCACACACACTCGCGTCGGGAACCAGCGTGTTAAACATAATGAGATTCCCACGAACTACCGCACGATCGATAACCCGCTCGCCGGCCTCCGGCAATCTGATGTACCAACCGGACTTCTTGGAATAATTAACTTTCAGGTCAGGATCAGTAATGCGCCCGCCTTCGCCGCCACCTGCCATAAAGCGTTGCGCTACGAGGTGCTCCACACCGCGATCAGGTATTCCCCGATCGTGCACTCCATAAAAGAACTGTTCGTACGTCAAAGTCTTATCCGCGCTGGACAGAAATCGTCCTGTGCCGAAATAAATCATCAGGCCATCACCGACCAGCTTGCCCTTCTCTGAGCCACACCCGGTCGCTCTCATGATGGTGGGTGCTTTACCATCGCCGGTCTTGCCCGGTGTGAGCTCACCTGTAGAAGCAAAACCACTCGGACTCGGGCT